>JAEEKG010000009.1 GCA_016282315.1 Clostridiales bacterium | reverse complement strand
CGTCTGTCCTTTTTCAAAAGCATTTCACTCATTTTGTTTTGTCCTTTCGATTATCTGAAGAATTCGGAGACCTTTTCAAGTTCAACTTCTTTCTGGTCACCTGTTTCTAGATTCTTTATTGTAACGGTGTTGTTTGTCTCTTCTGTTTCACCTACGGCTACAGCAAAACCAGCTCCAGTTCTTGAAGCATATTTGAATTTGGCTTTGCCCGACTTATCTGACCAGAATATGTCGCATTTGATTCCGTTTTCTCTTATAACTTTAACGACTTTTGCCGCATATTCAAATCTGCCTGTATCCATTGGCAAGACGACAACACTTGTCTCGTTCTTTTCTATTCCGTTTAACATGTCGTTTTCTTTGAGCAAAGAGAACAATCTTGTAAGACCGATGGATATTCCTACTCCGGGCAGGATTTTGTCTGTATAGTAGCTTGCGAGATTGTCATATCTTCCGCCTGAGCAAACCGAACCGAAATTCTCATGTCCGATCAAAGTTGTCTCATAGACTGTGCCTGTGTAATAGTCAAGGCCTCTTGCGATTGAGAGATCTATTGAAACGTTCTTCTCACTCATTCCGAGCATTTTTGCCATGTTGATAACTGTTTCCAATTCATCAACTCCTGTTGAGAACAGTTCGCCAGCTTCAATTTTTCTCAGGGATGCAATTTTGTCATGATTTGTCCCTGAAATGGAAATGAATCCTAGAATCTTTTCTATCTGGTCTTTATCTGCACCTTTTTCAGACAATTCTTCAACAACTTTTTCTTTTCCCATTTTGTCGAGTTTGTCTATTATTCTCAAAACATCAGTAATCTTATCTTTAAGACCTATTGAGTCAAAGAAACCGGATAAGATTTTTCTGTTGTTGATTCTCACGCAATAATCGCCCAGATCAAGTTCTTTCATGACATCAGAGATGAGGCAGACCATTTCCGCGTCGTAGTTGATATCCAAAGTGTCAGCGCCTATGACATCGGCGTCACACTGATAAAACTCACGGAATCTGCCTTTCTGGGGTCTTTCACCTCTGTATACCTTGCTTATCTGATATCTCTTGAAAGGGAATACTAGATCCTGGTTGTGCTGAGCGACATATCTGGCTAGCGGAACTGTCAGATCGAATCTCATTGACAAGTCATTGTCATAGTGATTGAATCTGTAAATCTGTTTTTCGGTCTCTCCGCCTGCTTTTGCCAACAAGACTTCAGACAATTCCAAAGTCGGCGTATCTATTGAATAGAAGCCGTATTTTTTATACGTGTTCTTGATTTTCTCCATCAATGAGTCAAACATGAACTGATCCTGAGGGAGCAATTCACTAAACCCTTGGAGTATTCTTGGTGTAGTCTTTTCTGACATCGTAATCTCCTATATTTTTTATGTGTTTATTGTATATCAACACACGCGTATTTTCAAGAATTTAATTGAGTACGTATATATTTTTGTTTTGTTGTTTTTTGGCAATTCTTGTTGTAAAATTAATTGTACAAAGAAAAAGGAGTTTCAAAATGCGGAAAAGCACCATGATAAGCGGAAAAAACACACCGATTTCAGCAATTTACGGAATCGGTGAAAAACGTGCGGCGCTTTTTGAAAAACTCGGAGTAAAAAATGCCGGAGATCTTGTCTACTATTTCCCAAGAGGTTATGAGAACAGAGGTTTTATAAAGACAGTAAGCCAGGTAGAGGACGGGGAAGTTTGTTCTCTAATGCTCACTGTTTCAAACAGGCCCAGATCTGTCATGATAAAGCGCGGCATGACACTGACTAAACTCCAGTGTTTTGATGACACGGGAAAATGCAGCATAACATATTTCAACCAGCCATATATGGATCGTGCGCTTATCCAGGGTCAGACATATAGGTTTTATGGAAAAATTGAGAAAAAGAATTCAGCAGTTTTTCTGTCAAATCCCATAGCAGAAAAAGGCGAAATTGAAGAATTAAAGAGCCTTTATGCAATATACAGACTAACGACAGGACTTTCTCAGAAAATAGTTCACAATGCTGTTGAATCAGCTTTTAAATACGCTTTGGATGAGCGGGCAGATGATTGTGTCAAAGATGTTCTTCCAAATGACATAAAAATGAAATACGGGTTGTGTGATCTGAGATTTGCGCTTGAGAATATTCATTTTCCTTTGGATCTGAACAGTGTTGATGCAGCAAAGAAAAGACTGGCATTCGAAGAAATGTACATGTTTGCGCTCAACCTGCTTTCATCAAACAAAAATGAAAAACAAGCAGTGATGAAAGCATATTCTAAGCCGGATTTTTCAATGTTTGAATCTTTGTTTGATTTCAAATTCACAAACGCTCAGTTGAGAACAATGCGCGAGATAGAAGAAGACATGACATCTGGCAAAAGAATGTGCCGAATTGTGACAGGTGATGTGGGTTCAGGAAAGACTGCATGTGCTGAATTTGCCGCTTTTGTTGCCCTTCAAAATGACAAACAGGTGGCCATAATGGCACCGACTGAAATACTGGCAAGACAACACTACAATGACATGAAACCTCTGTTTGAAAAAATGGGGTACAAAACAGATATTCTGACCGGTGCAATGAGAGTTGCAGAAAAGAGAGAACTGCTCAACAATCTCAATCTAGGTGTCACAAGAGTTGTAATCGGAACACACGCTCTGCTTGAAGACAATGTGTTGTTTTCAGATCTTGGACTAGTAATAACGGATGAGCAGCACAGGTTCGGCGCTAATCAAAGAAAAAAACTTGCAGATAAGAATTTTGATTGTCATATCCTTACAATGAGTGCAACTCCAATTCCGAGAACTCTTGCACTTGTTCTTTTCGGAAATCTGGATATTTCCACAATAGACGAAATGCCGCCCGGAAGAAAGAAAGTTTCAACATTTGCTCTCGGCGAAGAGTATAGGGACGGACTTAACGGATACATACGCAAGAGTGTTGAAGAAGGCGGACAGGTGTACATTGTGTGCCCATCTGTTGAAGAAGAAAAACTTGTGGGTGAGTCCGGGGAAGAGCTGACAGACAAAGACATAATTCCTCTTGATGTCATAAGGGAAGGCGGCAGGAGCATGAAAGCTGCTGTCAACTTTGCCGAGGAGTTATCTGAAAAAGTGTTCCCTGATCTGAGAGTAGGATTCATACACGGAAAATTGAAACAAAAACAAAAAGATGAAGTTATGGAACAATTCGTCAAAGGCGAGTTGGATATTCTTGTATCCACAACAGTAATCGAAGTCGGGGTCAATGTCCCGAATGCATCCGTAATGGTAGTCGAAAACGCTGAATTCTTCGGCTTGGCCCAATTGCATCAATTGAGGGGAAGAGTCGGAAGAGGAAGTCGGAAGTCCTATTGCTTTTTGATGTCAGAATCAAAGAGCGAAAGAGCAAAAGAGAGATTGAAAACGCTTTGTGAAACAAATGACGGATATAAAATAGCGGAAAAAGACCTGGAAATGAGAGGACCGGGCGACTTTGTAAGTCAGGCCGATGGCACAATAAGGCAATCCGGTGAATCAGGATTGAAATTGTCTGCTTCCTTAGGCAATTCAGAATTGTTGTATCACGCTTTTGAAGAAGCTAAAAACACAATTGTTTCTGACCCTCTTTTGAACAGTGAAAGAAACGTTCCGGCCAGGAACAAAATATTTCAGATAGTTAATGATTGAAATTATCCTGTCTCAATGATATTATTATCGTAATCTAATTTTGGAGGCATAATATATGAAAAACACAACAAAGAGAATATTAACATCTATACTTGCAATTGCAATGATCGCTGTTATGGCTGTCTCAATTGCATCTTGCTCAGGAAAAGCAGTTTACAACTTCAAATCAACTTCAGTCAAAATTATGCTCGACGGAAATGATGTAACAGGTCTTTATTCTGAGATGGCAAGCGCATCTGCGGAAAACAGTAAACAGGCTTACACTTCTGCAACAGTTACTGTAGCAGGTGACGAAGTTACCGTTACAGACAAGAATGGAGAAAAAACAAGTTTCAAAGTTACAAAGAAAGACGGAAAGCTCGTTCCGGTTGCAGGCGCAATGGATGCAGTCAAATCTTTGGCAGGACTTACTTCTGTTACAAGTTCAAAAATAGATTTGTATCTTGTTCAGGAAGGCAGCAATCTGACAATGGTATTCACAATGGAAATTACAACAGCAGGACAAACAGTTTCAACTGTTGAAGAAATAGTATTCACAAAATAAAATTGTTTCATTAATTGAAAAAGTAAGATTGTTTTATATAAAAAGAATTGTCACAATTGAGTTTTCAAAAGCGACCATGCTTTTTTTATATATTTCTATATTGTTCTAGGCAGGTATAAAACCGCATTCACAGCATG
>JAEEKG010000060.1 GCA_016282315.1 Clostridiales bacterium | reverse complement strand
TATTTTTATTTGAAACTATTGTTTAATTTTTTCGCAGAAATAATTAGCTATTTCATATACATATTTTAACACTGCAGATCTTAATTCTTTTGGAACTACTGTGCATCCTGCTCCAACTTCAAAATCGACATCATTGGTGAAACCGATTGCTTTCAATCCTTCAATAAAACCATTCCAGTCTGTTACCAGATTCTGTCCCCAGTTCCTGGAATATGAGAAAGGAATTGCATGGTGATCCTGAATGCCGTCATTGTCATGAATGTGAAGCAACTTAATTCTTTTGCCAAGTTTTATGAGATTCTCCTTAACATTCTTCCCTAACAAGTTCATATGCCCCAAGTCAAAACAGAATCCGAAATACTCTCCTCCGGCCTCACCGTTCAAAGTGTCAATATAATAAATCGCCTCGCTCACATCTGAGCATGAAGCTTCTGTAATGTGTCTTTGAACAGTTCTAAACATATTCTCAAGGCAAATTACAACATTATACTTTTTCACAAAAGGAATACATCTTCTGTAGTATTCAAGATCAGTTTTCATCTCATATTCCTTATCGTGCAGCCAGGACAAAACCGGTGGATGAACAACAACAAATCTGCAATCAAGATAATCGCATATAGCTAATGTCTTTTCTATAACATCATAGCACTTTTCGTTTATATCGTCCCTTCCGTCAACATAAAGCTGGAACGGAGCATGAGCTTGGAAAAACTCCAGGTCATATTTTTTTGCTGCCTCTTTGTATGGTTTGAAGAATTCAAGAATCGTACTTATGTCTGAATCAAACAACTCACAGAATTCTCCTGACTCAATCAGTCTTCCGGGCAAAAAGATATCAATATTAAAATCTATACATTTAAACCCTGCTTCACTAATTAATCTGAATTGGTCATCAATACTGTTGTTCATTATTGCAGCTGCATGGCTGATACATGGTCTAAGCATATGCTGTTCCCCTTTTTCGTATTTTGTAGTTACCCAGAACTATTCATCGAGTTTTTTGTGTAAATTATTGCATTCTCATATGTGCTTTGGGTATAATCATTGTAGATATTATACAACAATAAGGAGATATATGGAAAGTAAGTTTTTTGTAAATATCATTCATAGGCCTGAATTGTCACCTGAATATGCGGAAAAAGCACAAATGAAGGTCAACAATGTTCAGGATGAATCGATGGACATTTTCTTGTTTCAACAGGAAACAGCTCATAAAAATGGTTTGAAAACAACAATTCAGATTACGTATGCTTCTCTGTTTTCAGATAAGATAGTTGAAGTTGCAAAAGAACATCATGAAAAATACGGAGATGAGATAGGATTATCTTTGCTTGGATTGCCTTGTAAAGAATTCAGAGAAAAGTATCACACTGAAGATTTTTGTATCTGGATGTTCTCAGATGAAGATAAGAAAAGAATAGTAGATGATGTTTTTTCATTGTTCTATTCAAAGTTCGGATTTTATCCCACATCAACAGGCAGCTATTTCTTGGATAGTTTTACTATCAATTACATAAAAGAAAAGTATCCTATGGTTAAATGTGCAGTGGCAACTTGCTGGGAAGAAGGTCCCAAAGCTTATCACACATGTAACAATTCTTGGTACACATTTATGGATGGAGGCCCGTGGAATCCTTGGATACCTTCAAAAATCAACTCACACTGCCCTGCAATGAATAAAGAAGATGACAGCGGAATAGTTGCCATCCCACATTTATCCAGGGATTTATTGGCGTGCTTTGACGGAAATGGCTCCAACTTCGGAACACATCCTCAAAATGTTTTGAGAGGCATGATATATTACAAAGAAAACGGTGAGACTTACTACCCTTACCTTTTCAACTTGATAGATCAATACCGACACCTTGCAAAATACAACAATGGTTATAGTTATAACATGATGTTTGTAGGACCGGGTTGGCTTAACAAGATGGGAAGATGGGAATCCCCGTACGAATTGCTCAAACAGTCATATGAAGACGGAATGGCATATTACGGAAAGCTGAAAAAAGAAGGCAAACTTGAAGACTTGACAATGTCTGAATTTGCGGATGTTTACAGAGCAACTCACAAAGACTACAAAACAGGCGAATGCGCAATCTGGAAAGACATTCTTTACGGAAGCAACAAGAGCTATTTCTGGTATGCTAGCCCGTATTACAGACTGTGTCTGGATTTCAACCAAGGAGGCGCATGCATTGACTTAAGGCCTTATGTTGCAAGAGTTAAACAAGAGATAGGCATAGGACACGAAGATGTTTATGATGCAAGTTATCCATATTTGATTCAAGCAAACTACAGAGCCGGTTTCTTCACTCATTACGCAGGAGCTGGCACAGTTAAATCCTGCAAATTGGAATACAATGGTCACAAAGCAGACTTGTGTCTTGTGAGAACGATGGCTAAGTGCGAAAAAGTTGATTGCGGAGTCAAAGTTACAACAAACGAAGAAGATATCGAGTTAGGTGATTTGCTTGTCAAAGTTCAATCAGAGTTCCTTTTCAATGAAAAAGAAGGAATACTTGAAGTGACAAGAAAAATCAAAAATCCTTCAAATAAACC
>JAEEKG010000059.1 GCA_016282315.1 Clostridiales bacterium | reverse complement strand
TATAACATTATGCGTTTGTATTTCCAACAAGAAGGAATTATAAGAACACTCAATCAAAGAGGTTTATCTAACACAACAATAATCAAGGTAGCTGCGTAGCCTATGGCAGCAGTAGTGGTGGCATGGACCCACCTCCATCCCGGCTTTGCCTGGCTCTGGATGCTCGGTTATTCAATAGCCGAGTAGTTCACCCAAGAAGACTGTTATATGGGTTGTAATTGCAGCGGTATTAGTTGGTGTATTTGCAATTGCAGTATATAACAAAGGTTCGTATGATTTACTCATAGCACAATACGAGCATTATTCTATCGATGTTGCTAAATTAGTTGCTGTTGAAATTGATGCAGACAGAATAGCAAACGTTCAAAAAGCAATATTAGATGTTTACAAACGTTCTGATAACAAGGTGTTGAGCGATAAGTGGGGAACACCGGAATTTGAATCGTATGTCAGCCAATTTGAATTCGTTAAGGAAATGGATGACTACAAGTCTATCCTTTCAGACTTGCGAAGAATGCAGAGTCAACTTGATATAGATTGCCTTTACATCACATGGGTTGATGTTGAGAATGAGTGTTACGTTTATCTCATTGATGCTGCGCTTGAAGAAGCTTGTCCTCCGGGGGTAATTGACCCGCTTTACTTTGTGGATAATGAAAAAGTGTTAAGTTCCTTAAAAGAAAAAGGAATGGCTCCCAATATTTCCAAAACTCAGGAATATGGCTGGCTTATGGCGACCGGCATGCCAATCTTTGATGAAAACGGCGAAATTCTGGCAATGGCAGATGTTGATATTACAATGAATGCTGCTATGTCTGAGCTTATGCGATTTATGAATTACATCATATATGCTTTCATCGCAATAACGGTATTAATATGCGTGTTAGCTATCATTGTTATGAGGAGGCGTATTATAAAACCAATTGGCATTTTGGCACGTGCGGCATATCAGTATAAGAATAATAACAATGTTTTCTCCGAAGTGAATATTAAAAGAAATGATGAAATTGGAGTTCTCGCTGATTCCATGAAAAAAATGGAGAGCGATATAAATAACTATATCAGCGATTTGACTTCTGCCCGAGAACATGCTGACAAATTGAACCAAGTAGCAAACACTGATGCTTTGACTCATGCCCTCAACAAGAGAGCTTTTGAAAGCAAAGTCAGTCAACTTAACGAGAATAAAACACCATATGGCATTGCGTTGGTTGATATCAATGATTTGAAAAAAATCAATGACAATTACGGCCATGAAAAGGGAAACGTAAGTATTCAAATCGTTTGTCAGTTCATATGTCAGGTGTTTGACAGCTCTTGTGTTTATCGCGTTGGTGGTGATGAGTTTGTTGTGGTAATTGAAAATGACAATTACGACAAATGTGATGAGATGATCAAAGAGCTACTGGATTTGTACAAAGCAAATGAAAGCGATACTTCAAAGCAGCCTTGGGAGCGCGTCACTGCTGCAGTCGGATATTCGCTTTATAATCCCGACACAGATGAAGGTGTTGACAGTGTTGAACGGCGGGCTGACGAAGAGATGTATTCAAACAAAAAACAATGGAAACAAGGAAATCATTAAAAAGAATTTCCAAGTGGTATGACTCCAAAAACGGGTCATACCATTTTTTTGGTTATGACTGCGCACTTGCTCCATTTACAAAGGGATTTTATTGCAAAAAACTCAATAATGGAATATACTATGTTCATCGACAATTGTTTTAAAAAAATGGGAGTAAACAATTTAGAAAATGGTATCTTTATTTATATCTTTTGGTGTTTTAATTATCGGTTATCTTGTCTATGGAAGAGTGGCCGAAAAAGTCTTTGGACCGGATGATCGTCAGACGCCTGCTATCGCAGTTAATGACGGAGTTGATTTCGTCCCCATGAAAAGGTGGAAGGCATTTTTAATTCAACTCTTGAACATTGCAGGGACCGGGCCGATATTCGGTGCGCTCATGGGGGCTGTGTTTGGTCCTGTTGTCTTTTTGTGGATAGTATTCGGCTCAATCCTTGGAGGCGCTGTTCATGACTATATGAGCGGTATGATCAGCTCGCGTCACAATGGTGCTTCTATAGCCGAGTTATCAGGCACATACATGAGAAAAGTGACCAAATGGTTCATGCGACTGTTCTCGGTCATACTCCTTGTTTTGTGCGGCACAGTATTTGTTACAAGTCCTGCCGGGCTGCTTGACAAACTCACCCCTGACTGGATGAATACAACTTTCTGGTCAGTAATTATCCTGGCATACTATTTATTGGCAACTCTTTTGCCTATCGACAAGCTTATCGGAAAACTATATCCGGTATTCGGTGTTTTGCTCTTGGTCATGGCTGTTGTGGTAATAGGAGGCATTGTTTTTTCAGGTGGAAAATACACGATTCCCGAATTGTCTTTAAAGAATCTTCACCCGGATGGTACACCCGTATGGCCATATATGTTTGTGACGGTTGCATGCGGAGCTGTATCGGGATTTCACGCAACTCAGTCGCCTATGATGGCAAAGTGTATCAAGTCAGAAAAAGAAGGAAGAAGTATCTTTTACGGAGCAATGATCAGCGAATCAGTTATTGCTTTGGTATGGGCTGCAGCCGGCGTATCATTCTATGGAACAACTGAATTGTTGAATGAAGCATTGAAGGCAGGCGCCTCTCACGTTGTATATGAAATCTCCACGGGAGTTTTGGGAGTGTTCGGAGGCATACTTGCAATTGTCGGTGTTGTTATTTGTCCAATAACATCTGGGGACACAGCATTCAGAAGCGCAAGGCTGATTTTAGGCGAAACATTTCATTTGGATCAGAAAAAAATCAAGAACCGCTTAATAATTACAATTCCTCTTTTGCTTATAGGAGGACTATTGACATGGTTTTCCACAGTCAATGAAAACGGTTTTCAGATTATCTGGCGTTATTTCTCATGGAGCAATCAGACATTGGCGATGGTTACGCTCTGGGTATGCACCGTGTTCTTGCTCGAAAAGGGAAAATATCGCTTTGGCTCTATGATCACTGCGCTGCCGGCTACCTTCATGACAGCGGTCAGCTTTACATATATACTTATGGCAAAAGAAGGATTACAACTGGATAAAACAGCTTCCTACATTATAGGGGCATCTGTTGCAGCTCTATTGCTTGGAAGTTATCTAATCTTCCTGATACGTAAGATTCATTCGGAGAAAGAGTTGTCAAAGTAGAAAAGAATTAAGCAAATAATATATACAGGAAAACGGGGGATGGTCAATGAGAAAAAAGGTGATTGGTTTTTGTATTTTTTCAGTCATATATGCTCTAATATCATTATTGCTGTTGTTTTACCTGGATCTTGCAAATGGGCCTTTAGTTTTGTTATTTGTTGAAATAGCAATTCTGATAGGTGGTATAGTCGTAAGAATTTTGTTCAGAGACAAGAAGTTTTTCTTAAGAAATGTAGTTTGGATAGGGTTGTTGGTTTTAAATATTCCGGTTTTCCTGCTCGCTAAACCAGCCTTTGCCAATACAAGGGCAGTTAGCAATGAAAAAAGTGAACAAACGGAAGTATTATCTTTGAAATCAGGTGATGTAGTAGGTCTGTATAACGATGACAAAACCGTTCAGGTCTACGCAGGAATCCCATATGCTAAGCCTCCAGTCGGAGAATTGAGATGGAAAGAGCCTCAGGATGTTGAACACTGGGACGGAGTAAAAGAGTGTTTCTATTTTGCTCCCAGGGCATATCAGAGTTACGGAAGCAGTATCATGGATACTCTTGTAGAAATTTATTCGGAAAGATCCTGGCATCCCGATTACAACATGCACCCGAGGGACTATGTCTCAGAAGACTGTTTGTATTTAAATATCTGGAAGCCTAATACAACAGAAAAGAATCTTCCGATCATCATATACATTCATGGCGGATCACTCACGTCAGGAAGTTCATATGCTTCAGACATTAATGGTGAAACCTTTGCTAAAAACGGCGTTATCATGATCACTGTTGCATATAGACTAGGCATATTCGGTTATTACGCTCACGAAGATTTGGCAAGTGAATCCGAAAACGGAACAACAGGAAACTACGGTTTGCTCGATCAAATCAAGGCATTGAAGTGGGTGAGTGAGAACGCAGAATGTTTCGGAGGAGATAAGAACAACATTACTATTGCAGGGGAGAGCGCAGGCTCATCCAGTGTATCGGCAATTTGTTCATCCCCATTGGCAAAAGGTCTGTTCAAAAACGCCATAGGTGAGTCTTCTTCCGTTGTAGTCATAGAACCGCCTCACACATACAGAACATACGAAAGTGCAATTGCGACCGGACACAAGATAATGGAAGAATTCTCATGCTCAACAATTGAAGATATGAGAAAACTTGACGCCGGAGTCCTTGTACAAACAAAGTATTCAAATTCTTCGATGACGCTTGACGGATATGCATTGACAAAGAATCCTTATGAAGTGTACAGAGACAAAGAGAATAACGAAACAAACCTGTTAAACGGCTATAACATAAAAGAAGCGGATGCGTTTGTAATTCCGCAAAACCTATTCACACCGGTAAACAAGGATAATATAAAAGACAGACTCATTTCTGTTTTCGGTCAGACTTATGCAGAGAAGATAATGACTCTGTACAGCGATAGAATTCAGAGCAATGCTTTTGAAGCATACAATGAGATTATAAGCGTATATTGGTTCATTTATCCGCACCATTCATGGTCAAAGATGGCAATGGACAGCGGAGTGAATGTGTACAGATACCAATTCACAAAAGAGAACGGGTATTACGGCACATACCACAGCGGCGAAATTATCTATGCTTATGGAAACATATACAAGAGCAATCACCAATTTGCATATAACGATTCGGATAGAGCACTATCAGACACAATGGTAAAATGCTGGACCAATTTTGTTAAGACAGGCGATCCTGGAACAGACTCACTTGAGTATCCAGAATATACCGAAAACGGCAAGATTATGGAGTTTGGTGAAAATGTCGGGCTCATCGAAGACAGGTATCTTGACCTGTATCCAATCATAGAAGAATATTTGTTGACAAAAACTGCTGAAAAACAGTGAGGATTTAACTATGGTCTCTTTCGAAAGTGATTATATAAACGGAGCTCATCCAAAAGTATTAAACAGGCTTGTACAGACTAACGAATCCAGCCAGTCAGGTTACGGCACAGATGAGTTTTGTGAAAGCGCAAAGGCAAAAATCCGCAAAGCAATCGGGGATGAAAAAGCAGATGTTGAATTTCTGGTCGGAGGAACCCAGACCAATTCCGTAATAATATCCACTATGCTATCTGATGACGAGGGCGTTATAGCAGCGACTACGGGCCATATCAATGTACACGAGGCAGGAGCTATTGAATTTACCGGACACAAAGTAATAGAACTCGGACAGAAAAACGGGAAATTAGTGCCTGAGGATTTGAAAAAATATCTGGAATTCTTTTATTCGGATGAAAGTCACGATCACATGGTTTTTCCAGGTATGGTATACATTTCTCATCCCACTGAGTATGGCACGCTGTATTCAAAAAACGAACTGAAATCCATATCTCAGATTTGCCGCAAGTACAAAATGTCTTTGTTTATTGACGGCGCAAGACTTGGCTATGGACTGATGAGCAGGAAAACGGATGTGACGCTTGAAGATGTAGCCAAATACAGCGATGTGTTTTACATAGGCGGCACAAAGGTCGGAGCATTGTGCGGAGAAGCAGTTGTATTCACAAAGAACAACAAGCCAAAGCACTTTGTTACATCGATTAAAAAGCGCGGGGCACTGCTTGCCAAAGGCAGACTATTAGGAGTCCAGTTTGATGAATTGTTCACAGACAATCTGTATTTTGAAATAAGCAAGCACGGTATAGATATGGCTGAAAAGATGAAAAAGATGTTTGTTGATCGCAATTACGAATTCTTCATCGATTCACCAACCAATCAGCAATTCGTCATCCTGAATGAAGAACAATTTGAAAGAATAGGACAAGAAATAAAATTCAGCGTCTGGGAAAAACTTGATGGTGGCAGAACAGTGGTGAGATTTGCCACTAGCTGGTCAACTACAGAACAAGATTTAAAAGCGCTGGAAAAAGTAATCTGACAAATAAAAAGACAGGACACCTGCACAAAAGCAGGTGTCCTTAAATTACACTCGAATTCTAAATTATTCTTCGGTTTTTTTGTCGCTGTCTTCTTCGTCTTCTTCAGACTCAACAGGCAGCTTCTCAGCATAAATTTCAAGCACTCTTGTGTTGCTGACTTTTGTAACGACAATCTTAATATGCTCAAAAACAAATTCATCTTTGACATCGGGAATCTGTTCCAGTTTTTCAGTAACCCATCCGCCTACAGTTGCCGCATCTGAATCAAGATCAACATCGAACAATTCTTCAAATGTCTCTTTTTCCGAAAGGCCTGAGAGCAGGTAACCGTCACCCGATTCTTTGACATAGATTTCTTTGTCATCTTCAGTCTCATTGAAATCGCCCACTATTTCTTCGATGAGGTCATTCAAAGTGACAATTCCGTATGTTCCGCCGTACTCGTCAACTACGATTGCGATTGTTGTTTGCTCTTTTTTCATCTCTTTGAACAGCATGTCTGCTTTCATGACCTGAGCAACATATTTCGGTTTGACGACGGCATTAGCCAAGACATTCTTTCTGGATTTATCTTTCAGTCTGAAATATTTTTCCGCAACTAAAAGACCTGTTATATGGTCAAGATCTTCATCTACAACAGGGTAGAATGTGTGAATCTCTTCATCAATCGTTTTGGCCCAGTCTTCATCGGAGTCTTCCTGGAACAAAGCAATCATTTCGGTTCTGTGTGTTGCGATTTCACCGACTGTTATGTCATCAAACTCAAACACATTCTGAATCATCTCATTTGCTTCTTCGTCTATTGAACCGCTCTCGCTGCCGGCATCTGCCATCATTCTGATGTCTTCTTCAGATACATCTGAATCATCGGCTTTTGGATCTATCTTCATCATTCTCAGCACTGCGTTTGTAGATAAAGACAACAGCTTGACAAGCGGGGCAAACAATACAGACACAACTTTAACAGGTCCTGTGAGAGCCAGGGAAGCCTTTGTAGGATTTTTGAGAGCAAGTCTCTTTGGAACAAGTTCTCCGAATATGAGGGTGAAATAGGACAGAATAAGGGTGATCAGAATAACAGACAATGTGTTAATAAGTCCGTCTGACATACCTATCTTTCCGCTCAGACCCTGTACGATATATACGCTGAAGTTCTCGGCAGCAAAAGCACTCGCTAAGAACCCGGATAAAGTAATGGCAACCTGGATTGTTGACAAGAATTTTTCCGGTCTGTCCGTGAGTTTTTTGAGTGATTTGGCCTTTTTGTTTCCGTCTTCAGCTAATTTGTCTAATTTAGTACCTTTGATTTCTATAACGGCAATTTCCGCGCATGCAAAAATAGCGTTAAGGAATATAAGAAAGAATTGAAGTAATAGTTGCAATACGATTTGCAGCCATAAAGGCACGTCCATAATTATTTAAAAAACCTCCTGTATTTTTGGCAAAAAAATCCAAGCCTGTATATTTAACCAGGTTTGGATGTGTATTTTTAATATATTGACTTGGTACTTCGGTAACTACCGTCGGTATCTGAACTCATTTTTTTGCCTTTATAATTAAAATAATATAGTTTGGTGTATATTCTATAGGATGTACACAATTTTGTCAATAGTGGCCCATCATTGTTTTGAAAAGATCATTCTTCCCACAGGTTATATCTTTGGAGCATGTACTTGCCTATTGTGAACAACAATTCGTCGGATTTCTCCCTTATTTCAAATGGAATGGGTTTAAGTTTCAATGTAACCTCACCTTTGTACACAAAATCTCTGTGTCCGCGTCTGTTAGGCGTGTCGGTTTCCAAGTTGAATGTGCCTTTGTATCCTATGTCTATCAAGGCCTGGATAAATGCATCGAAATTTATGTTTCCGAAAAGCGGGAAGTTATGTCCGTCAAACGCATACTGCTCACCCGGTACGAAAATGGGGTAGTAGTTGTCATGAACATGAACGCAGCCCAGTCTTGATCCTATCTTTGTGACATTTTCGTACTGATCAAGATTTGTCAAGTTTCCGTGTCCGGTATCCCAACATATTTTGAAATTCTTATGATTGAAATTATCTACCAATTCATTCAATGCATCAGCTGTTTTGAAATAGTGGTGAATGTCGTTGAAGTTTCCAAGGTTTTCAATGCAGAAATTTACCCCTGTTTTTTCAAGTAGAGGAATGAATTGTGAAAAATAAGCTACGTTTACAGGAATTGCTTCTTCTTTAGTTTCAGTTGGAATAGTGTGAACAACCAAATTCTCAATTCCTAGGAATCCGCATACTTCAATAGATCTTGAAATGGCTTTTATGATATCCTGGTTGTTTGGATCTGTAGAAGCAGGAGCATGAGCTTGATACAACAATAAGTTGCATTCTTTTGCGGTTTTCTGTATTTGTTTTGTGTACTCAAAGCCTGTTTCTTTGGTTGCTTTCTCATAAGGTCCGTCTAAAGACAAATCTATTGCCTGATAGCCCAAATTTGCAAAATACTTAAGTGCTTCGCAGGTGTCTGGAATGAAGAACCTGGTGTATCCTCCGGAAACAACTGATAGTTTCATGTTTTTTCATCCTTTCAAATAGAGTTGAATGATAAGGTATATTACAATTTTATATTTTTCTGTTTCACCGAGAATGTCCACAAAATAGTGCTTGGATAGTTCATCTGCCACTATGTGAAGGGTGGAATTCTTTTTAATGCTGTCCAGAACGTTGTATGCCTGAACCACATTTGTTATGCTGATCAGCTTGTTGTTGTCGAATTTGTCCGTAATGACCAGAATGTCAAAAGTGTCACGCAACACAAGGTTTCCAAAAGAGACGCAATCGACAGTCTGCTTTTCTCCTTCGTTTGTCGTTATTGTTCTTGGAGAGAGAATGGTTGTTGTGAGATTGTGGATGGGTTTTATGCCTGTGTATGTGGCTACAAATCCTAAGGGCGCATTGTTTTCCATTCCCACGACTATCTCGTTTAAAAACGAGTAGGTCCCCGACAAACTGGAATTAGTATATTCTTTATAGTACTTGCTGTTAACAGCTTCCTTAGATATGTTTGCAGTAAGCGAGACGGGAAGAATGCACAGCATGCATGCAAAGAAAGAAAAAACTCCAGACAGTATCATGACTGCAACTTTATTCCTGTTTCTGTCCCTTTTTCCATCCAGGAATTTTACAAGAAAACTGAAACCGAAGAGCGCGAGCAAGAATACTATGACTATGAAGATGTGCACAAACACAAAAGAAATTACTTCCTGAAGTCCCGTGTCAAGGGAACTAGACGCCTGTGTGAGATCGCTTATATCTGCTGCGTTTACTATCCAAGACGCTATTGCATCTGAAATGAAATTCCATGTTCCTATTCTGGCAAGCAGAACTGAAATTGCATATGATACGGGCACAAAGGCAATCATCAGCAATCTTGAAAAAATGCTTTTGCCTTTTGAAAATATGACAGACAATGTAACAGCCAAAACTACTATGGCAAAAACAACAACTTGTACCACTGCAATCACCTCTAGGAATACTTTAACACAAAAACAATTTCATGTCTATAATTAATGTTTTCATTTCAAGTACATTTGTGTTAAAATCTATATGTAATAACAAAGGAAATTTACGGAGGGCGTCATGGCAGTCAAATCATTTTTATTGTCTTCACTTTCAAAAGTATTCTTGGATGAAATAACAGGCAAAGTGCCCCAGTCTAACAAGATAACAGCTTTGAAAAATGAGACTGTCTCATATCAGATAGCATACCTTTCTGATGAAGATATTACTTGCAAGTTGTCGGTTCAGTCAGATTATTCTGATTGTGTGAGAGTAAGAACAGTTGAAATGGTACAAGTGGACTATGTTGCAAGACAGCAGGACTACGAAGGCGACAAAAACTATATACGCACTTCGCCCGGTCTTTATCCTGACATATTAAGAGATATCCCCGACTGCAAATTGGAGCTCAAAAAAGGTGAATACAGGACCATTTGGGTGGATTTTGAAACAACACAAAAAGTAGCCCAAGGCGACACAGTAATAAAAATTAGTCTAAAGAATCAGAATGGGGAAGTGCTTGACGAGACAGAACAGCAGATCACCGTTTTTGATGTAACGCTTCCAAAAGGAAAACTCATTCACACGCAGTGGTTTCACTCAGACTGCATAGCAGACTATTATGGAATAGAAGTCTTTTCCGAAGAGTATTGGCAGGCAGTTGAAAAATTCATGCTCGCAGCAACCAAGCGCGGACAGAATATGATTCTGACGCCTATTTTCACCCCTCCGCTTGACACTGAAGTTGGAGGCGAGAGAACAACAGTTCAGCTGATTGATGTCTTTTGCGACAAAAAGAAGTGGTCGTTTGGTTACGACAAATTTGTAAGATGGATTGAATTAGCAAAAAAGTGCGGATTTGAGTACTATGAAATATCTCATTTGTTCACCCAATGGGGTTCTGTCGCGGCTCCAAAAGTTATGGCAACCGTTGACGGAAAAGAACAAAGAGTTTTCGGATGGGATACAACGGTAAAAGAGGGAAAATATACAAAGTTTTTGTCAAAGTTCCTGCCTGATTTCATAAAACAACTCAAAAAAATGCAGATATTGGACAAGTGCTATTTCCACATTTCCGATGAGCCTAACCACAAGAATATAAAGAACTACAAGAGGGCTAAGAAATCCGTTTGGAAATATTTGGGCAAATGCAATGTGATGGATGCTTTGTCAGACTACGAGTTCTATAAGAAGAAAGTTGCAAAACTGCCTATTCCGGGCACTGACAGAATCCAGGTGTTCATAGATCACAAAGTTCCCAATCTCTGGTCATATTACTGCTGCGGACAGGTGCATCAATCTAATATATTCATTGCAATGTCTCAGTCAAGTTCCAGGGCAATAGGTGTACAGTGGTTCAAACACAAGATAGTAGGATTTTTGCACTGGGGATATAACTACTACAATTCTTTGAGATCACATACGCATATCGATCCTTATCTTCACACAGACGGAGGAGACGGGAAAGACAATGCTCCTTGTTATCCGGCAGGCGACCCATTCCTTGTATATCCCGGAAAATGTTTTGAACCTGAAGAGAGCATAAGATGGATGGCTTTGTATGAGGCGCAGACAGATTTGCGAGCCCTGCAGGCTTTACAGGAGAAAACATCTTATGAACACGTCATGGAAATAGTTGAGAGCGAACTTGGCTATCCTATCACTTTCGACAAATATCCTTTGGATGAGGATTACTATATTTCACTCAGAAACAGAGTCAATGAAGAGTTAAACAAATTCTAATCGGGAGAAAACACAATGTTGATTAAAAATGCGTACGTTTTTTCTTATGAAAAATGTACTTTTGAAAAGCGAGATGTCTGCACAAATAACGGTCTCATAGCAGATATATCCGGCGATGATATAGTCATTGACGCAAAAGACAAGTATCTAGTTCCGGGATTAGTTGACGGGCATACCCACGGAAGAATGGGTATAGACATATTGAGATCCGACTCAAAGCAGCTAGAACAGCTGTCAATTGAATACTTAAAATCCGGAGTCACAAGCGTATTTCCAACAGTCATGACTGCGCCTCTGGGCGATATATATAAAGCAATAGACAACATTAAAAATGCTAAGACTGAAGGCGCCGACTTTGTCGGAATTCATGTTGAAGGGCCTTATATAAGTCCTAAAAAGCCGGGTTGTCACGACATTAGCCTTATAAGAAAACCGGTGGCTGACGAAATGATAGACATGGCAAAAAGAATTGCTCCTCTTAAAGCTAAATTCACTGTAGCTCCTGAAGAAGCAGAAGAAGGAACTATTAAAAAGTTGACCCAATTTGCACAAGTATCAATAGGTCACTCAAATGCTACGAGTAATCAGGCCATAAAAGCTCTGGGCGAAGGGGCAAACTCCTTCACTCACACTTTTAATGCTATGTCTTCGCTAACACACAGAAATCCGGGAGTAGCAGCAGCTGCTCTATCAAGTGAAGCATATTCAGAATTCATCTGTGACGGAATTCATGTGGATTATGAAGTGATTAAGTTGTCATATAAGGCGAAAACAAAAAAAGGTAACAAATTTGTACTCATTACCGATTCAATTCCTCAGGCAGGCCAGGAATACGGAAAATACAGCATGAACGGCATTCCTTTCACTTTGGATGAGTCGGGAGCCAGGGAAGAAGACGGAACTCTGGTCGGAAGCACACTTTCTTTGATTCATGCAGTAAGAAACGTTGTGAATAATTGTGCAGTGCCGCTTTGTGACGCAATAGCAAGCGCATCTGCGATTCCTTGTGAGATGCTGGGACTAAACGATAGAGGCAGAATCGAAAAGGGACTGTTAGCAGACATGCTCATTCTTGACAAGAACCTGAATGTTGATGCGGTTATTAAAAACGGCGAAATAAAGGTGCAAAATGGAAAAGATTAAAATATCCAGAACCTATCTGAATATAGGCGCAGAAAAGCCTACAAGACTCCTTCACATCACAGACACTCATCTGTGTCGGGTATACGAGAGCGAAGGAGAAAAACTCGTGTCGCTGGGAATTAAAAGAGCAGACAGATGCTTTGGCGGTGAAGAGAATATTGAAAACTTTTTTTTGCAAGCGCTTGAATACGGAAAGAAAAACGATGATCTGATAGTCTATACTGGCGACATATACGACTTTTTGTCACAGGCCAATTTTGATTATATAGACAAAGCTTTTGCTCAAAAAGATTACTTGTATGCAGCGGGAAATCACGATTTCTGCACAGCTCCGGGAGCAGACAAAGAAGACTTTGATTTCAAGATGAGCCAGCTTAAAATAGTATCACCTCACATAAAAGACAATTTATTGTTTTCATCCAGGCTTATAAACGGAATTAACCTTGTTGCAATGGACAATTCGTATTATCAATTCACTCAGGGACAACTGGAATTATTGAAAGCGGAAGCGGCAAAAGGCTATCCCATCTTATTGTTCATTCACAATCCTTTCTATTCTAAAGAAATTGCCGAAGACAAAATGTCAAAGGACAACTGCGCATACGTAGTTTGCCCTCCTGATGAATTGCTAAACAGATACCCGAAAGAAAGGGCAGAATATCAAAAAGCAGATGAAAACACAAACAATGTTCTTGAATACATTCTCACCGAAGATAAAATCAAGAGTATATTTGCGGGTCATCTGCACGAAAATTATGAAAACCTCATATTTAACAAAAAGATGCAATACGTAACCGGAGGAACATTCTCGGGTGACGTCAGAGAGATAATAATCGATTAGTTCTCCTTTTTCATCTCTACATAATGCATTTCTTCAAAACCGTTCTTGTGATACAGTTCTATTGCAAGGACGTTTTCTTTTGCAACTTCGAGTCTGTAAATGCATCCTGGGTACTTATCCTGGATGTATTTAAAGTAACTGCTGCCTATTCCTTTGCTTCTGTACTCGGGCTTAATGTACAAATCTTCAAACCAAATGCAGGGCTTGCCGAATTCAGTTGAAAAACTCTTGGCAATCATTCCGTACCCAATGATTGAGTTGCCTTCTTTAATTACGTATCCTTCTGCATAAGGATTGTCTATTGTGCATGCCTTTATGTCGGACAAGAAGATTTCCTTTGAACCATTAGTGTTAAGAGCTGGTGAAGAATAGAACACTTCCATCATTTCCAGAACTGAATCTGTGTGTTCATTTGTCATTTTTTCAAACTTGTACATGCCATATGTCTGCCTTTCTTTTCTTTACTGAAATTATACACAAAAAATCGGGTCAAGTCGAGTTTTTTACTTGTCTCAAAAGAATATGCTGTGTTGAATTATGTCAATATATAAAATATAATATACAAGAAGAACTAGAATGATTGAGGTAGTTATGTCAGACAGATTCGGGGCAATTGCATCAAATGAAATAAAGAGCAGAATACCGCTTCAAAAAGTATTGCCTACTCCGGATAACGGAAAGAGGTTCACACTCAAAAAGTGCACTGATTGCAAGCCAAGAGATGTGTACAAGAAGATGGATTCTATTGATGAGTTGTACAAAGAGATAGACAAGCTTAAAGACAAATATTCTCCCTTTACAACCAGCATAAGTCCGTGTGACAGCAATAGAAGAAAAAGAAAAGAATTGTCTGTTTTTGATTACAGGATTCAGACCGAAAAAGACCGCGGCAACTTCCTTGACGTCTTGTCGGGAAAAGGCGAGTGGCAAAAGATAAATGTTCCTTTCTACGATTCAAATATAGGCAATGTCACAGAGTATTACAGAACAACTTTTGATTGTGACAGCATTTCAAAGGGCAGAAGATTATGGCTCTGTTTTGACGGAGTTGACTATATCGCGCAAGTTTATGTAAACGGAAATCTTGCCGGGTGTCACGAAGGATTCTTTTCTCATTTTGAGTTTGATATAACAGATTATGTTAAGCTCAAAGACAACTCGTTGCTCATAGTAGTCATAAACGATTATCCATACAACGGACACAGCGCTCCACTGGAAGGCGTGACATACGAAGGCGACAAGATGTATGCAGCAACGGGACCCGGAAGCGATGATCCGCTTCTTGGATGGCACCACTGCCCGCCGGGAATGGGAATTTTCCAGAGTGTTTACACTGAAGAGAGAAGCGAGCTGTTCGTTTCAGATGTTTATGTAAGGCCGCTTGACCTTGAAGGAAATTGCGAAATTTTCTGCAATCTTTACAATTCACGCTATCAACCGGCCGAAAAAGTAAAGATTTGTATCAATATATCCGGAGACAATTTCGTCTCTGAAGTAAATTCTTTCGAATTTTCTCCAATAACAATCAAAGAATGTGCTGACGGAAGAAGCATCTCTTATGATGACACAAAAGATGAAGAAAAGATTCAGAAACTGAAACTCTTCAAAGGCGAAAATCTGTTGAGATACAAAGTGCACGTGGACAATCCCAGAATCTGGGATATAGATACTCCTTATCTTTACAGAGCAACGGTAACAGTATCTTCTGAACAAGAAAAATGTGATGAATCATCAACAACATTCGGAATCCGCACTTTTATTCAGAAAGAAGAAAACGGAAAATGGGGAATGTTCTTTTTGAACGGAAGAAGTATAAGACTGCGCGGAGCCAACACAATGGGCTTTGAACAGCAGGATGTCATGAGAAAAGATTATGACCAGCTTTTGACCGACTTGCTGATGGCAAAAGCAGCTAACATGAATTTTCTCAGACTGACACAAAGACCTGTTCAGAAAGAAATATATGACATTTGCGACAGAATAGGACTGATGGTTCAGACCGATCTGCCACTGTTTACAAATGTCAGAAGAACAAAGTTTGCCGAAGTCATAAGACAGGCTGAAGATATGGAAAGACTTGTCAGGACTCACCCCAGTGTAGTTGTTATCTCATATCTCAACGAGCCTTTCCCAAACGCAAGCGGCAAGCCTCACAGACATTTTGTCAGGGAAGAACTTGAAGAATTGTTTGTCAGCTGTGACAAAGCTGTAAAATTGCAGAATCCTGACAGAGTAATAAAACATATAGACGGGGATTATGACCCTCCGTCAACTGACTTGCCTGACTACCACACATATACTACATGGTATAACGGTCATGGAATAGAGCTGGGCAAAGTCTATAGAGGCTATTGGCTCGATCTGCCCGAAAACAGTTATTGCGGCTGCGGAGAGTTCGGGGCTGAAGGACTGGATCCAGTCGAGCTGATGGAAAAGAAATATCTTAAAGAATGGCTGCCTGAAAAAGGTAAAGAAAAAGAATGGACACCTTCAAAAATTCTTGGCGCTCAGAGCGGGAATATGTATCCATTCTTTTACGACAGACAGGACAGTCTGAGCGATTGGGTTAGCGCCAGCAGAGAATACCAAAGAGAAGCTACAAAACTGCAGACTGAATCATTCAGAAGAAATTCTCTGATGGTTTCATTTGCCATACACCTTTTCATAGATGCCTGGCCTGCAGGTTGGATGAAAACAATTGTAGACTGCGAAAGAACGCCTAAACCGGCCTTTTACGCATACAGGGATGCATTGACTCCTTTGTTGGTCTCACTCAGATGTGACAGAAAAACATTCTTCTCAGGCGAAAAAGCGGAAATAGAAGTTTGGGTGTGCAACGATACCCATGAAAGCTGCTCAGATAAAAAACTTATATTTGAAGTGACTGATTCTGACGGCAAGCTGCTTTATTGCGGGCAGGCCCAGGCAGAATACAGCGAAAACACGTCTGCGCTTCAGGGCAAAATAGTTTTCAATACTCCTGTAGTAGATAATAGAGAAGAATTTAATGTCAGGGCGATACTTGTTGAAGATGACAAAGTATTGCACTATGGCGATGAGACAATAGAAGTGTTCAGGAAAATAGACAAAGAGCCTGACAAGGCAGTGTTTGTATCTGGAAAAGAATATCTAGACAACAGCTCAGGATACGAACAACTTGCAAAAGAAGGCAAGACTGTTGTAATAAGCATGCTTGAGCCCGGAGAATACCTTATAGCAGACAGCAAAGTCAGGGTTAAATCATGCGGCATGAGGCCTTTGAATTTTGTCTCAAGAAAAACAGGTCACAAGTTAGTCGAAGGATTTGAAAAGAACGATTTCAGATATTGGTACAGCGAAAAAGAGGACAGAATTACTCCTGTAATCTATGCAACTCTAGTATGTGACGATTTCAACACAGTCCTGTATTCGGGAAACTGTGACAAGGGAAGCGCATGGCAAAACCCCGTTCATCAAGTGGCAGCTTGCGCTGAAAAAGACTATGGTAAGGGAAAGATTGTTTTAAACCAGGTGGATCTGGACAATCACTTAACAAACCCGATAGCAAGAATATTCAAGAACAGACTTAATAACTTTTAAGAGGTAATGCAATGAAGACAAAGATTATTTCTTTTGTAATCTCAGTAATGATGGTGCTGACGATCTGTATTATGCCTATAGCAGCAGGATACAATCATCCGGACACAATCACATTTTATGACAACAACGAACCGTCAGAAGCACAATATGTTGATGACAATGATTTCTTGGATCCGATTCCGCTTTTGATAATAGTCATATCTTTTGACGCAAACAACAACGGAGTAAATGACTATGACCCGAGCAATCCCACAAAACTCCATGCAGATAAGAAAGATCCTATGTATGGTGAACAGTGGTCATATTCAAAAGACAGCGAGTGGTACAACAGAGCATTTGCTGAGACAGGATCACTCAAAGCATTCTATGAAGAAGTGACTGAAGGCAACTTCTGGTTCTATCCAGCCGAAGAAACATATGTGGATGAAGAAAAGGGCGGAGTAGAAAACGACGGAGTCGTTCAAGTAGTCGTTCCGTATAAGCACCCTTATGCTAAGACGGGAAATCAGGGATCAGAAGACGCAACTTCAAGGAACGCAGCGCTTATTGAAGCGTCAAAGTATGTAGATTTTGCAAGTTTTGACAAGGATGGAAACAAAGTTCTTACATATGACGAATTGGCTGTGTTGTTTGTCTGTGCGGGCGGAGAATACTCTGCAGCTAAAGCAGACGGAATAGACAACAGAAGCTATTTCTCAGTTCATGCCCATTTTGTCGGCAGCGGCTCAACCACAATCAACGGAGTCAGCGTATGCAGAAACGGATTTGTAAGAGTCGGTGAGTATCAGGCTAAAGATGACGAAGGCAACGGAATCGTACTTGCAGTCGGTTGTCTTGCTCATGAACTAGGCCACTTCATCGGCGCGCCCGATTTGTATGACACAACAGATAACGGAAAATGGGAATATGCAGGTTCAATGAGCCTTATGTCAAGCGGTTCCTGGAACTCATACAACAGCGTAAGAGGCAACGGAGCTGCGTATATGGATCCTTGGGATATGGTATATCTGGGCTTATATGACTGCGAAGTAATCTCTGAAGACGGAGAATATACACTGTACAACAGACAGGCAGATCAACCATACAATATCTACAAGATTTTCACACCGAATCCTAATGAGTATTATATGATTGAAAACAGATATTCAGACAGAGAACTGACTCAGTTTGACAATATAGGTGAACCAAACATGGGCATTGTAATCTGGCACATTGACGAGTCAATAGCAACAAGGGGATATAACGTAAACAGTTCAGGACAAGGTCACGATCCGGGCGTTGCAGTTATGGGAACAGCAGGTTTGTCAGCTAAGACGAGCGGCTTTAAATTCATTCCTAATTCTCCAAACGGAGTCAGCTATACATTCAACTCAAGCAACAGTTCATATGAGTTTCCGATAAGCGGAACAAGCTACACTAAACTTAAAGGTGATGAAGCAGCTGCATTCCAGATTATAATCAAAGTGGAATCAGAGCTCGGATCAGCCATGACAATAAAAGTTGAAGGCTGTACAAATGTTGGTCCAACCGTAATAGCAGAAGTCGGAGAGATTACCGAATCCAGCGCAGTGTTGAATGGTAAGATTGTTTCTCTCAACGGCGGAGAGTTCACAGGATGCGGATTCATTGTATCAAAATATGCTGATCCTACAGAATATAACGGCACATTTGTAGACTGCACGTTGAACGAGGATGGAACATTCTCCGCTACAGTCGAGGGACTAGAAGCCAACACTAAATACTTCTATAAAGTCTTTGCAGTGAGCAGTAAAGGTGAGTCACACAAGATATACAGCTACTACACACTGACTCCTAAAGTCATAAGAACAACTTACTTTGTAGTTTACATGTACAAAGGTCTGTCAGACACTGAAAGAGCTTACGAAAAGAAAGTCAAACCTGGCGAGACTCTGACATACCAATTCCCGATGCAAAAGAAGGGATATGTATTTGCAGGTTGGTACAGAGATCCTGAATTCACCGAAAGATATGACATGTCATTTACCCAAGAAGAATGTGAAGATTTCGTTCTTTATGCTAAATGGGTAAAAGAGAGTGAAGCAGCAACACTGAAACTTGTGGGTGCAGAATCTAAGTTTATGTATTTCGGCACAAACGTGGGTGGAACATTTGCTCCTGTAACCCCTGTTGAAAAAGCAGGATACGTATTTGCCGGATGGTATACAGATGCTGAATTTACAAGCGAATTTGACTTCGAAACCACAATTGACAAAGCAGGAACATTCACTTTGTATGCTAAGTGGGTTAAAGAAGGAGCAGAAGAAACAGAAACAACCACAATTGAAACAGAAACAACTGCTTCTGATACCGAAAGCGTCGTAACGACTGAGAGTAACACAGAGACACAAAAGCAGGAAGAACAAAAGCCAATGGATCCAGCTACAACTATTGTTATCATAGTGGCAGCAGTTGTTATCGTTTGTGCAGTGGCATTAGTAATATTGAGAGCTGTTAAGAAGAAAAAACAATAAGCGAGGATAATACATTGTCAAGAGAATTGAGTCGCATTCAACTCATTGAACGCAGTATTTATACCAAGTACAGAAATTCCATATGGAATCCTTTCACGCTTGCTATTAAAAAATATGAGCTCATCTTGCCAAATGACAAGGTAGGAGTATGTATTTCAGGCGGGAAAGATTCCATGCTCATGGCCAAACTGATTCAGTTGCTTCAAAGACACAGCGAAGTGCCTTTTGAAGCGGAATTCATTGTCATGAACCCCGGATATAACGAAGCAAATTTGGAAAAAATTAAATACAATGCAGAGGTTCTGGAGTTGCCTGTGACGATTTTCGACTCCAACATTTTCGACGTAACATACGCAACAGACAAAAGTCCTTGTTATCTTTGTGCAAGGATGAGAAGAGGATACCTGTACAACAAGGCAAAAGAGCTGGGATGCAATAAAATAGCACTTGGCCATCACTTTGATGACGTAATTGAAACCACCCTGATAGGCATGTTTTACGGATCTCAGTTGCAGGGCATGCTTCCAAAACTTCACAGCACCAACTTTGAAGGCATGGAGCTGATAAGACCTCTGTATTGCATACATGAAGACGACATCATATCCTGGTCTAAATACAATGGGCTTGAATTCATTCGCTGTGCATGCAGATTTACGGAAAACGGAACTCTCAGCAACAATGGTAAGGGCATATCCAAAAGAACTGAAGTAAAGCAACTGATTAAGGAACTTAAAAAGAAAGATCCCGACATAGACAAGAGCATTTTCAATAGCATTCACGCTGTTTGCCTTGACACAATGCCGGGTTACAAAACTGACGGAAAGGACTATTCTTTCTTGGACAATTATTATGGAAAAGATGAGTGAAAACAAGTCTGTTTTTTCCAGAACAGAAATGCTGTTGGGAAAAGAAAAAGTCGAAAAACTGAATAAGTGCAGAGTTGCAGTTTTCGGAGTCGGTGGAGTGGGCGGATTTGCCGTTGAGGCTTTGGCCAGAACTGGAATAGGAACAATCGACATAATAGACAACGATGTTGTGGCGGAATCTAATATAAACAGGCAGATTATTGCAACAACAAAAACAGTCGGAAAAAAGAAAGTTGAAGTAGCAAAAGAGAGGATACTGGATATAAATCCCGAATGCAAAGTAAATGCATTTGACGTGTTTTACAACAGTGAAACAAAAAATCTTTTTGATTTCGATTCATATGACTACGTAATTGATGCAATTGATTCCGTTTCGTCTAAACTTGACCTCATCGTCACATGCAAAGAACACAATGTTCCCATTATAAGCAGCATGGGAGCGGGAAATAAACTCGACCCCACCAAGTTTGAAGTTGATGACATATACAAAACCAGTGTTTGTCCTCTGGCAAAGGTGATGCGAAGAGAACTCAAAAAAAGAGGAGTGGAAAGTCTGAAGGTTGTCTATTCAAAAGAAGAACCTATTTCTTCTGAGCAGACTGAAATTCCAAGCCCAGGAAAGAGAAGTGTTCCCGGTTCAATTGCATTTGTTCCTTCGGTTGTCGGTCTGATAGCAGCCGGTGAAGTTATTAAGGACCTTACAAAATAGCAAATTACCGCCTCATTATCGGGGCGGTTTTTTTGAGTACTTGAATATCTGTTTTAAGCAATTTATCTTAGTTATTTACATTTTCTTAACAAGAACTTGATGCTTCTATATATAACAATCTTTACAAAATATTAAGACAGTGGTATACTTTTTTTGTGAAATATGCAACATTTAGCATTTATTTCAAAAAATATTAACAAAATTGGATTATTATTCAAATGCTCAGGAGGAAATCATGAAGAGAATTATGGTGATTGTTCTTGTCGCAATCATGGTGCTCGTACTTGCTTCTTGCGGAACAAGCGGAAAACAAGGTGATACCAACACGACAGGCAATAATGACAAAACAACTACAACACAGGATCCGTCATCTGGCAAAGATACATCAAAAACCACAGAGACGACAGTGAATCCGACAGGAGCTAAACTCACAGGAAGTCTCAATATTATAGACCTTGAAGACAGAGACCCGTCAGTTCTTCGCGGCGTACGTATCGCTGGTAACAGTGTCGGACAAGCTACAGGCATTAACGGCAAAGAGTTTTCCCTTACTGACGTCCGCTGCATTTTCGAACTTGACGAGTGGATCGAGTTTTATCCGGACACCGATGCTACCTACGGACTCAGAGTCTGGATTCTTAAGCACCGCGACGATCAGTCATATTACAACACCTGCAAGTTCTCAGATCTTATGCCCAATTTCGCTAACTACTGCGACCTGCATTACCCAGAGGATGCAGAGAATCCCGATAACTGGTATTGGGGAAATTTCTATCTTCATCATGAAGATTGTGAAACAGGTTACTACGATTTTGTTTTTACATATGAAGGAAAAGCAATTGCAGTTCTTACGACCCGTTTCTATAAAGTTGGAGAAATTTCCGGCAAATCTGATGCTGAACTTGAAGCTCTGATGCACGAATAATATTATAGAAAGAGAGCAAATATGTCGGCTGAAAGATTCAAGCAGCTTGTAGAAGAACAAAAAGGCTTTGAGTTTATCCAGGCTTATCGCGATGATATTGACTACATAATCGGGGGCAAAGGAAACACCTACTGGTTTGCTGTATCAAAAAATGGTAAAGTAACCGAAATATATATAGGTGTTTTCCAGAACGGCGTCTGGACTGATAGATACGAAAAAGGTTCCGGAGTGAAAAAGACAACAAAGGACATGTCTTCCGGAAGTACAATTAAGCGTATTTGCGAACAAGCTTACCTAGCCCAGGAAGAAAACTGGGTCAAAAACAGAAAACCGCGTCTGGTGGAGGATTCACATCCTCATTATCACTATGTCTACGGTTTCGGAGACAAGGCTGTTGACATATCAGAAAAATATGGGGTAACTATTGCTTATTCGGACATAAAGGATGTCTCTAAAGGATTTCATTTGAGAGATGTTTCTACCGGAAGCGGTGTAGAACTGCCATAATATAGAATTAAAATGGGTGATGGGGTTTTTGCGCCTGTCACC
>JAEEKG010000058.1 GCA_016282315.1 Clostridiales bacterium | reverse complement strand
ACTTGACCTGCTCTGTATCTGTCAGTAACATCTTTGGACATGCCTTTGAATGATGTTGCTGTGTTATACGCTGTCTGTTTGTTTGTTTCGTCTATTACCGCATCCTTTGTATCCTTTGAGTCAGCTATCAGCTTATCTGTAACTGCTATAGCATCAAAGTATGCTGTCTTAGTAGTAGAAACTAAATCTGTGTAGTACTTATTGAGTTTCAACAGAGCTGCACCTTCATTTGCGTTGGCTCTGTAAGCTTCAACAAACTGGTGGTCTGTGATTCTTGCGTTCTGCAAATCTCCGATAGCATTGTTAAGCATGTTGTAGTACTTAACAACGTCATCTTTCCATGTTTCAAAGTTAACTGAGTAGAATTCTGCAAGATGCTTTTCATCTTTCATCTTTTCTGTGTTGTGGCACAGCAAAATGAAGTAGAGTGAAGCGCCGTTTTCAAGCGACTTGAGCATGTAGTACATGATGTCGCCTTCCATGTTGAGTGCAGAGCCTGCATAGTTGAACAAACCATGGAATACCATTCCTGTAAACGGAACAGTAGCTGAAGAAATTGTGAATCCGCTGTTGTCTATTGCAACATCAACAACATCCGTTACATATGGGAGAACATAGGAGTTTCCGCCTGATACAAGGACATTGTCATTATCCGTTGCCAATTGTTTCAAAAAGTCTGATGTGTAATCAAGTGAATCCTGTCTTGTCAGAGGTTTCTTTTCATCGAAGTTTGAGTTAAGATCTGTTCCCAATGTAAGAGCTGCGATTGAGCCTACATTGTATTTTGAAAAGTCTTTGTTGAACTTCTTGTAAATCTCTTCGTAAGCAGATGAGGATATGATGTTTCCTCTGCCCATCAGGTTCATGAACTGCATTACTGCGTCATAGTCACGTTTTGTGATGAACAATCCACTCATGGATTTTGCACAATACTTGTCCCAGTTGAATCCCGTGAATGCGGCTGAGCTGTAAGCATTTGCAAAATCGAAGTTCGGATAAATTGAAACATTGTTCTTATTTGCATATTCGATCAATTTCTTGAATCCGTTGGATCCTCCGACTTTTCCTCTCCAACTTACGTATGTAGGATATTTTTCAAGGAGTTCGGATCCGTTTGCAAATGAAGATAAAATGAAGTTCTGATTCTTTATTCCGGCTTCTCTCAATGTATCACTCATGTTGATGACATCTTCGAAAGTTGTCATAGCCTTCTCTACTCTTATCGGGAGTGTAAGGAATTTGTCATCAAACATTGCTGAGCCGAAACTCTGAATGTAAAGCGGAATTGAATCATTATCTGTTACATTTTTAAGATCGTTTGATTTAATAATATGGTTTCTGTAAGCAGCAGCCATTCCGACATAACTAGCTTCATATTCACTGTTTTCATCGCTTGATAACATTATGTACTTGACTGTGTAGTTTCCAAGGTATTTGGTATCTACGGTCGTTGTCAATGCGGAATCGCTTGCCAGTGAGTTACCAAGTGTAACTGTATCGGTCTGAACTGTTGAGAAACTTGTACAAACAGTGTTGTAATCACAGTCGCCGCCGTCGCCTACAACGTTGTTCATGTAAGCGATTACGTTTGCAAATGATTCACCTTCGGTGATGATTCCCAAGAATCCTCTCTCTTTGCTGACTGTATCTACTTTTGCAGGACGTCCTGTTCTGTTTGTTGTAATTGTTGTGTCATAATACTCAGTCAATCCGAATACCGGAAGTCTGAATGTCTGAGCATTCGGGTTAGTATTCGTAATTGTCTGATAAGCGTAGTCAATACCGTAAACCAAAGAACCCTGGTTACCTTTGTTGATTGAACCATCGCTCAGATAGTACTGAAGCAATGTACCGCTTCCGTCAGGAATGAATATATATCCGCCTGTAGTAGATTTGGTACCGCTTGTCTTTGTCTCAGCACAGCCTGCGAAAGGAAGCAATCTTACGCTTTGCAGTGTGTAGTTTGTCTCGTTGTATCTGATACTCTTTGATGGAATTGAAGCGCTGAGTCCATCTTCGTCAATTGTGTATTCAATTGCAAGTCTGAACAAAGCAGGTTCTTTTTCATCACCCTCATAGCCGGTGAGTTCATGGTCGAATTCCAATTCATCATAGCTGTATGAAGGACAATACTTTCTTATGAGCGACTCAACGTTCTTGAGAGCTCTGTTGTTACTTGCCTGCTGGAAAACATAGATAACCATGCTCTCGTCGTTGGCAAGACAAGGATAAATGTTTCTCCATGAAGAAACTGATGATTCGTTTTGTGGATTTGTCTGGTCAATCAATTTGTAGTATGTATCATACAGGTGATTGAATACAAACAATTCATCTTCACTCATCAGGAACTTGTTTTCATTAAGAACGTTGTAGATCTTCTCTTCAAAACGAGTTTTTTCAATCCAGATAGGAATAAGTCTCTTTGATTCAACTGTTCCTATTGCGTATTCAACACGGACACCGTTTGTAAGGTTTTTGAATACTATCTGATCACCCAAAGCAGCAGCATAAGCATAACTGCCCATTTGCAATGTGGTCTTTGATTCAAGGTCCGTGTATGTGATTATTACCTGAGACAACAGCATTCCCTGCTGTGTTGCTGACAAAGCTGTTGAATTGTTTACAGCGATGTCATATGGGTTTGAAAAGAAATATTCATCGGTCTTTTTATTCAAAAGAGCAAATTCTGCAGACTTTCTGTCAAAGTACAGATCATATCCGTATTCATCGCTTGAATACATCAATTCCATTGTTGCAACTTTGTCTTTTGCTGCCGTGTATTCTTTTGTGGGATAATCTTCTATCTTTACTTCTGCGTCAGCAGCAAGAGATGGAAGAATGCACATTATCGAGAGTAAGATGGCAAAAAATGCCGCTATAAGTTTTTTCATTTTTCGCCTCCTTAATCCGTTCTGTAAGAAATTTCCGTGATGATATCTGTTACGAAGCTTACCATTCTTCTGATAAGGTTTGTGAACAATGCTACAAGGAACATGATAAATGCCATTCCGAGTACGGTTCCGACTGTAACTATAATGTTCTTGCCCATTGAATAACCGTGAACTGTCATAGTTCCGAAGAAGAGCAAACCACCGAGCCAGATATATGCGATTGTATCAAACAGTGTAATGATAGATGCTTCATCAAGTATTGCTACGTTTGAGAAGATTGTTGTAGGAATCAGGAATATTACAAGCGGAACAAGCGAATAGGACGCTGCCATGAAAATATCCTTGAAAGTTCCTTCACCATCAAACAATGTTGTGATACACCAGTTAGCTATTACATACAAGAGCAATGGTACCCAGATTGTTGCAATGCCTGCCCAGATTCCACCGAGGTTTGCACCCGGATTGAAAATGTAAGCTGAACCAACGTTCTTGTATACTACTGCGAGTGTAGCAAGTCCGGCAATGAACAAACCACCTCTGACAGAACCTCTTCCCTCGTGCTTCAAGTCCCAGAATCCGTCGAACGGATGCATGATAACATAGAAGCCGAAGAATACTTCTTCACTGAATTTTCTCTTTCCTGATTTAGCAACACCGGCTTTATTAACTTTGCCTATGTGTCTAAACAGGAAGTACAAACCGACGATTACGCCTGCAATAATGAGGATTGCCAGGAACAGATATTTTTCAATCCATCTCTGACGGAGTTCCTTAAAGCAGTTTGAGTAGCCTTGAGTATGTCCTGCTGCCTGATAATATGACATTGCTTCTTCATATCTTTCAGACAAGTACATACTGTCTGCTATACCAACATAAGCTGCGTCAAAGTTGTTGTTTCTCTTCAAAATTTCTTTCCAGCTGTCAATTGCCTTGTCATAGTCAAGACTAATGAGGTACTGCTCAGCCAGATCGATTTCATCGCCGTATTCAGTTCTCTTATATACTGTAATACTGTTCAATGTACCGTCAAGCACATATATGTCGGAATTGAAATATGTAATTGCTGTCGGATCTTTCAAGTTACCTAACTGAGAACCCGTGTCACCGAAAGCATATATCAACTGTCCGTCGTAGTCATATGTGTAAATTCTTGAACGTTTGTTGTCTATTACCGAATATACACCATTTGGTCCGAGTGCTATATCTACTATTGATGAAGGACCCTGAACTCTGTTGTTGCTCTTAACGGCACTTGACATGAAGTTAACTTCGCCGCACGGCATAAAGAAGCCGTTTCTCTGCATTATGTCGTTACCCTGAGGGTTGAGCTGTTTGATAGGAGCATAGTCCTTATCGCCGGAACGAATTGCACTTTCAAGTGTTGCATCTTCGATACCGTTTGTTGTAACCCAGACAAATCCGCTTTCATCGATTGCCAGGTTGTTGAATTCAATTGAAATGTAGGAAATTGTGGTTGTGTCCGGGAAGAAGAATCTTCTGATTCTTACTGCAAGCGGAACGCTTGTCTTCTGAACTCCGACAAATCCCTGGAATGAACCGTCATCGTTGAATGCAAATACACCTGAGTAAGTTGACTTTGATACAACGTACATTCTTCCTGATTCATCAACTGCTACTGCAACAGGTCTGAACAATGTATCATCGCCCATGATATCTGCTTCCGGAGCATATATGATTCTACGGAAGTTTCCTTCTGTATCAAATACGACAATTCTCGCATTCAATGTGTCACATACATAAATCTCAGTTGTGTTAACGAAAATGCCTTCCGGTGAATTGAGTTTATCCGGAACACCGTTTTCATTTACGAAATTGCTTATTTCGAACTGATATGTACATGTTTCGTTGCAAACAACTACTCTGCTGTTGCCCGTATCAACTATGTAAATGTAGTTCTTGGGGTCAACAAAGATGTCTTTAGGATTCTTCAATGCGGTTTCCATATTCATGTCATAGTTGTTAATACTTCTGTCCGGAACGTAGGCTGCAGGTGATTCCCTGACCTCTCCGTCCATAGTGTACGTATATGTTGAATATGGGGTGGATGCTGCTGAGACAAATGTGCAGGTGAGTAACATAAGACACAAAGTCAGAACAACAATCTTTTTAAGATTTTTTCTTTTCTTCATTATTATATATACTCTCCTTTCCATTAGTCTTTCATACCTGAAGTCGACATCGTTTCAACGACACGGCTCTGGCTGAATACGAAGACTGCGATAGGAACTATCATCATGACAACTGATGCTGCCATTCCTACACCGGCACGGGCAACACCGCCTGATACGATCTGCTGAATAGCATAGTTGAATGTCTTATACTGTTCACTCATGATGTATGTGGATGCACCCATCGCCCACAAGTCTTTGAAGGTATAAACTATAAGTGTCAGCGAAGCCGGCTTAACCATCGGCATCGCAATGGTCCAGTAAGTTCTGAACTCTGATGAACCATCAAGTCTTGCAGATTCAAGTACTGTATCTGCGATACTTGAGTTCATAAACGTCTGCATAAGGAACATACCGAGTGTAGCGCCCCATGCCGGAATAATGATTGCCCAAGGTGTATCTACGATTCCGAGTTTACTCATTGTCATGTAGTTAACAACTGTAGCAACTGTCGGGTGGAACATCAACGCCATCTGAACGAGTTGAGCAAGAATCTTTCTGCCCGGGAATTTCAGTTTTGAAATTGCGTATGCAGCAAGTGAACCGCAAACGAGGTTACCGAAAGTACCGCCAACTGAATAGATCAATGTGTTGAAGATATATCTTGAGAATGGAACCCATGAGTTTGACATTGCCTTAAACATATCACTGAAGTTCTGCAGTGTTGGTTTAACAACGTAGAATCTCGGAGGATAGTTGAACAACTCATCCATAGGTTTGAGCGATTGTACTATGGCATAGTACATCGGGATAAACATAAACAAACCGAATATTACGAGGAATATTGTAATTCCTGCATCGCCTCCGGCTGAACGGCTCAGGACGACCTTGTGTCCTCTTGTTCTTAATTTGGAATACTTCTTAGCCATAACTTACTTCCCCACTTTCGAGAGCAGCTTCTTGACGGCTGTGTTACTACCTATCATGATTGCAAACAAGATAGTAGCAATAGCAGAAGCATAACCAACTTCAAATCTCTGACCACCGTAGTCTTCAAGGTGGTGAACAATCGTCCACGCACAATAGTCGACGCTCGGGAATCCGGCAAGCGCTGTAACTATGGCACCGAAACCGAATGACTGAGTAATGGACATGACGGCACCGAACAAAAGCTGCGGCTTCATGTTCGGAAGCGTTACATACCACAATTCCTGCCAACGGTTCTTGATACCGTCAACGGCGCCCGCTTCATATTGCGCTTTGTCGACAGTCTGAAGACCTCCTATGAATGAAAGGAACGCGACGCCAAGTGAAGTCCATAGCGCAACCACTATACATATAGGCATTACGTACGTTGCATTTTGCAAGAACTGGATCGGCGTCGTTATAACACCGTAGCGCATCAGCAAGTAGTTTGCATATCCCATTGAGTCGCCGTCGAAGAGAACGAGCCAAATCATGTAGATACCGCCTGAAATTGATGGTGCGTAGAAGATAAGTGTTACAACCGCTCTTATCTTTGGCGGAAGTTCGTTAATGAACCAAGCCGTAAACAATGACAATATATATGAGACAGGTCCCGTAATAACTGCGAATACAAGAGTATTCTTAACAGCAAGAAGGAATACGTCGTCATCAAATATGAGTCGTGTATAGTTGTCAAAACCTGTGAAGATCGGGTCTTCAATCAAGTTAAAGACTGTTAAACTGTAATAGATGGATAAAACAACAGGTCCAACCGTGAATGTGAAGAAGATGAGGAAGTAAGGAAGACACATAATGTATGCGATGTAGTTTTTCTTCATCTCTTTCAATGTCCACTGAAGTTTAGACATATCTTTTCTCGCAACCGGTTTACGTTTAACTTCTGTATTAACAGTTGTTGAGTTTTCTGACATAATTGTGTTTTCCTCCTTTCTTAGTCTTTCTTAGAAGCCGGAACATAGAATTGACGACGTGACAATTCCTGTCTCTTTCTGGCCATTTCTTCGTTGATTGTCTGAACGTAGCCCTTAAGTTCAAGAGCAGCGATTGCTCTGTTGTTATATACGTTCATGAATGCGAATGTTACATAACGTGAGATAATGTAACTTCCCGGCATTTCGTTGTTGGCAACGAGGTTCTTTGTAATCAAGTTGAGGTTCTTGAGTTCTGATGATGTCCATGACATCGCATTGAATGAGTCTGTATTTGCAGTTGCATATTTTCCTGCAGGTCCGAGCAATGCAATCAACTGGTTTGCATATGCGCTCTGAACTTCTGATCTCATCCACCACTCCATGAACTTGAATCCTGCTTCATCCGTTCCCCTCTCTTTCGCCTGTGCCATCAATACCATTGCTGTTACAGTAGAAAGGGTTGAATTGTTGATTGTTCCGTCCGGATTGTTATATCCCGGAATATTTGTGAAGCCCCATAATCCTTTAAGTTCTGTTGCGTAAATTGTGAACTGGTTATAGAACGAAATGTAGTCTGCTATGATAATCGGATATTCACCTGTACGGAATCTGTTCGCCGCATCGTAAGAAATCGGGAATGAGTAATCCGTGTAGAGTGAACACATGTGGGTAAATGCTTCAAGTGTTGTCTTATCGTCAAATGAAACACCCTCACCGTTCTTGATGAACAGCTGACCTCCGTGCTGATAAATGAATGTGTAGAGGAGGTTTGTACAAACGGCCTTTGTCGACATGCCCACCGTATAGTTCTTTGACTGGAGTTTAGGCAAGATCTCAACCAATTCGTTCCAGGACTTAGGAACGTCCAGTCCGAGTTCAGCCAAAACGTCTTTTCTGTAGAACATTGCGTTGAACGACTGCGTCATCGGAATACCAAAGCAAGCCAGATCTCCTTCAGGAGAACCGAGAGCAACCGTCAACGGAACGAGTGCTGCCGGAGTAAACCTGGAAATCAATTCCTTGTATCCGTCATATCCGCTCAGATCAAGAACGGCACCACGTACGGCGTAGTCGATAACTGTTGTCTGAGGCTCATTCATCATTACGTCAGGTCCAACGCCTGCAAGTGTTGCAGGAAGAACTGTACCCATTGTAACGAGCTTGAGGTTTGCAGATACTTCCGGATAAGCTTCTGAGAAGCTTGAGTCAATCAAGTCACGGATCAATTGTGTGTACTCTCTTGAAACTGTAGTCCATACGTCAATCTTTGTAACCTTTTCGCCTGTTGCTGTTGATGTGAATGAGTATCCATCATAGACAAAGCTGCTGATGAATCCTGAAATTTCAAACCATAATTCATCAAAGAATGTACCGTTTGCCTTTGGAAGTTTTTCTCCTTCAGGCTGTATGATAATGTAATCTACCTTAAGTGACTGCTTGAGCATGTCATTAAGCATTGTACCGAGTGCACCAATATAGTTTTTAAGTGCTGAGAAGTTCTTAGCAATCTGAGTTTCACTGCTTGACTGCATCTTTTCAAGAACTCTCGCTACGTTTTTCAGAGTTGCTGAGTTGGAACTTGCGGCTCCGCTCACTCTCTCGAATTCATCTGCAAGTCCATAGAGTTCATCAGATAATTCTTTCATTCTGACTATGTCTGCAGGAATTCTCTTGTAGAACTGATAATCCATGTATGGATCTGGATCGGTTCCGGTAATCTGGAGGATTTTCAGGTAAATTCCGTTAACTTGTGCCATGTTGTTTCTGATAGCTGTGTAGATATCTCCGAAATGGCCGAGGTTAACTTCGAGTCTTATTGTGTGTACGCCTTTGTCAAAATAGAACTTGAAGTTTGTTTCGCCGTCATTGAGCGGTCCAAGTCCCCATTTTGTGCTGTAGTTGAATTCGAGGTTGTTTGCTTCTTCAAAAGGAACAACTCCGTCTACATAAAGTCTTCTTGAAACAAACATTCCCGCAACAGCGTTCTGCAAATATCTTGGGTTGATTGTGTATAGACCCGGATTTGTTACTTCAAATGCCCACTCTATCCACTGACCCATGTTCTGCCAGTTTGTTGAACCGATTGAGTTCAACATTGTGTATGTAGCGTGCTGAGAACGTGTGATTGAAGATGTCTTATCACTAATGGCATACAATGTGCTGTCTGATGTGAGTGAAGGATACTCTGCTTCGAAATCTATTACAGATCCGGCCGGAGCATCTTTTGCTCCCTTCTTAGTCCAATAATCGAGATACTCAGCATATGAAATCTTCTTCTCATAAGCTTTGAGTGTGATTGAGTGAACAGCCATTGGCTCTTTTTGTGATTGAAGTGAAATTGTGTTTTCACCTTCTTCAAGGTAGAAATAGAAGTCGCCGTTGTAGTATCCTGTCGGGTCTTTCAGGGTTTCTTCTATCCATTCCGGAGCCTGATACTTGTCTGCCTTCTTCTGATTGTGGTTCTGGTCGGTTTCTATGATTATCTTTCCTTCGCTGTCATACTCATATGCATCTTTCCAGAGTTTTGTAAAGATCAGGTTTCTTACCTCATTGAAAGGAACTAAATCATTGATTCTCAGTGTTCTTTCAATTGATGTCTCTTTGGCCTCTGTAGGATAATACAGCAATGAAATGGTGTATAGACCCGTTTCCGGAACATTTACAGTCCATTTTACTGTCCCTGTTTCAGGTGTCTGAACGCACTCAAGTCCGTTAATTGTCAGAGTTTTGAAATCATAGACGACTTCATCATCTCCGGATGGTTGCGTGTATTCGACATTTTCAGTAGCAAGAAATTCTACAGGCTCTCCAGAATAGAATGCTTTGTCCTGGTGAAGCTCGAGATAATCATGCCACTTGATATCGCTTAAGACTTCTATATCTTCCGCTGTAATGCTGGCGCCACTGTCTTCGTGGTCGTCAGCTTCAGCCGCAAATGCTACAATTCCGCAAGAAAGCAGCAATGCGAATGAAAGAAGAAAAGCGATAACTCTTTTGGAAATTCTCTTCTCCATTTTTTCCTCCCACCGTATGGTTTATTTGTGCACTTTACCGGTGTAGATTACCAATCCACCTGTAAATACGAGATTATGTTAACACTCTCAGGCGCGCGCGTTCAAGGACAAAATATATATAATATATATCTCTAAAATATGGTGTGAAGCCCATTTTGATGTATAATTTCGGAATTATACATCGTCAGATCATCAGACTAAAAGAATAATCCCGAAAGACCAACAGCTGAAATTCCTTGTCGTTGTTAGGTTTTCGGGATTATTTATATATGTTGTATCATCGTAATATTGGATACATCAATGCATAATTTATCTTTAATATCTTAAAATTTGATGTAATATAAAACGCATTACAAATTTTGACACTTTTTGACATCGATTTTTAATCAATTATTAACAAATCTTAATAATTCTATGTATCCTTAACAAAACATTAAGATTAGCGCTATTGTTGTTGTCCGCCTCTCAAAACGCTCTCTTCTACTGCGATGCTGTCACACATCTCGTTGAATTCATGGCCGGCATGACCCTTTATCCAATCAAAATGAACTTCATGTTTGCAAAGCTGATTGTCCAGTCTGACCCAAAGATCCTGGTTTAACACCGGTTTGTTATCGGCTTTCTTCCATCCTTTGCTCTTCCAGCTCTCAAGCCAGCCCTTCTCTATTGCGTCCACTATGTATCTTGAATCCGATGTGATGATGACATTGCAAGGCTTTGTCAAAGCCTCAAGACCGACAACTACTGCCGTCAGTTCCATCCTGTTGTTTGTGGTTTCATTCTCACCGCCGCACAATATCTTAGTTACTCCTTTATATTGCAATATGCATGCGTATCCTCCGGGTCCCGGGTTTCCGCTGCACGCGCCGTCAGTGTACATCATTACATTCTTGTTTTTGCAGATTTTCTCTATGGAATTGTTATCAGCAGACTCTCTGGCAGTCAGTGCTGCTCTTGTTACTTCAAATGAGTATTCAGCACCTTTTCTGCATTTTCCTTTACCTTGTAATTCTTCGGTAAATTCCTTAAAAATGCTCTTCTTGGGAGAAACAGTTTCAACTTCTCTCTTTCCGCTGTTGTCAATCAGAGTGACCTTGCCGTCAATTGACTCGATAATACCCAGAGTTCCAACAACCCTGAGTCTGTCATCTCCGTGAGTTGGAGCTGAAGATGGTCTGAAATAGTCGGATGTGACTACACCTATAACTCCATCGCTATTGGTAAAAGTACTGGACGCAGTCATTTCCATTGTTCCGTTGCCTTGGTTGCACTTATCGCTTTGGCAGGAGAACACCTGATCAAAACTCAGTCCGCAAATGCCGTAAAGCCAGTCTATACCATGTATGCTTGTCCATGGAATTGTACCGGGATAAGTCTCTCTGCAACTGTAAAAAGGTTCTCTGTTTCCTAGCTTGTATGACTTTTGTGCTTGAGCCAATCTTATCTGACCTATTGCGCCGCTTTCTATCATCTGTCTTATGGTTTCTGCCCAGTCTGTATAAGACAAGCCGAACATACCTGCGTATACTACACCTTTTTCTTCATGTGCCTTTTTGTATGCTTCTTCCAGTTTGTCCAGTTCTTTCAGACTTGAAGCGCAAGGCTTTTCGCAAAAAACGCTCACTCCTTTTTCCATAAAGAACATGGAAATGCCGCAGTTTAGTGTGAATGCAGTGTTAATTATTGCTATTTCCGGTTCATAGTCCAATAGGTTTTTATATTCCGGTACAAAGACAGGATTATGTCCCAGTTTTTTGAATTGTTCAATACATTTTTCTTCGCTTTCGCAGGAGTCAACAGTCGAAACTGCAACTATATCCACTCCGCATTCTTTAGCGTCAAAAGCATATTCATAATGGCCGCTTGTGCCAACAATTACTGCTCTCATTTGTTAGCTCCTTACTTAAGAAGTTCGCGGACTCTGCCATGAACAACTTCCTCAATTAACGCAAGTCTTTTTTCAGACAGATTATATCGGTGGTGCTTTGTGAATTTGAAGTTGAGAATCTTTCTAAGATTGTTTCTCATTTCATGTGTCATAACTGCTTTTGCTTCAGTAACAAAATTGTCATAAACACAAGGCAAAACAGTAGACGCATATTTTGAAAGAGCCTTTACATCAGTAAGATTGTCACGACCGGCAAAGTTGAACAAAGCGTTGCCGTGGTCAAAAAGCGGCGCCGGAGCAATAATCTCGTTTGTTTTGCTATTTACGAGGAATCCGAAATTCCCGTAGTGTCTATCGGTGTTGAATATGACAGCGTCAAAAACAATCATTTCATTTAATGCAGTGACAAATTCTTTTCCGAGTGATTCATAATATGCTTTTACTGCCTTAAAGCCACCGCTCGTTACTATCCTGCCCACCGGGACGAAAGATACCTCTTTGGAAGTAAACAACTCGCAAGTAGAGCAAAGATGCTCTTTCCACTTTGCCAGATTATATCGTACCGCATTCACGCCGAGTGCCTTGGCAATCTGATAAGCGTAAAATTCTGAATATGGCTCGTTCCCGGTATTTGACATACCTTCGGTTCCGCCTTTATACAGTCTGATGACACCATTTTCTCTGCGCCAGCATTTAGGCAGCATGCCATTTGTTGTGAACTCAGGGCTCGAATCGATGATGGATCTGCCTGAACTGCCATACCCGATGAATGCAATCTGCCCGAGCATGCGACTGAAACGGTTGTCGTAAAGATTGATAGCTTCAAAAGAAGATTCATCACCCTCAGCGCATACCCAATAGCAGTCGTTCAGAGAGAGGCCTTTTGATACCCTGATGACATCAAGCGGCCTGTTGATACTCAGTCCCATTGAACTGAGTATACTGTCAACATAAGCGCGATTCTTCGGAATCGTCCGGTGTTTCAGCCAGCTTTGTATTCCATCCGAGCTGACTTCCGACAGGTCAAGAGGAAATAACGACCTCTTTTTCTCGTTGACAAATGTTATTTCAATATTTACTTCCGCTCCACTGTCTGCTGAAAAAGAGATAAGTGGCGTGTCGAAGTGTTTAATTGTAAAAATCATGTCCTATCTCCCTTGTATCCGTTTGCTATATGTTGTTCTTTATGAGGTCCCAATATGCTTTTGCAGTTTGTTCAATCTTGTTTTCACCGTATTCATAATACTTTGCATCTTTTATATCGTCAGGCAGATATTGTTGTTTTACATAGTGATTCTTGTAGTTGTGGGGATATTTATAATTCTGCCCTTTTTCGTTTGAATTCACACCGTCATAATGAGTATTTCTCAGTTGTCTTGGAGGCTCAGGTCCTTTTCCGTTAGCTACATCCTCCATCGCCTTTTCATATGCGGCATTAGCAGAATTTGATTTCGGTGCAGTTGCAAGCATAATCGTGGCGTTAGCAAGAGGAATTGCCGCCTCAGGCAGTCCGAGGGATCGTGCAGATTCCACACATGCATAAGTTATTGCGGCAGCCTGTGGGTATGCCAGCCCTATATCTTCACTGGCAATAACCTGGATTCGTCTTATTGCAGACAAAAGGTCCCCTCCTGCGAGTATCTTTGCAAGATAGAAAATAGCGGCATCAGGGTCTGAACCTCTTATGGATTTCTGGTATGCAGACAAAAGATCATAATGCCCATCGCCTGCCTTGTCAAAGCCGCCCATTCCGACTATTTCAGGAATGAAAGCCTTCACTGATTCTTCAGTAATATTGCCGCCTGAATATGTGCATGCATTTTCGAATATGTTGAGTACTCTTCTCGCATCGCCTGCTCCTGAACGAGCAATGATCCTTGCTGCATCCTCTGAAATTGTCACGTGTATATTCTGTTCTTGGGAAATGAATTTGCAAGCTCTTTCAATCAGAGGAAGCATGTCCATTTCGTTTATAGGTTTGAATTCGAATACAACTGATCTTGACAGCACGGCGTTGTAGACATAAAAATACGGATTTTCCGTAGTTGACGCAATCAGCGTTATTCTTCCGTCTTCCATGAATTCAAGCAGTGACTGCTGCTGTTTTTTGTTAAAATATTGAATTTCATCAAGGTACAATAGTATTCCGTTTGTTCCTTCAAATGTCTGTGTTTGCTCTATAGCTGCCCTTACATCGGAAAGAGTAGCTGTCGTCGCATTAAGTCTGACTAAAGTCATATCTGCTTTTGATGCAACGATACCGGCCGCAGTTGTCTTTCCCGTTCCGGGAGGCCCGAACATGACCATGTTAGGTATCTTCCCTGAATTGGTTATCTTTTGAAAAACACCGCCCTGACCGAAAAGCGATTCATTGCCCACCATCTGAGAAAACTCAGTTGGTCTCATTCTGTCAGCAAGAGGTCTTTGTATCATGAACGTTACTCTCCTTAATCTATTGAGCACTTGTAGCTGTTGAAAGGACAATTATCACAAAGAGGTCCTTTTGCCCTGCATACGTCTCTTCCGAAATTCACCAGTCTATGACAAAAAACAGCTCTTTCCTGCACCGGTATAATTTCGGATAATTCTTCTTCGTTTTTTCTTGGGTCTGTTGTATCAGTCAGTCCCAGTCTTTTGCTGATTCTTATGCAATGTGTGTCTGAAACTATACCGGGTTTGTTATACACATCACCCAATATGAGGTTTGCAATTTTGCGTCCGACACCTGACAATTTCAGCAATTCCTGCATTGTGTCAGGTACTCTTCCGCCATATTCTTCGGCTATTTGCCTTGACGATTCCTTCAGGTCTTTAGCTTTCATGTGGTAAAGGCCGCATGGTTTGATTATTTCTTCAAGCTCGGATATATCTGCATTTGCCATATCTTTCGGCGTAGGATACTTTTCAAATAAACCTATTGACACTTCGTTCACTCTCTTATCCGTACACTGAGCAGCAAGTCTTGTCATCTCGAGCAATTTCCATGGATCGCCATCAGAAGATAACGTGCAATCAGCATCCGGATATAGCCCGGATAAAACCTCCATAACTTCTTCTGCTCTTTTTCTTCTTTTTGATAAGGTCATCATGAGTAAACACGTCCTTGCAATTGTTTGGAAAGCTCAAATATATCTGTGTTAAAACACACTTTGAGCATAGAGCACAAAAGTGAAACGGGCAGGCCTACAACATTGAAAAAGTCTCCGTCTATTCTCTCAACAAACGCTGCTCCGAGCTGCTGAACCGCATATGACCCGGCTTTTCCGTATGGTTCACCTGTAGCCATATATTCTTCTATCTGCTTGTCTTCCAGATTTCTGAATTTTACTCTCGTTATATCTTCCCGGCAGTACTCCTTGTCGCCGTTAATGAGGCAAAGGCCTGAGTAGACAGAGTGCCAGCTGTCAGACAAAAGTCCCAAAGTTAGAAAAGCTTCCCTTTCATCTTTTGGTTTCCCGATTATAATGTCGCCCTGAGGAAAATATACAATGGTGTCGCACGAAATGATTAATGCGTCATCCGTGCTCATCTTTGTCTTTTTCATCTTTTCAACGGCTGCTCTTCCTTTTCTCAAAGCCAATTCTTTTACGTAGTCTTCAGGCGGGAGAGATGCGTCAACATCTTCGTCGCATTCAGGTGAAACCACCGTGAAAGGAAGCTTGAGATTTTCGAGAATTTCTCTTCTTCTCGGAGAACTTGAAGCCAAAATTATCTTGTTTATCATGTTAAATCCTCTTGAAAGGTCCTTTCGGCAAAGCATAATGAATATATCCGTCTATGACCTTTTGTACTGTTTCTTTGCTCTCGTCTGTGAATATAAAGTAGCCGCCAAGGCCCATCCTCACAATTTTGTCAAAGATATCCGCAGTCCATACGGGCACGCTGTTGTAAATAGTGTTTCTATGGTTTTCAGGGTCACCTGACACAACAAATGTCATATTCTTAGAATCAGTTAAAGGAACACATTTTTGTCCTTTGCAGTATTCACATTTGTCTTTAGGTCCCTTAAGTCCGAGAATGTCCCTTATGGCGCATTTTTCAATTGTCATGACAGGTATTCTTCCATATGCAACAACACTCAAATCTGTTTTGGACTTCATGTCTCTCGCTTTAGGCAATCCTGTTTCAATTGACAGTACTATGTTATCTACACCCTTGTCTGAATACATGCTGCACGAATACGAATTCATGCAGTTCATTCTTGGATCAAGAGTCACGCGCATATTTCTTTTTTCCGCAGCGTCTAGTTGCCATATATTTGTAACAAGCATGTTGCGGCATCCGTGTTTTACTGCTTCATCAAGCCTTTTATCTATGAGCGACTGTTCGCCTTCCATGACAACAGAAGGCATAGATACACCGAGTTCCGCTTTCCCCTTAGGCTTTTTTACAAGACAATAGTCTTTTAGCGGAACGAATATTTTGTCAAAATAATCAAAGGCACTGTCAGGCAAAGCGTTTATGTTATCAAAGTAAGCGGTCTTTGTCTTACAGTTTTTAGGGTAGTTCTCAATGGTCTTTACAGACGCCTTTGCTACTCTTTCCCTGCCTGATACAGACAGTCTTTTTTCCATTTCATCGCACAGATCTCTTCTCAGCTGATTGATGAGCATCACGGGCATCATGACATCGTCATCCATGTCCGTTATAATCTTGTCCGGATCAGTTTCAAATGAACTATTTCCCAGTCTGACAAGTTGTTTTTTTACTAGGTCCGGATTCATGGGGTGAGTCACCGCGATTTCAGGCACTCGTCCTTCGACAGTTACTGATTGAGGCTTGCCGTCAAGGTAAATTGTTCCCGTAAGTGTCAGAGGCATATCTTTTTTCATTGCGACTGACATGTCCATATATATTCGTTTTTTCGGATATTCACTTATGGTCTCAGTGGAGTTTGTCGCTATTTTGTCTTCTTTTGTTCTTCTTCCAAGCATATCTGAATCAACTTTGTCATCAAAGTATCCGCTTGTAAATCCTGATCTTGAGAAGATGTCAGCCAGCTCTTTTATTTCTTCGACTGTCGCATCTCTTTTTTCATCAAGCAAACGTCTGTATATACGTGTAACGCCGTACACGTATTCAGATGGTTTCATTCTGCCTTCAATCTTCAGTGATGAGACGCCTGTGTCCAAGAGTTCTTTCATTCTTGGAGCCAAACAATTGTCTTTTAGGCTGAGAGGATAATCGCACTTGCCCTTGTACATCATTCTGCAGGGCTGAGCACAATTTCCTTTGTTTCCGCTTCTCGGACCGATCACCGCACTCATAAGACACTGTCCTGAATGGCATACGCAATTTGCGCCGTGAACGAATGCTTCGATTTCAAGACAAGAATTGTCGCAAAGAGATTTCAGTTCTCCGTACGAACACTCTCTGGGTGCAACCATTCTTGTAAATCCGAGTTTTGACAATACATCTGCAGAATAGCTGTTCTGAACTCCCATCTGAGTGCTTGCGTGCAATTCAGCATCCGGCAATTCTCTTCTCACTTCTCCTATTAAGCCAAGATCCGTGATTATAAAGGCATCTATACCGGTGTTATACAGTATTCTGCAAATCTCAAGAGCCTGTTCCATGTCAGTGTCAAACAATTGAGTATTGATTGTGGAATAGACCCTGACGCCTACACTCTTGCAATACTTTATTGCATCCGTGGCGTCCTTGAACGAGAAATTCTGAGCATATGCCCTGGCTGAAAAACTTTTCATGCCGAAATATACAGCATCGGCACCCGCCGCAACTGCCGCATTAACGCATTCCAAAGAGCCGGCAGGAGCCAGCAATTCCGGTAATTCTTTATCTCTTCTCATTATTCTCGAGCAAAACTCTCATTTTTTGATTTTCATCAAGCAAATCCAATGCAACTACTATTGTCGCCTGAGTTATGGAAACATTAGCTCCCGACAATCTCATTGTGTTGATTCTCCTGTTTAATTCCGAAGCCAATTTGTCAACGTAAGCATTTGTCTCTTCTGAAATGAGAGACAACTCTGTTCCTGCTATCTCCAAATGATGAACGATTTTCATTTTTCTTCCCTTTTCTTGATATTCTTTAGTAGATGTTATAAAATTAAGCAAAGATAATTGCTGACCAAATTATACAGCATAAATTTCGAAATATAAAGAGCTAAAAAGAGGTTTTATGAAAGTATCCATACTGTGCAAATATGGTGAACTGGCTCTCAAGGGGATGAACAGACACATCTTTGAAAAATTGTTGAGAGACAGAATCAAGAAAAGAATTGCAGAATTCGGAAAATTCAAGGTATATACTATTCAAAGCACTTTGTACATAATCCCGCTGGACGACAATTGTGACTCGGACGGAGCATATGCTGCCGCCAAGAGAACATTCGGAATAGCTGCTGTTTCAAAAGCTTTTGAAACAGAAAAAAACATGGAAGACATCCTGCGTGTGGCAGGTACTGAAATCCCGAAATATCTCACAGGGAAAAGATCCTTTAAAGTTGAATCCAAGAGAGCGGATAAAAAGTTTCCTCTCAGCTCCCCTGAGATTTCAAATGAAGTCGGTGGAGCAATCCTTAAAGCAATGAACGGAAGCGTTAAAGTGGATGTTCACAACCCTGAGTGCGTAATCCGGGTTGAAATAAGGGACAATGCAGCTTACGTGTGTACAAACCAGGAGACAGCAGCAGGCGGAATGCCGACGGGAAGCAACGGAAAAGCGCTCTTGTTGCTGTCAGGAGGAATCGATTCTCCTGTTGCCGGATACATGATGGGCAGGCGTGGTGTAGTTATTGAAGCAGTCCACTACGAAAGTTTTCCGTACACAAGCGAGCGTGCCAGAGACAAAGTGATAGAATTGGCAAGACTTGTTTCACAATACACAGGTGAAATCCATGTTCACGTAGTGTCTTTGACAAAACTCCAGGAAGCGATCAGAGACAAGTGCGATGAAGAATATTCAACTCTTTTGCTCAGAAGAAGCATGATGAGAATTGCTGACAGAATAGCAGAAAAATACTATTGCAAAGCTATAATAACCGGTGAGTCTCTTGGCCAGGTGGCAAGCCAGACAATGGAAGCAATAAATGTAACAAATCCTCTTGCGTCCAGACCCGTATTCAGGCCGCTCATAGGCACAGACAAAGAAGAAATAGTGACAATGGCAAGAAAAATAGGGACATTTGAGACATCAATCCAGCCATATGAAGATTGCTGCACCGTTTTCACTCCCCGCCATCCCAAGACAAGACCTGACATCGAACAGGTAATTCAGCAAGAAGAAATACTTAACCCGATCCCAATGGAAGACGAAGCATTCGAAAACGAATACACAATAACCGTGGGCTCTAGATAAAGACAAATTTTTACATCCCCCGAAAGTCAAAATTCAGGGGATGTCGTTTTTTGTGTAATTGTTTTTGCTTATTTATCACTGCTCGGGTTTGATTAAAATTAACTGATTACTATACGTATTTTATTGACTGAGCGCGCGCCGTGTGATAATATATAGGATGGATTAATAGGGGGTAAGCTTATGACTATGTCAGCAAACCAAACAGCAAAAATAATGCTCTTTACATCATGTAAAGGCGGTGTGGGCAAATCCACAATCTGTGCAAATCTTGCCATGACTCTGGCAAAAATGGGCAAAAGAGTTCTTATGATAGACTGCGATTTCGGCAGTCGTTGTCTGGATTTGGTTGCCGGTTTGTCTGATTTAGCTGTTTACGACATAGCTGATGCCGTGCTGGGCAGGATTTCACCCGAAAAAGCTATAGTCCAGGACAAGAGAAACAAGAATTTATCTTTTGTTGCAGCCCCTTATTCTTTTGATCCGAGCATGACATTGTTCGCATTCAAAAGAACCATTTCCTATTATGCAAAGAGCGGAAATTATGACTATGTGTTCATAGACACGCCGGGAGGCGCAGGAGAACCTCTTCTCTACGCGGCAGAGGCAGCAGACTGGGCATTCATCGTCACAAGTCCGACAAGAGCATCTGTGAGAGCAGCAGATAAGACTGCAGCTTTCCTGTACGCAAGAGGCGTGCGCGACATGAGGCTCATAGTCAACAGAGTAACAGGAAAAAGAATAAGGCAAGTTAAAGAAAACATCATAAAGATAATTGATGAAGCTTCAGTAAGACTTATAGGTGCAGTTCCTTATGACCCTGAGATCATAATAGCAGGCGATGAAGGAAGACTGACGGACAAGATGCACAGCAGAATAGTCACACAAGCTTTTGAAAACATAGCAAAACGCACTGAGGGTGAACAGGTTCCGCTGTTTGACGGAATCAAAAAACTCAGAGAATTGAAGTGAGTTGGGGAGGAATTATATGCATATAGCCCTTATAGCAAATGACACGAGAAAAGAATTGATGATTCAGTTCTGTATAGCTTATTGCGGTATTTTGGCTAAACACAATCTCTGCTCTACCAAGACCACAGGAAGACTCATAACAAAAGCAACAGGACTGGATATTGAATTGGTTCTTCCGGGAAGACAAGGCGGAGTTCAACAGATTTCATCAAGAGTAAACTTCAATGAAATCGATGCTGTCATATATTTTCACGATGCTGCCGATGAATTTGATATGAACGACAATGCGCTCATACGAAATTGCGATCACAACAATGTACCTATTGCAACAAACCTTGCAACAGCTGAAATAGTCGTAACGGCAATAGAGCGCGGAGATCTCGACTGGAGATATTATGTAAATCCGTATTCAGAGTTTTCAAAAAGAAATCAGAATAACGAAAACAAATAACAAAGAGATTATACCCGCGGCAAAAACCGCGGGAAAATATTATAGAAGGTGAAAAAAATGGAAAATAACAGAAAAGGCGGAATATCCGTAGCCACAGAACACATTTTCCCTGTCATCAAAAAATGGCTTTATTCAGACAAGGAAATATTTGTTAGAGAGATAGTCTCAAACGCAGCAGATGCTGTAACAAAAATGAAGAGACTTGTATCGCTGGGAGAAGCAAAAGTCAATGAAGATGAAAAGTACAGAATTGACGTTACTGTCAGCAAGAGCGAAGGCACTCTCACTGTTTCGGATAACGGCTTGGGAATGACTGAAGAAGAACTTCAGAAATACCTTTGCAGTATCGCACTTTCAGGAGCTTTGGACTTCATTCAGAAATATGAAGGTGAAAACACAACCGAAAGCGGTATAATAGGACACTTCGGACTCGGTTTCTACTCTGCTTTCATGGCAGCAGACAAAGTTGAAGTTGTAACTCAATCATACTCAGATCCAAGTAAGACAATTTCATGGACATGCAATGAGACAGGCGAATATGAGATAGAAGACGGAGAAAGATCCGGTCGAGGAACAGATGTAATCATGTACATCACCAAAGACAGCGAAGAGTATTTGTCTTATTGGAGAATAAAAGAAATTCTCGAAAAGTATTGTTCATTTTTGCCAGTAGAAATCTACCTGCGCGATGCCGATGAAAAAGACGACAAGAGAAAAGAAGATTTCAACAAACCGGTTAATGACACAACTCCTCTCTGGCAGAAAAAGCCGAGCGATTGCACAGATGAAGAATACAAAGAGTTCTACAGAAAAGTATTCCCGAGAAAACACGAACCTCTTTTCTGGGTACACATCAATGCAGACTACCCGTTGAACTTCAAAGGAATTTTGTATTTCCCGAAAATTGAAAGTGAATTTGAATCCCTTGAAGGCGAAGTAAAACTCTATTACAACTCTGTATTTGTAGCAGACAATGTAAAGGAACTCGTTCCCGAATACATGATGATGCTCATGGGCGTTCTTGACTGCCCTGACCTTCCTCTCAATGTTTCAAGAAGCTATTTGCAGAACGATCCATATGTAAGCAAACTGTGCGCACACATTTCTAAGAAAGTGGCGGACAGACTTTCAACACTGCTCAACCAGGACAGAGCTGCTTATGAAAAGATCTGGGGCGACATCAGAAACTTCATTGAATACGGATGCCTCAGAGATCCTAAATTCAACGAAAAAGTAAAAGATTCCGTTCTTTTGGCAACAACCGATGACAAGTTCTACACAATGAACGAATATCTCGAAAAGGCTAAAGAAAAGAATAACAATACTATTTACTACACAACAGACAGAACCGGTCAGGCAAAATACATTGAGATGTTCAATGCAGAAGGCATCGAAGTAGCTATTCTTGATACAGTTATAGACTCACAATACATTTCAATGCAGGAAGGCGTAAACAAGGATGTAAAATTCCTCAGGGTTGACGCCGGAATCGACAAGGCACTGTCAAGCGGAGAAGACGCAAAAGAGATTAAGGACCTGACTAAACTCTTTAAGGAAATATCCGGAAACAAGGACCTTGAAGTTAAGTACCAGGCTCTAAAAGACACAAAAACTCCTGCTCTACTCAGTTCAATAGAAGAAGAAAGAAGATTTGATGACATGATGAAAATGTATGGCGTAGACACCCATACACAAGCTCCGACAAAGGGCGTATTCATCATCAACACATCTTGTCCTCTTATTACTTCCCTGTCTGAAAAAGTTAAGGCAAAAGATGAAAACGCAAAGAAGATTGCTAAGCACATCTACACTCTTGCCAACCTTTCTTACAGAAGACTCACAGGAGAAGAGATGAAAGACTTTTTAGCTGACAGCTATGAATTGTTGGAGATGATATAATATGAAACCTATTAAAGGAATAGATTTCGACGAAGAGCTCGCATCAAATAACTCTGCGCAGTTTGTAGTTGCAAAAAAACCCGACAAATCCATAAAGGCATCGCGCATCATTTTCCTACTGCTGTACACTATCTTTGTGGTCGGCTACTGCGTACTGTTTTTGGTCATAACAAAAATCCCGTATGTATTGGCAATTCTTCCAATACTCGTATGGATTTTGTACTTCTTCACATGGAACAGATTGTGGAAAGAAAGTGCTTTTGTAGTGGACAAAGGATACTTCTATGTATACAGAGTAAACGGAAGAAACAGAGCCACACTGGCTGAAAAGATTCATCTGGCGGACACTGATTCCATAGTCCCGGCTACTGAAGAGAATTTGGCCGGAATAGACAGCAGTTATGTTCAAAAAGATTATTCTACAGATCCTAAATGCGAAGACAGATATGTCATGACATATTCTAGTGAAGGAACAAAAACAGCAGTCTATTTTGTAGCATCTCAAAAACTGCTTACAGCAATGAAGTATTTTGCAAAGGAACAAACCGTAATAACACAAATCTCAAGATGATTGGAGCAATTATATGGGAAAGGCACAATGGATCTGGTACCCTGATGATTTTGAAGTATACCAGAACATATTAGTCAGCAATTTAAGAGAACAGAGAAACGAATATTACAACATCATGTGGGAACTCGGAAGAGTTCACACAAATGTTTTGTTTTACAAAATAGTCGATCTCGAAAAACCCGAAAGATTTGATGTCAAGTCCAATGGTCAGATTTGCATCAGAATAAACAATGCAAAAAAGACGGAATACACATACGGCAAAGGAATAATGCTCAAACCGGGCAGAAATTTCATAAAGGTATTTGCAACAAAACTTGACGGAGGCTTCCCTGCCATTTATGCAACGGGAGATCATTTTTCAACTGACGGCACGTGGAAGGTTTCCATGTACGGACAAGAAGATGAATTTGCAGGAACTAATTCTCATTACGATTCTCCTGATATGGATCCTTGTGTGTTCTTTTTCAAATACAAAAGAATAAACCCAACTTCAATAACTGAAGTCAACGGAGGAAAACTTGTAGATTTCGGTTCGGAAGTTATGGGGAAACTCATTATTTCAAGTAAGCAGAACAACGTTCCCTGCTGCGTATTCTACGGAGAGAGCCAGACCGAAGCTCTTGACGAAGAAGATTGCATTCTGACAGACTCTCCCCTTCTCAAAAAAGGCGATAATGTGCTCAGAAGCAGGGCGTGCAGATATGTTTTCATCAAGTGTGAAAAAGACATATCCGTGTCAATGGACTACGAATATATTGATGTCAAGGATATAGGCTCGTTCAAGTGCTCAGACCGGAAAATAAACAAAGTATGGGATGTGTGTAAATATACGATGCATCTGAACATGCGCGAAGGTTTTTATGACGGAATTAAGCGCGACAGATGGATCTGGGGCGGAGACGCCTACCTTAGCTTCTTTGTAAACGCATATCTGACCAATGATAAAGACATAGTCAGAAGAACACTTACCATGCTGCGTGGAAGAGATGATCTCACCCAGCACGTAAATACAATAATAGACTATTCCTGTTACTGGATAATGAACCTCTGGGAGTACTACTACTTCACAGGTGACATCGAGTTTTTAAAGAAATCTTATCCCAAGACATTCAACCTCATGGAAATGTTTGAGTCAAATCACGATGACAACGGTTTCATTATAGGGTCAAGCAGGCGCGGAGACTGGACATTCATTGACTGGGCAGACATGGACAAGGATGGTCCCGTTTGTGCCCTTCAGATGCTCATGTACAGAACATATTGCTGCATGGCAGAAATGTCTAAAGTTATAGGCGACGGAAAATACAAGGACTTTGAAAAGAAATCGAAAAACATAAAAAAGAACATAAACAAAAAGTTCTGGGATGAAGAAAAAGGCGGATTTATCTCAAGCTTCACATCAGGAAAGCGTGAAATTCGCAGACACGCGAACATTTTCGCAATCCTGTACGATGTAACAACAGAAGAAAGAAAGCAATCCATTATAAAGAATGTTATAAACAACCCGGATGTTCCGGCAATAACTACTCCCTTCTTCAAATTCTTTGAACTTGATGCAATGTGCACAATAAATAATTTCGATATGTTCTCAGACATGCTGCACTCTTACTGGGGAGCAATGGTTGATCTTGGAGCCACAACGATGTGGGAACAGTTTGATCCCACACAAAAAGGTGATGAACACCTTGAGATGTATGGCGGAAAATACGGTAGAAGTTTGTGCCATGCCTGGGGCAGCGCTCCTATTTATTTGCTTGGAAAATATTGTCTGGGTGTAAGACCGACATCTGTTGGATACAAGACATATGAAGTGAGACCAAACCTGATCGGTTTGAACAATGCAAAAGGAACAGTACCTCTTGGAGACAATCACAAAATCAGCATCGAAATGAAAGATGGCATGATTAAGATTAAGTCGGACAAAGAAGGCGGAGTTCTTGCTCTGAGAAATCAGCTTATTAAGATTCCTGTAAACTTTGAAATAGTAGAAAAAATGTAAAAAGAATATGGGCCGTTAATTCACCTCGTTCATTTGAGGCATTAACGGCCCGATAATAAGTCGAACTAACGGCCTGTCGCTTAGGAGGAGTTCAAGGATAGACCATTCCCGTAAAAAGAGATTCGTGGGGCGAAATACAGTGCGTAAAATGCTTATTTTGCGGCAGTGAAATGCGTAAAATAGGCATTTTTTGTTGCCTTCGGTCAGATTTACGACGGCGCGTCCCGTTCGGGTGCCAAACAGGGTGCCAAAGCCTTTTAAATCATCCAAATAGGAACAATAAGATTATCTT
>JAEEKG010000057.1 GCA_016282315.1 Clostridiales bacterium | reverse complement strand
TTATACATAGTCTGGGAAAATTGCGGATCATTTCCATTTAACTATTTTCCTGAAAAAACTGAAGATTTTGATGATACTGTTGTGTTTACGCAGAAACTGATGAAACTAAGGGGTGACGATGAGAAATTCGGTGCGGTGTTTAAGGGAATGTTAAAACTTGACTGGACAAGGTTTACTCATCACAACAATAGCATAAGAATCGGTGAATATGACAAGGAATATATAACTAAACGTCAAATTGAAAAAAGTCAACTTTGGAAAGTGATTCAGGCATCTTGGATAAAAAATGCAAAATATGTACAGGCAATGTCAGCTGAAATTATTGAAAAAGCAAATGAGCCTATTATAGAAGCAGTCATTGAAGACTCAATGTTTGAAAATGACATTATGTTTCCGGCAGCTCTGTATTCAGAATTGATTTGGGACCCAAACAGAAACATACACGAAATATCTGGGCAAGTTGCTAAATATCCATGTGTAAAATTTGCCAACATATAAGAAATGCATAATATGTACATTTTTCATACAAAAATACGAGGAGGGATTAACCCTCCTTTTTTGTATTATCTACACTTTTTGAAAAAAGTCATTAAAGATTCAATACGAACTCAAAATAACTATGGACAAAATAGACTATTTGTGATACACTTGGTTAGCGGCGGCTAACTTAAGCTAGCAAACGCTAACTAGCTTGCTGTTCAATGGGATATAAAGAAGTAGAACTGATTGACACGACCGATGGAGTGTTTTTCAAGAGCAAGAAGGATGCAAAGAAACTTATGCTTCAGAATTCCAAGTTATTGAGAGGGGTAAAATAGTTTGAACAAATACATCTTAGGAATTGAAGGAATGAGCTGTGGCATGTGTGAAGCACATGTTCAAGATACAGTTGCTCAGCATTTCAAAACAAAAAAAGCAAAGGCTTCACGCTCAAAAAAAAAACTGATTGTTATTTCTGAACAGGAAATATCTGAAGATGATTTCCACAAAATACTTGACCCGACAGGATATAGGATTATTTCATACAGAAGAGAAGAGGCAATTAAGAAACTACTTGGATGGAGTTGATTTAAAACTTAAGGATGAACGACGATTGTATCTCGGATATAGAATGACCGAGAATTGCTCGGCGTTCATCCTATTTTGAAGGCGTTATCGTAATTATTTCATACTGACATCCAATTTCTGTTCTGAATGGTGCGACCCATCCACTAGCGCCAGAACTTACATTAAGTATTGCATCACCATTATGATATGTGCCATATGAATAAAAAAACAAATTATATATCAATCTTACTGGTGCTATTTGCCCTGCATGAGTATGACCGGATAATTGTAAATCTATACCTACTTTACAATTATCAATGAAATAAAATGGTTGATGGTCAACTACAATTAAAAAACTATCATTATAAGGATTAATTAATTCATCTATTTCTTTGCGCCCTTCATCTGAATAATCTCTTCTTCCAAGAAGTGCAATACTGTTATCTAATTTTACATACTCATCTTTTACGATAGTAATATTGTTGTCCATCAAAAAATCTTCATATTCTGAAATTGTGAAATTGCCTTCCGGGTCATGATTGCCATATATGAAATAAACTTTCGCACCAGTATCTTTAAACTCACTTAATACTTTTTCCATGTCTTCTTTTTTTGTATACGAATCAATAATATCGCCACCCAAAAGTATGAAATCTGGATTTTCAGCTTTAATACTTCTAATTGTATTAATTGAAACAGACACTGGTTGAGAACTACTTATATGCATATCACTAACAAATGCCACTTTATATTCTCTATCTATTTTATTTGAAGATAACGAGATATACTTTGGTTTTACTACTTCCATGTTAATAATACCAAATGTCAAAAAGATAATACCAAAACACAATGATATAATTGTTTTAAGAATCAATTTGTTTTGCTTTTTAATACTATTAATTATTGAGAAAACAATATTGCCAATTCCATCCATCATTAATGCAGCATATATTGCAAATTGAAATAAAACTACAGGAATTGGAAGAATAGGACCTGCCATAGTAAAAAACGCAATAGCAATTGAACAAATAATTTCTAATAGGCCAATTATTATACTATGCCATAATTTGAATTCTTTTTTTCTTAGTAAAAATCTCACTAAGAAAATTAAAGCTTCTGATATGACAAATGCCAAAATAAAACCGAAAAAAATCATAATGCTCCTATTGAAATAAATTCTATATCTGGTTGTAACTCAAAATATCACTTTTTATTATATACATTTTTGTTTCATTAATCCATTAGGTAAATATGGAGATATTATTTAAGATAATTATTCTTTTGGGACAATCAGAAAGAAAAAATCCCTTGCATTTTATATGCAAAGGATTCTTAAGGTTATTGTTTTTTCTTTGTCTTTCCAATTTGTTTGACTATTTTTGAGAAAATATTAATTCATCCGAATATTAGTCGCTAACAAATGGGATAAGAGCCATATGACGAGCTCTCTTAACTGCTACTGTAAGCTCACGTTGATGCTTAGCGCAAAGACCAGTAACTCTACGTGGCAATATTTTGTAGCGTTCTGAGAGGAACTTTTTAAGTCTTGTTACGTCCTTGTAGTCTTCTACGTTACGTTTTTCTTCGCAGAAAACACATACTTTTTTCTTTCTGGTATGCATTTGGGGACGTGCAGTCTTCTGTACATCTTTATCCATTGATGTAAATCCTCCTAAAATGATTACATTGAGAATGGCAAATCAGAATCGCTATCAACTTCTTCAAAACTTGGAGCATCGGTTACTGATGAATCAAATGAAGGGCCTTTTGAGTCTGTGCCATCAAATCTTGCAGCAGTTTCACTCTTTTTTTCAACAAATGAAGCTTCATCTGCAAGAACTTCAGTTACATAACGCTTAATGCCATCTTTATCGGTATAGCTTCTGTTTTGAAGAGAACCAACTATGCAAATAGCGTTTCCTTTTCTGAAGAATTTGGTGATGAATTCGGCTGTGTTTCTCCAAGCAACTATGTTGAAAAAGTCGCTTTGTGGAGCTTCACCAGATTTTGTGAAACGACGCTGAACGCCGATAGAAAAAGTGGTGACCGTGGCATTGCCAGCAGTTGTCTTGAGTTCAGGATCTGCTGTTAGGTGTCCGATAAGAATAACCTTGTTTAAACTAGCCATAAATACCTCCGAAATTAAAGTTTGATTGTTAGATAGCGCATTACGCCTTCAGTGATGTTGAAGACACGGCTAAGTTCTTCAATGAACTTTGCATCTGCAGTGTATGTAGCAAGTGCATAGTAAGCTTCTGTCTTCTTGTTGATTGGGTAGGCAAGTTTGCGTTTGCCCCATTCTTCAAATTTCTTGACTGAACCATTTGCTTCAATCAATGATTTGAATTTTTCGACAACAGCTTTTGTTGTTTCATCGTCAACCGAACAATCAACTGCATAAAGTGTTTCATAAACAACTTCATCTGAAT
>JAEEKG010000056.1 GCA_016282315.1 Clostridiales bacterium | reverse complement strand
CTTGATTCCTATGAGTTCGAGTGCATTCTTAGCAGCTTCTTTTTCTGCTTCTTTTTTACTCTTTCCTATTCCTCTTCCAAACACATTACTGTTTATTCTTGCTTCGCAGATAAATGTTTTGTCATGATCAGGTCCAGATTCAGACACAATTACATATTGAAGTTTTTCTCCCGGAGTTTCCTGAACCTTTTCCTGTAATATTGATTTTGGATCCTGTAAGATATGTTCTCTCTTTATAACATTTGTTGAACTGATTACAAACGGCAAAACAAACTGCTTTGCTTTCTCAATTCCGCCATCAAGGTATATAGCGGCAACTAATGACTCAAAAGCATCTTCCAGATTTGATTCAATGTTTCTTCCGCCGTTCTTCTCTTCACCTCTGCCCAGAAGCAAAAAGTCTCCGAGGTTGATTTGTCTTGAGAAATTGGCGAGTGATTCTCTTTCTACTATTTGTCTTCTGATGCTGGATAACTCACCTTCATTCTTGTCCGGAAATTTGTCATAGATGTACTTGCTTGTTATTGCAGACAAAATTGAGTCACCCAGAAATTCCAGTCGTTCGTTTGACTGAATATTGGTTCTCGCCTCATTAACAAAAGAGGAATGACGCAGAGCCATCAAAAGCATTTCCCTGTCGTTAAAGTAGTAATTTATAGTCTTCTCCAACACAGATGGATCTTTAGGCAAAATATCATTTTTTTCTGCCATCTTATTATTCCTCCTTTGAATAATTTATATCTAAGTAATTATATATTAAATATACTGGCAAATCAATTGTAAAATATATCCACACAAAAAAACGTAATCCACGGTTTTGAGGCCGTGGATTTAGCTATTATTTAGATCTTTTGAATTTGCACTCTGGATTGCTGCAATAAAGTGTGTCGCCCTTCTTTGATTCAAGTAATATTGAACCGCATTTCGGACATTTTTCATCTACAGGCAAATCCCATTGAGCAAATGTACACTTTGGATAATTCTCGCATCTGTAAAAGATTCTTCCTGTCTTGCTCTTCACTCTGAGAATATCTTTTCCGCATTGCGGGCAAGCAACACCTATCGGATCCGGAATCGGCTTTGTGGTTTTGCACTTTGGGTAATCTGTACAAGCATAAAACTTTCCAAATCTTCCGGTTCTTAAAACCATAGGTTTTCCGCAATTGTCACAGATCATGTCTGTGACTACAGGAGCGCTCTCCTCTTTTTTCTCTATGATGTTTCCGTTTTTGTCAAGTTGCAAAGTATTTTTGCAATCAGGATATCCGGAACAAGCCAAGAATTTTCCGTAAGGACCATATTTGATGACCATTTTTCTTCCGCACACTTTGCAGACATAATCCGTTTCCTCATCAGGAACCTTTATTTTCTTTGAAGGTGCGTTCTTGTTTGCTTTTTCAAGACATTTATTAAAGTCATCGTAAAAACTTGATATAACTTCTGTGTATGAATGTTCACCCTGTGCTATTGAATCCAGTTTGGTCTCGGCATCTGCCGTGAATTTATAGTCAACATATTCAGGAAAATTCTTTTTCATCACTTCAACAACTGTTTTTCCGAGAGGAGTGGATTTTAATATCTTCTTGTCTCTTTCGACATATCCTCTTTCAACAATAGTTGAAATAATGGTTGCATAAGTACTAGGACGTCCTATTCCTTTTTCTTCAAGATACTTTACAAGAGATCCTTCATTGAAATGCGGAGGAGGTTCTGTGAAATTCTGATTTGGTGTTATTGAATCAAGATTTAATACTTCACCTTTTTCAAGGCTCAATACTTTATCTTTTCTCTTTTCGTCCTGTTCATCATCTTCAATCCCGGAAACTGCCATAAATCCTTTAAAAGCAATGTCATATGCACTTGATTTGAAGATGTGATTGTTGCAGGAAATATCTACAGACAATACGTTGAGCTCAGCATTTTTCATCTGGCTTGCAACAAATCTGTTCCAAATAAGCTTGTACAATTTGTACTGATCGCTTGTCAATACGCCTTTGAGTCTTTCAGGGCTCAAATTCATGTCTGAAGGTCTGATGGCTTCGTGAGCATCCTGAGCGGAATTCTTAGTTTTATATACCTTTTTCTTGCTCGGATAATACTCTTTTCCGAATGTTGTTTCTATATAGTTTTTGCATGCTTCTGCAGCTTCATCGGCTATTCTCAATGAGTCTGTTCTCATGTATGTGATTATACCGTGATCCCCGCCAAACTCTTTTCCAAGTCCAACGCCTTCGTAGAGTTGTTGAGCAACTCTCATTGTTTTTGTTGCTTGAAAACCGAGTTTCTTTGAGGCTTCCTGCTGTAGAGTTGAAGTAGTAAATGGCGGCTGAGGTGCTTTGGATTTTTTCTCAATCGAGCACTCGTCAATTATGAACTGGCCGTCCTTTATTTCGCTCAATATCTTTTGAGCTTCTTCTTCATTTTTAATATCTGCTTTTTTCCCGTTCTTTTTGCCGTAGTATTTGGCATTTATGACACCTTTCTTATTGGTGTGAAGAACAGCTTCAATTGTCCAGTATTCTTCCGGCTTGAATGATTGTATTTCTTCTTCTCTTTCAACAATAATTCTGGCAGCAACAGACTGAACACGACCGGCAGAAAGGCCGCTTTTTATAGTTTTCCAAAGGAATGGACTTAATTTGTAACCGACAAGTCTGTCAAGAACTCTTCTTGCCTGTTGTGAGTTTACTAAATCCATGTCTATCTTTCTTGGTGATTCGATTCCTTTTTTGACAGCAGAAGAAGTAATTTCATTAAAAGTTACTCTGTCTGTTTTGTTGTCATCTAAATCGAGAACATTAAAAAGATGCCAGGAGATTGCTTCGCCTTCTCTATCAGGGTCGGTAGCAAGATAAACTCTGTCCGCTTCTTTTGACTTTTGTTTCAACTCAGAAATAATTTTGGATTTTCCCTGAATGGTAACATATTTGGGTTCAAATCCATTATTTACATCAATTCCCAGGGTGCTGACAGGCAAATCTCTGACATGACCTACTGATGCAATCACATCATAATCTTTGCCCAAACAAGATTTAATTGTTTTAACTTTACCCGGAGATTCTATTATTACTAAATTACGCATTTCGGTTCACTGCAATGATGTGCAGTGTTCCCCCTTACATCAAGAATATATTACTTAATTCTTCTGTTTTCCCACAAAATAATTGCAGCTGCAACAGATGCATTCAGCGATTCAGGACCCTTATTCATTGGAATAAACACTTTCCCATCGCTTGCATTTTTTACTTGTTCGCTTATGCCATTTGCTTCATTTCCGATAACATAAACAACTTTTTTATCTTTCTCAATGCAATCAAGCGTGGTTGATCTATCTTCAAGAACTGTGGAATAAATCTTGTATCCTTTTTTCTTCTTTTCAGATATTTCATCTATAAGACTTTCCGACTCATAGACACAAACCCTGAAAACGGAACCCATTGAGGCTCTTATGGTTTTCGGAGAATAGATATCTACGCTGTCTTCAGATGTAACAATCTCATCAACTCCAAATGCTTCACCGCATCGAATAATAGTACCCAAATTTCCAGGGTCAGATAAACCGTCAAGGAAAAGACTCAATCCGGAATCTGTTTTTTCGCGCGAAAACTTATCACATACACAAAAAATGCCTTCCGGTGAATTCTCGCATGTGATTTTTTCGTAAACCGAGTCGTTTACTTCATATAATTCACAATTCGTCTTCTCTAACAGGTCTTCACAAAACTTTATGTTTTTGGGCAATGAAAAAACATACTTAATCTGAATGTTGCTTCTTACCGCTTCACATAAGAGTTTTTCGCCCTCGAAAAAGCACATGCCAAGTTCATCTCTATCTTTTTTATTTCTGAGATTTCTGGCCTGTACTATCAATGGGTTTTGCCTGCTTGTTATTAACCCTGATTTTTTCAAATTCGGTATTCCTTTGCAATTAACCAAAAACCAAAGCTATGCAAAGCTTTGGTCTTGATTTATATAGTAATTATTTTGCGTTTTTAGCTGTTTCAACAAGAGCTGCGAAAGCTTCTTTATCATTTACAGCGAGTTCAGCAAGCATCTTTCTGTTGAGGTCGATGCCAGCTACTTTAAGTCCGTGCATAAATGTTGAATAGTTCATGCCGTTTGCCTTAGCGCCTGCAGAAATTCTTGTGATCCAAAGAGATCTGAAATCTCTCTTTTTGAGTTTACGTCCAACAAAAGCATAGTTACCGCTCTTCATAACGGCTTCTTTAGCCATCTTGAAGTGTTTGCTCTTAGCGCCCCAGTAACCTTTTGCGAGCTTTAAAGTTTTATTTCTTCTTTTACGCGTCATCATCGCGCCTTTAACTCTAGCCATTTTAACTTACCTCCTGTACTACCTTAATTGTGAATCTGAGCCTTAACATTGGCTGTCATGGATGGGCTGAGATAAGCATCACGTCTGAGCTGTCTCTTGCGCTTTGGTGTTTTGATGCCGAGTTTATGACGGCGTCCGTTGCTGTTCATTTTAACAATACCGCTCTTTTTAACTGTGAATCTCTTTGCGGTAGAGCTGTGTGTTTTAATCTTTGGCATATAAAATACTTCCCTTCTTGTATTGCGTTATCCGCGATGTCATTTCTTTAAAGGCGAAATGATAGCCGTGAGATTTCTTCCCTCAAGAACAGGTGCTTTTTCGCATTGTCCGAGTTCAGAACATTCGCTGACAAATCTATCGAGCAAAGTATATCCGATCTCTGTGTGACGCATTTCACGTCCTTTGAATTTGACAATTGTTCTGACCTTGTTTCCATCACTGAGGAAACGGCGAGCGTGTGTCAATTTTGTCTGGATATCGTGTTCACCGATATTACAAGTCAACTGAATTTCTTTTGTTTCAATAATCTGTTGTTTCTTTTTAGCTTCTTTCTCACGCTTATCACACTCGAAACGATATTTGCCGTAATCCATTATTTTGCATACCGGCGGCTGTGCTGTCGGAGCAATCATAACAAGATCAAGGTTTTTATCATAAGCAGTTTGCAAAGCGCTGTTTGAACTAACTATTCCCAGTTGTTCTCCAGCAGGTCCTATGAGTCTAACTTGTGCTGCATTGATCTTCTCGTTAACGAGCAAGTCTTTACTATTGGTACTGATAGTACACCTCCAAAAAAATAAATATCGCGGAAAACCAAGATAAGGTTCTCCGCGAGTAAATGTCATATACATGTCTGACAATACGATATTAACCCAACTCACAATGTGGTAAGGTGAGGACGGAGAACGCCCTTCTTTGTTTTTGCATGCGTGAGTATATCATATGTCAAAACGATTGTCAACACTATTTATATAAATTTTACTTAGTTCCGTAAAGTCTGTCGCCTGCATCGCCCAAACCAGGTACAATGTAAGCATTTTCGTTAAGTTTTTCATCGACAGCTGCGGTGTAAATATCTACATCCGGATGTTCTGCCTGAACTTTTTTGATGCCTTCAGGAGCTGAAACAAGGCACATAAGTCTGATGTTCTTGCATCCGTGTTCTTTTAGTTTTGTGATAGCATCAGCTGAGCTGCCGCCGGTAGCCAGCATCGGGTCAACGACAATTACAACTCTGTCTTCAATGTCGTTAGGTAATTTGCAGTAATATTCAACAGGTTTGTGTGTCTCTGGATCTCTGTAAAGACCTATGTGTCCTACCTTAGCAACAGGTACAAGGCTCAACAGACCATCAACCATTCCGAGTCCTGCACGTAGTATCGGAACAATTGCCACTTTTTTTCCGGCAATTATGTTGACTGTGGTCTTGCAAATAGGTGTTTCAATCTCAACTTCTTTTGTTGGAAAATCTCTTGTAACTTCATACCCCATAAGCATTGAGATTTCATCGAGAAGCTGACGGAAATCCTTTGGACCTGTCTCTTTCTTTCTCATGTAACTGAGTTTGTGTTGAATAAGTGGATGATCAATAATGTGAAGTGTGCTCATAATACTTCCTCCTAATTAGCCCACCGGCTATTAATATTGTCGTTCATTATTATATATTACGCTTTTTTCTTTTTCAACATGATTGCACATGCAAATGGAATGTCTTCCAAAGCAATGCTTATATTTTTGCCGCTGAGATAATCAAGGGGTTTTGGCAAGTCATTTTTGAATTTCAACTTGTATGCCCAAAGTGCCTGGCTCTTCATTCCAACGGCTTTTTCTTTTCCCTTAACTGAATACTTTCCCTCACCCACAAGAGGGCAGCCAATAAAGGCCATTTGTGCCCTTATCTGATGAGTTCTTCCTGTGACAAGTTCAACTTCACAAAGCACTCCGTCTTCAGACTTACTAAGTACTTTATACTTTGTAATTGCTTTCTTTGCATCACGGTTATTCGGTCTGTCCTTGAAGACTTTAACCATATTATTAGTCGAGTCTTTGACTATATATCCTTCAATTGTACCCTCTTTTTCTTTGGGCATATTTTGCAGTAGACACAGGTAGTATTTATCTACAAGTCTATCTTTGACAATAGTATTCATGGATCTCAATGATGCAGCATTTTTGGCTGCAATGACAAGGCCCGCTGTGTTTCTGTCAATTCTGTTGCATAGAGCTGGTGAAAATGAGTTTTCTTCCGACTCATCATACTCACCTTTTTTCCATAAATATGCCTTTATTTGTTCAATCAGAGTGTTTTTCTCCTCTTTCTGATCCGAATGACACAACAAACCAACCGGCTTATCTGCAACAATTATGTTATCATCTTCGTACACTATTTTGAAAACCGGTTTGATATTCTTGTAAAACTCGTCGTCAAAAGTTTGAAAAAATTCCTCTTTCACAAATACGTGGACTATGTCGCCTACGTTGAGCATTTGCCCGATTTCCGCTCTCTTTTTGTTGACTTTTATTTTCTTAGTCCTTATAGCCTTGTACATAAGAGATTTTGGAAACAGAGGCATAGCTTTTGTTATAAATTTATCCAATCTTTGTCCGCTGTCATTTTCGCTTATTTCGAATATTCTCATAGTTGTTCTTCGGACATTGCTGTCACTACTCCATCGCTGTAGTCTTTAGCATAAACTGTCAATGTTTTTCCGCTCAATTCCTCTTTGCTGTCAATTATGACATCAAACATATTCTGAGCATGACCAAACCACATTCCGTTCTTTTTTTCCTCAAACAGAACATGCAAAGGCATCTTGTTTTTTATAAATAATTCGTATTGCTGTGAAGCAGTTTCTTCGCATATTTTTTCCAGTATGCTCAATCTCTCGTTTTTGACTTCCTGCTTGATTTTTCCACTCATAAAGGAAGCTTCTGTTCCATCTCTGTCAGAGTATGGGAAAATGTGCCCGTGATAAAGTCCAATTTTTTTTACCAAATCGCATGTTTGCCTAAACTCTTCTTCGGTTTCACCTGGAAATCCCACAATTATATCTGCTGAAAAACCGGCATCCGGCATAAGAGAACGGATCTTGCTCACTGAAGATAAAACCATTTGGGGATTGTATTTTCTCTTCATTCTGGCTAAAACACTTGCGCTTCCGCTCTGAAGTGATAAATGAAAAGATGGCATGAACTTTTTCTGATTTGCTAAATATTCTATGAAATCTTCTCTGAGTACGGATGGCTCAATAGAGCCGATTCTTACTCGTTCAATTCCATTCACAACACAAACTGAATCAATAGCATCTTTGAGCGTGTATTTTTTGTTTTCTCTTCCGTAAGACGCTATCTCCGTGCCTGTCAATACTATCTCGGAATAACCGTTTTCGGCCAATTTTTCGGCTTCTCTTTTAATGTCTTCAGGCTGTCTTGAAACAACTGGTCCTCTTGCCTTGCGAATAATGCAATAAGTGCATTCGTTGTCACACCCGTCAGCAATTTTTATAAATGCTCGCTCCGCATTCTTTTCCAAGCTTATCTGACCGCAATCTTCATAAGGAGCTTGGCTCAAATCAAGCACATTTGCCCTTTTTGATTCCTTGCCTTCCAAAGCTTTTATAGCATATTCGGATGCGCTCATCTTGTTTCTGTTCCCACATACATAATCTGCGCCCAGTTCAACGATAGTTTTCGGATCAAGTTGGCTGTAACAACCCATTACAATTACTATTGCTTGGGGGTTGTTATTTCTTGCTCTCCTTATGAACTGTCTGGATTTTCTATCTGCTTCGCCCGTAACAGAACAAGTATTAATGACATAAACATCTGCTTTTTCGGAAAAATCGCGCACTTCAAATCCCTCAGATTTCATCTTCTCTGAGAGTGCATCAGTCTCATATTGATTTGTCCTGCAACCCAGGGTTGCAAATGCAACAGAGTGTTTAGTCATAGAAATTCAACGAAAGGACCGCTACAAAAGCGGTCCTGCTCAATCCTTATTCTTTAATGATGTATTTGTCGAGTTCTTCAAATAATTTATCTGTGTTATCTGAAAAAGCTGTCAATGTGATTGGTTGGAGCAAATCAAGACTGAATATACCCATAATTGATTTTGCATCAACTACATATCTTCCGCTTGATAAATCTATTTCCATATCATATTTACGAACTGCATCGACAAAATCTCTGACATCGTTGATTGATGTAAGTTTGATTTTTACGCTCTTCATAAGTATATTCCTCCACTTAGTTTTTCTTCGCATGTATATTATCAAAATAATAATAATAAGTCAATAATAATAGTTGAATTGTTCCGACAAAAAACAAATTTTGCATAGTGAAAAACAAAGTGGTAGAATAAAAAAGTCAAAAAGAAGACATGGAGGAAAGCGAGTTTTCGCAAGAATATATTTTGAGAGTCAGAAAAATACACAACGCAGATGAAAGACTTGATGCAAGAAGACATCTGCTTATAGAGACAGATTACAGAGAACCTAAGCAAATAGATATCAATTCTGTTTTTCCCGATTTTAAGGAATTCAGACTTGAAATAGGGTGCGGAAAAGGAGCGTTTGTCTGTGGAGAAGCGATTAAGAATCCCGACATCGCTTATATAGCAGTGGAAAAGATTACAGATGTAATAATATTTGCTATGGAAAAGGCAGATGAACTTGAACTGAAAAATGTAATGTTTATGATAGCTGATGCAAAAAACCTTTCTGTAATGTTCCAAGAGAAGACTTTCAGTGAAATATACATCAATTTCTGCGATCCTTGGCCCAAAAAGCGCCATGCCAAGAGAAGACTAACTAACAGTTCATTTTTGGTAGAGTTCAAGAAACTACTTAAAGATGACGGACATATAGCATTCAAAACAGACAATCTGGACCTTTTTGAGTATTCAATTCCCGAGTTTGAGAATGCAGGCTTCAGACTTGAAAACATCACGCGCGATTATCACAAAAGCGAGTGGTTTGGTTGTGACACAGAAACTGAATACGAGAAAAATTTCTCAGAAAAAGGCGTTCCAATCAACAGATTATTGGCATTCAAAAATCCTTAAAAATAGCTATTGATTTTTAAAAAACACCATGTTATAATATCAAACGCTGTATCTTTGGGGGGTAGTGTGCCCTTCATCAAGAAATTTATTTCAGGAGGTGTGATCATGGCAAAATGTGAAGTATGCGGAAAAGCACTTGTTTTTGGTAACAATGTTTCTCACTCAAACCGCAAGACATCCAGAACCTGGAAGCCAAACCTTAGAAAAGTAAGAGCCGACATCAATGGTACACATAAGACTGTTGTTGTATGTTCTCGTTGCCTTCGCTCCGGCAAGGTAGAAAGAGCGTAATCCGCTTCCGAGTTAAACATGTAGCATTTGTCCCCTTCCGTAATGGATGGGGATTTTGCATTTATCGGAGTTGTTATGAAAAATATTTTTGTTTCCTGTGAAATGCCAAGTACAACAAAAACAATCTTGAATAAATACGGTAATGTAATCGAACTGCCGGGTCATCCAAATCTACCGGATGCAATCAGTTCTCATCCTGATGCCATTGTAACTAAAATAGGAAGCAAGTTTTTTGCGCTGAAAGATTACATGTATATTCGTGATTACATGCATGATGTGACTTTTACATCTGAAATGCCGACCAAAATTTATCCATATGACGCGCTTGTTAATTGTTTTGTAATTTATGATAAATTGTTTTCCGGAAAGTATATTTCATGCAGTATTAAAGAATATTCTTCAGACCAAAACATGAAGCACATTATAGTAAATCAAGGATACACAAAATGCTCAACTTTGGTTTATAAAAACAACATAATAACTTCAGACACCGGTATTTATTCTAAAGCAAAAGATAATAACATAAATGCTCTTTTAATCAGTCCAGGCCACATCAGAATTAAAGATTATGAATATGGATTCATAGGCGGGGCTTGCGGCGTAATAGACGATAATGTAGTTTTTTTCGGCAAACTCAAAAATCATCCTGATTATTATTCAATAAAAGAATTTTTGTCAGATCGTGGTGCAAACATCATTGAAGATGACACATACGACCTCACTGATTTTGGCGGAATAGTAGTCAATTAACTATGCATTTTTTTATCCATGTGGTATAATCCAATCAGTAATTAACAACTAAGGAGCTTTGTCATGACAAGCGAAATAATCCATTTATCCGAAAAACATCCAGAAGCAACTCTAAAAACATATATTGCAGAAACATCACAGGAAATGCCATTCAATAACAAAAGAAAAGCTGTCCTGATTTGTCCAGGCGGAGCTTATTGTTATTGTTCCGACAGAGAGGGAGAAGCGATAGCTCTCTATTATCTAGCGAGAGGTTTTAACGCATTCGTATTAAGATACACTACAAGACGCGAAGGCGGAAAATATCCGATTCAGTTAATACAAGCATCACAATGTATGCAAATAATCAGAAGCAATGCTGAACGTTTCCACATAAATCCCGAAAAAGTATTCGTTGTAGGATTTTCAGCTGGTGGACACTTAGCTGCTTCGCTCGGCATAATGTGGCATAAACAATTCATTTTTGATGAACTTGGAATTGAATACGGAGTAAATAAACCAACCGGAATGGTGCTTGGATATCCTGTTATTACAAGCGGCAAATATGCTCACAGAGGAAGTATAGATGCGTTGGCAAATCTTCCTACTGCCACAGATCCGGAATTTCTGAAAGAAGTTTCGCTTGAAAAACAAGTGACCAAAAAAACAGTGCCTGCATTTGTGTGGCACACATTTACAGACACAACTGTTCCTGTACTTAATTCTCTGCTTCTTACTGAAGCTATGGCTAAGAAGAAAGTACCTTTTGAACTTCATGTTTATCCTTATGGCGGTCATGGTCAATCGCTTTGCAACAACATTGTTGGATCAAACCTCAGTTATTGCGAAGGATGGATTGAACAGTCCGTGAAATGGATGAATCTTTTTGATTGATTAGCAACAATTTAAAGCCGTGTGAAATGGTAGGCATCTGCTATTTTCACACGGCCTTTGTTTTTCAAATCATCTTAATATCATCCTGAGAAAAGTTTTGATTGTTATCATATAACATATCAAATACCGGTCGAATTATTTTATCAATTCTATTCTCTATGTATGTAGAGTAAAAATCTTTCTGCAGTTGAGATATATATGGAACATCATCAATAAAAGCAGTTATTTCATCAATATCTATTCTTTCATATATTCGCTTAATTGCTGCATTACAATCTTCATTCCTTGCACTTGAAATAAAATCAAAATAATTGATTTTGCAATCATCAATTTTTAATGCTGATGTTGGAAAAACATATATCCTTTTATTCATTTCCTCTTCATCACTCAATAATTCAACCATTTTATTTTCATCAGCTTGAGGAAGAAGACAACTACCACAATCGTAAATAGGCGCAATTTCACTTTTTTGGCTCACTGGATCATATAAAAATCCCCAATTGCCATTATGTCTGTCAAAATTGCCAATAATTGCATCAATAACAAACATATCCCAAAAATGTTCTTTTAGCAAAACTGGATCTACAAAGTTTTGCTTCTCAATTGTTTCAATAACTTCGCTTAATTCGGTTCCGGTTCCGTTTGACTCGGAATCAATAACCGTATTTTTGATAGAACAAAAGTCAAAAAGCCTTTTTCCATTAGATGTGAAATCCTCACATGCACAAACAATTTTTGTTTTATCATCTATCGAGAAAGTTCCAATAATAGTTTGTTGTGCTTTGATGCCCAACATGTTGAATATATTACTCCCAATATGTTCGCTGATACAACTATTTGTGTACGATAAGGCAGTCTGTTTCTTCTCACCAGAAGGCGGAAACTTAAGCATATATTCTTTATTGCAATACTCTACTGCTATTTTTTTTCCATTAGCACCATTGTAAGCTTTTCCATTTATACGTGTACACTTTGTGAAATCAATTAAATCACTCATCTACTACTCCTTTCTCACCACAAATATTTCTTTCTTAGATAATCTGCATGTTCATGAGTTATGGCATTATCATCTATTTCAGCTATATTGATACTTCCATACAGT
>JAEEKG010000055.1 GCA_016282315.1 Clostridiales bacterium | reverse complement strand
GGCCAGATAGTAACCGGAAGCATGGACTTTGTCTGGGAAACCGCTGAGGGGTGCGTTGTTGTTGATTACAAGACTACAAAGGCCAACCGCGACGCCCTGCTCAATAAAGGCACAGATGTTTACGTTGGTAAGTACAAGGGGCAGATTGAATGCTACGAGCAGGCTCTGCTTGCTGCCGGTAAGAAGGTGATTGGAAAGTATCTGTATTATCCGATGGTGGGCGTGCTGGTGAAGATGTAATTTTTTCTCAAAACATTTTTTCACTTATCTCATGAAATGAGAGTACATGCGTTTATATTAGTTACTATGAGTAACAATATGAACGATGTTCTTTTGCGAACAATCGATGCAATTAAAAACAAAAACAAGAAAATCCACAAGAATCAGGATGCGGATAAATTTCTTCTAACAGATTTCAGTACACTGGAGTTCTATAGCGGGGAATTGTGTGTTCTTAGTTCAAAGCGCGGAATGGGAAAGACAGCCTTTGCCTTGAGTCTTCTTAAACAGCTTGCTGTTGATAAAAAGCAGCCAGTGGGTTTTGTTACCCCAGGCTGTTACTCTGATGAATATTTTGGTCAAAGGCTTACTGCTATGTGTTCTGGAGTTGACGCTATAAAGGTTTGTACTGGCATAATAAATGCTTCTGAATTCACTAAGATTGAAGAGGCCGCTAAAATCTTAAATAAAGCTCCCATTGAATATTTTAATGAACCGAACTGCAGTTATTTCGATGCCGAAGAAGCTATTAGAAATATGGTCCAAAAACAACATGCCAGACTCATTATTGTAGAAGGATTTGATTATTTCCAGGAGCTTGTAGATGCTCAAAAAGGAGACTACCGAGACACGCTGGAACTTCTTCTGTGGAGTTCTAATTGTCTTGCTACAGAACTTGCTGTTCCAATAATACTTGTTATTGATTTACCCGAAACAGATACTGACAATCTTTCCGAGCCAGGTTTATATGATTTTAAAAAGTACATGATAATTCCAACGATTGCCAGTAAAGTAATTTTTATTTATCGTGACCGTTTGGATCGCTCCAAAGGAAACTCTAAACCGGCCAAACTGATAATTGCTAAAAACGAATATGGAGCCGTGAATGAAGCATTCATAAAGTTTGATAACAGGATATGCTTGTTTTTTGAAGAGAGAAATTAATTTTCTTTTAAATTATCACCAAATGAGAGCGTGGGGTGGTATTCTTATGGGTAGTTTGTTTTGGAGGTTCTTATGAAGTTTTATTTACCAGCAGGATTAATTGCATTGGTTTTATTGTTTGTTCCTTTTCCGGCCCTTGTGGTTGATATTTTTTATATGATTATCTGGCTGTTTTCGGCATTAGTTCTTTTTACAGAAATTAAATATGGAGAAGAATTGAAGTGTCTCCCAAGACTAATACTTTTTTCTGGCATAGGAATTCTTGCGGTGTCGATTTCCTTTACCAGGGCAATCATAGATGGGGATAGAAGCATTCTGTATAAATATATATCTGCACTAAACTACAATTTTGTTGTAAATATTTTTTTGGCAGTTATAATCATGACTGCCTTGTTTGTTTTGACCAAAAAGGGAGTTGGAAGAACGGTTAAAGTTGCATTAGAGTTTTCTTTGGAAACAATGCCACAGCGTTTTTTTGATGTAGATAATGAACTAAACAAAGGTATAATTACGCCGGAAGAAGCCGCTCAAAAGAAAAAAGAAATCCAGCAGGATATAGATTTTTGCAGCTGTATGGATGGTTCAGAAAAATTCCTGCTAGGCAATGTAAAAGCTCTGATTTTTATTTATTTTGTTTCGGTTGTAGGAGGCAGTCTTTCCGGAATTCTTTACAACTCTCAAACCTGGCAGGAAGCCTTGCTGCTGTATTCGTTTCTTGCTCTTTTGAATGTAATCTTGTACTCAGTCCCGATGATTATGCTTGATGTAGCCGCCATTCATGCGATACGGAATTAAAAAAGGAGAGATCATTCAATGAAAAAGCTTTTATGGCTTGATGATTTTAGAAACCCCAAAGATTATATCCAGGGGGACTATGATATCACCTGGGTAAAAAACTATGATGAGTTTTGCAGCTACATCAATACCAAGGGGCTTCCCAACATCATTTGTTTTGACCACGATCTGGGACAGGAAAAGTCCGGCTACGACTGTGCAAAGTTTGTAGTGTCTTATTGCCAGACTCATAATCTTGATATCCCTGAATTTGATATTCAAAGTTCAAATACGGTAGGGAAAGATAATATCCGAAGTCTTTTGAATAACTGGCATAGGGTATTTATTTCACAGGAGGAACATAATGGCAAATCCAATTGAAAAAAAGCAAATGCTTTTGGATGCTCTTAAGAGAACATTCACACAGCCCGAAGACATTGTAAAAAAATATATAAAAAATCTCGATGAACATGAAATTGTAAAAGCACTCAGAGAATCTGCTGAAAGCAAACGCCTTAAAGAAAAACTTGAACGTCGCCAGCAAAAGCATAATGATAAATTTGTATGGACTCCAGAGAAAATCGAACATCTACGCAAATTTAATGATGCTCTCTGGTTCCGTTACAAAGAAGCTTATGATGAAGTTTTGCGTCTCAAAATAGATTTTGAAAAAAGGCTGGCTGCAGGAGATAAAAATTACGAAAGCTATACTATTAAAACTGAATTCTGGTATAACCACGAAGACGGACTTCCTGAAAAAGAATCAGAATTGTGGGAAGAACTTTGTGATGAATCAGTATTCTGGGGACCTTCATTTGGAACCCGGAACGGCAGACCTCTTAGATCTTTTGAAGAAGAAATGCTTGAAGACAACCATTCCTGGAACGAGTATCCTTTTAATGCTCCTGAACTTGATGGCCTCTGTCTTCACTATTACATGCACGACATCTTCAATCACAATCACACTTATTCGCTTGAAGACTTAATGAAAATGAAACCCGAAAACTTTTCATGGCAGGTAAACATCTGTCTTGAACACTGGGGAGCGAGCTGCCGTTAAACCACAACTTTAATGCGCTGCCATCCATATCGCACTATAATCAAATAAATTTCTCAAAAACTTCATAAGAATATCATGAAATGATAGCGCAACCAACTATATTTATATGGGTAGAATGCGAGGTGAAATTATGAAAGGACAGATGAAAGAAGAAAAGAACGAACTTAAGAATCCTAAGAAAATCAGATGGAACATTTCAATGGCTATGTCCTATGTATTCGAGACACTCTGGAAGTCTAAACTCAAACTTAAGAAAACAAAGAAATATGAAACTTCCATGCAACGCTTGAAGGATTTGTATAAACTCACACAAACTCAGATCTGGATTTTGAGTCTTGTCTGTGAGCATTCTGTTGAATGTGATGACAGCACCTCCATTTCTAATATTGCAGATGCTTTGAATGTTCCTGCAATGGCTTTAATGAAGTGGAAAAATGACATGGAAATTTTAAAAGAAAAGGGATTCTTTCAGGCAAACTATGGGGAATATTATCCATGCGGAGACTTTTGTGAT
>JAEEKG010000054.1 GCA_016282315.1 Clostridiales bacterium | reverse complement strand
ATGTAGGGAATGACTTCTTCTTTGTCTATCCCGAGTGCATATGAAAACTCTTGGGTGATTAGTTTCTCCGCAGTTGTGAGAGTTCTTTCATCGCACAGGTACAATCTTTTCTTTATGCTTTCTGCATCTCTTTTTTTGTTTACAAGGACTTTGTATACATACAGAATGTCTTCAACAGGCCCCATAGTCATAACCTTGTTGAAAACCAGAGCTCTTTCTTTTCCGTCATCTATCCATTTCACGTCTTTTGATTCGACATTCTTGATGGCTTTTTCGACGCTCTTTTTGTCTATTGTTTTTCGCATGAAATTTTCAATGCCTTCCAAGTCCTTAGGAACATAGTAGCTGGATTTTAGACCTTCTTGCTGTTTGAGAATGTAGTATGTCTTTACACCGGCACCAAAATCTTGGTCTATGATCTCGGATATGCAACACAAGCCATTATTCTTGTATATTACGAAATCTCCGATTTGGTATTCGGTTTTGGCTAAACTCATAACAGCCCCCTTTCTCTAAATACAATGCCTACTTCCTATGGCATAATTTTACCATGTTTTGTGATTCTTTGCAAATCAAAAATGGTCAAAAAAGCCAATTTTGTGGTCAAAAAGCGTTTTTTTTGTCCATAAAACTGTATTTTTAAATTATATTTACTTTTTATTGTTTTAAACACTAGCTTATGATATAATCTATGTGCTAATTAAACGGAGGCTATTTATGGCGAAAAGAATATTAACAATTGTTTTAGCAATAGTATTTGTAATGGGTATTTTCCCGATTGCAGCATCAGCGGTTGATGCATCAGAAGATTTGAACATCTCTTCTTTGGACAGAGACTATAAGAAGTATGATCCTATTCCGCTTCTGATTGTCGTTATGAGTTTTGATGCTGATGGCGATGGAGAAGATTCTTACAAAGCCGGAAAATCTACCACTACAAGAACAAGCGACGCTTATGGTGAACAGTGGGCATATTCTAAGGAAAGTCACTGGGCACAGATTTGTTTTGGTGATAATGGAAAAACAATGAAGAATTTCTACAAGTGGCTCTCAAATGATAAGTTCTATTGGGTACCGGTTGAAGAAACAAGCGGCGAAGCAAACAACGGTGTTGTTTATGTTACTATAAATCAGAAACACCCACATGCAATAGCAGGAAGTCATACTTCTGTTTACGGAAATGAGAGATACACAGCTCTTAGAGAAGCAGGAAAGTATGTACAATTTTCCAAATATGACAAAAACGGCGACGGATACCTGGATTTCACTGAAATGTCATTTGTATTTGTCGTCGCAGGATATAACTCCAAATTTACTTCAAGTGCTTTCAGCTCTCAGCGTTGGGGAGAGAACTGTTTTGAAGTCTCCAACAGCAGCGGTTCAGTTGAAGTTGACGGAGTAAAGATGCTTAATGGTTCAAGAAACGGAAGATTTGTTTACGTTGGCGAATACCAGTCCACAAACATGCCGATCCAGTTTGGTACAATTGCTCACGAACTCGGACACGTTCTCGGCGCTAAAGACCTCTATACATACTCTGGTTATACATGGTGCGGAGGACCGGGTGAAAATGCACTCATGGGCGGCGGATCAGGAAACCGTTACTCAGGCGAACAGACAGGAACATCTCCTTCAGCTCACGATCCGTATTATCTTATTGACTACGGATTCCAGAATTACACTGTTGTTTCTCAGGATGGAGAATATACACTTTATTCAAGAGACAGTTCTGAAGGCGATTACAATATCATCAGAATCAATACATACAGTGAGAAAGAATACTACCTCATTGAAAACAGATATTTAAATGGAACCAGCGCTTATGATGCAATTGACGGAAGCTGCAAATCAGTAATGATTTGGCATGTTGATGAAAACATTATGGATTCAACAAATCTCCCGAACTGCTATAAGAGCACACCCCACGCTCCGGGTCTGACACCTCTATATAACAATGGTCAGGTAGGCGGCGCTAACGGAAATGCTTGGGCATCAGGCGAAGTATTTGACTGCAGAAATTATAGATTTGCTGGTGCCGAAACATGGTATTCTTCCATGGATGATGAAGATGCTGCAAACTATAACCTGAAAATCGAAGTCATTTCTGCCCCCGGAAAAGAAATGAAAATTAAAGTAACAGGTGCTCCTCACATTGGTCCTTACGTTTTGGCTACATGTCCTAACAACAGCACAAATTCAGTTACGATAAAAGGCCGTATAGTTAACCTCAATGCGGGTACTTTACAGAGTATGAGTTGCAGCCTATACAGCGATGCAAACAGAACAAAGCTTGTTGAGACCAAAAACATTGTTCCTAACGCCGATGGCTCATATGAAGTGGTTTTTGAAAGTCTGGCAGAAGATAAGGCTTTCTACTATGATGTTGTCACTACTTCAACAGAAGGCGTTACACACAAGTCAAATAAAGCATTCACAACTTCCAGCAAAAATGTAAGAACAGATAGTTATATCGTTTATCTCAACAATGTTCCATACAGATCAAGAGCGTTTGAAGTAGAAGTCAAATTGGGACAAACTCTCAGTTATTCAGTGCCTATGTCAAAGACAGGTTATGTGTTCTGCGGATGGTACTACGATGAAGCGTTTACTCAGAAATATGACATGACTACTACAAAAACTGATACTGATCCTGTTTACCTCGACGGAAAATTCGTTCCGGAATCCGAAGCAGTTGTTCTTAAAGTTGTAGGCGCAAAAGTCACATCAACAGTATTCGGAATTGAAGCAGGCGAGACATTTGATGAGATTGAAATTGCTGACAAACCCGGTTATACATTTGTCGGTTGGTTCTCGGATTCAGATTATCAGACAGGATTCAGCTTCTATGATCCCGTCTTGGATCCGGGCACATGTACAATTTATGCTCTTTGGGAAAGCAATGATCCTGTAGAGACAAAAACAACAACAAACACAGAAACTCAGCAAGAAGTAACAACAAACGACGAAACTACAACAGGTAATACACCTGCTGAAAACAAGGGAATGTCTCCTGTAGTCATAGTTATCATAATCGTGGCAGCTGTTGCGGTAGTTGCAGTAGTTGTTGTACTTGTACTTAAAAAGAAAAAGAAATAAGATATTGAAATAACTCGTATTCACAGGGGACGAAATCATCATCTCCTGTGAAAACTTGTGTATATAAGAAAAAACTGATTTTCAGAAGGTAACATTTGATGTATAAATTGGTCGCATTTGATATGGATGGAACAATAGGGAATACTTATCCCAGCTTTTTCAGGTCAATTCAATTGGCTATGGAAAAGAACATTAAGGGTGAGTGTTCTATTGACTACATCAAATCTTTTCTTGGAATCAGTGATGTTGGAATGATAAAAGCAATGGCCAAGGAAAAATGGGAAAAAGTGTTCCTTGATTATGTAGATTTTTACAGACAAATAAATGACCCTGCGCCTGTATTGTTCGATGGCATGAGAGATTGTGTTCTCGAGATAAAAAAGATGGGCATCAAACTGGCTCTTGTGACCGGAAAATGTCCTAAAACATGTGATATCACTTTGGAAAGATTCAACATGAAGAATGTGTTTGATGTTATAAAGACAGGTGATGAAACAAGGAATGTGAAACACGATTCTTTGATGGAAATCAAAGAAATGTTAATAATGAAAGATTCGGATGTCTGTTATGTAGGTGACGACTTGTCAGATATAATTGAATCAAGAATGGCAGGTTACACCTGTTATTCGGCTGCTTGGGCAAAAGATAGGGAAGAAACTGAAAAACTCGAACAGGAAAACAAAGGCAAGGTTTTTTATAATCCAATGGTTTTCACAGAATTCATTCTGAAAGAATTAAAAAATTAAGATACGGAGAAAGAATATGAAAATAGCAAAAATTGAAATGGAAAATGGCAAGACAATGACTCTCGAGCTGTATCCTGATAAGGCACCTATAACAGTTGAAAATTTCGAAAAACTTGCCAATTCCGGTTTTTATAACGGCGTTATTTTCCACAGAGTCATAAGCGGCTTTATGATTCAGGGAGGAGATCCAACAGGAACAGGAATGGGTGGACCGGGCTGGACAATCAAAGGAGAGTTCTCCTCAAACGGAGTTCCAAATGATTTGAAACACAAAAGAGGAGTTATTTCCATGGCCAGAACAAGTGTACCTGATTCAGCAGGCTCACAGTTCTTCATAATGCACAAAGACGCATCTTATCTCGATGGTCAGTATGCAGCTTTCGGTATGATGACAGATGGATTTGATGTTTTGGATGAAATAGCATCAGTAAAAACAGATTACAGCGATAAGCCATTGCAAAAGCAGGCAATCCGCTCGATAACAGTTACTGAAGGATAAGAGGTTTTTATGGAAAATTATGATGTCATAATTTTGGGTGGAGGCATAGGAGGCCTATTGGCTTCTTACAGGCTTAAAACTTCAAACAGCAAGCTTAAAGTGGCTATTCTTGAAAAAGGTGCTTTTCTTGAAAAGCGCAAATGTCCGGCTTCTGCTGAAAAGGGATGCCAAAAGTGTAAGATATGTGCCATAACTAGCGGATATGGCGGAGCAGGTGCCAGAAGTGACGGAAAACTCAATTTGGGTACTGCTTATGGCGGAACTTTAGGAGAAGAGCTCGGTGAATTGAAGGCAATGCGCTATATCAACGAAGTGGATAACATTCTATCTACTTTTGCTGACCTTGATGAGCACAATAAACCCGACTATCCTGAGATGTATAAATCAAATGAAGAGTTGAAGACTCTGTGTCTGCAGAACAATCTGAGACTTCTTGATATGAATGTTAGACACCTCGGAACAGACAGAAACTTCAATATCCTGAAGAACCTTATCAGAGAGCTCGGCAATCTCGGTGTTGAGATGAAGTCATTGTGTGACGTCAAAAAAGTCACAAAAACTACTAATGGATTTGTGGTTGAGTCAAACACAAAGACTTTTGAGTGCAAAAAGCTGATTATTGCAGTAGGAAGAGGCGGAGCTAAATTCGTTTCAGATTTTTGCAGTGACTTCGGTGTTCAATTCGATTCAAACGCTGTGGATATAGGCGTTAGAGTAGAGATGAAAGATGCTATTTGGCGTCATTTCTCATCAAAGATATATGAGCCGAAAATCCTTTGCAGAACCAAGACATTTGAAGACAGAACAAGAATGTTCTGCTTCAACCAGGGCGGTCATGTGAGCGCTGAAAACAACAATGGTGTCATCACAGCAAACGGACACAGTTTTTCTGATCCTGCTAAAAAGACAGACAATTGTAACTTTGCTATTTTGTCAAGCATTCACTTTACTCAACCTTTCAATAAGCCCACTGAATATGTTGAATCAATATCCAAACTTGCCAACAGCATCGGTAACGGAAATGTTTTGGTTCAGAGATTCGGCGACTTAATTCGAGGCAGAAGAACAAACGAGCACAGACTCAGTCAGAATTCTGTCATTCCGACTCTTAAGGCTACACCGGGTGACATATCTCTGGTATTGCCTCACAGAATATTGACAAACATCGTCGATACAGTCTATGCCCTAAACAGTGTTGCTCCTGGCACAGCTAATGACGACACATTGTTCTATGGTTGTGAAGCTAAGTATTATTCATTGAAACCAATACACAAACCGAATTTTGAAGTCATGGACAACGTTTATATTATCGGTGACTGCAGTGGAATAACAAGAGGATTGTCACAGGCAGGCGCAATGGGTATATATGTTGCTGATGATATTATTTCAAGAAAATAGTAATGTATAATATTTATGGTCAGACTCCTGGGTCTGACCATACTGGTATCTGATATATTTTTGCAAAACTTGAATAGTAGCGTTACAAACTGTAAAATGTAAAAAAACGGGAGGCGATTATGGATATTAACAGAATTACTAATTACGCAAGACTTATTGCGACAATAGGTATAAATGTACAAAAAGGACAGGAAGTTGACATAACTTCCGAAGTTGAACAAATAGATTTTGTAAGGATATTGGTTAAAGAAGTATACAAAGCGGGTGCAGGTAAAGTTAATCTTATTTGGACGGATTCTGCAATAACAAGACTGGATATAGAATATGCTGATGTTGAAAGATTGTCACATCTTCAGTCATTTGAAAAAGCAAGATATGAGTTTAACATGGAAAAACATCCCGCGAGAATATACATAGACAGTGAGGATCCTGATGCACTCAAGGGAATAGATCAGGAGAAATATGGGAAAATTATATCTTCAAAGGGCAGGGAAATCAGAAGTTACAGGGATAAGTATGATGATTATTGCCAATGGTGCATTGCAGGTGTCCCGGGAAAGAAATGGGCAAAGAAAGTATTTCCTGATCTGAAGGAAGAAGATGCAATTGAAGCTCTTTGGAAAGCTATTCTCCAAGTGAGCCGTGCATACGATGGTGACCCTGTTGAAAACTGGAACAAGCACAATGATAATCTCGTCAAACACGCAAATAAGATGAATTCATTGAATTTGGCAAAACTCCACTATTATGCTTCTAACGGAACGGATTTCACTGTTGAGCTATTGGATGATGTATTGTGGGAAGCAGGAGGCGAGTTCACAAAGGAGACAAAGATTCCTTTCCAGCCCAATATTCCGACTGAAGAGTGTTTTACAACTCCTGACAGAACAAAAACAAATGGAGTAGTCTATTCAACAAAGCCTCTGAGCTACAGAGGGGAGATAATAGATGGTTTTTCAATCAGATTTGAAAACGGAAAAGCAGTTGAAGTACATGCAGAAAAGAATGAAGAATTGCTTAAAAACATGATCAATCTCGATGAAAACGCTTGTTATTTAGGCGAATGCGCTCTTGTTCCATACCATTCACCGATTAATGAAACAGGCATATTGTTTTATTCCACCTTGTACGATGAAAATGCTTCATGCCATCTAGCCCTTGGTATGGGATTTGATATGCTGCTCAAAGATGAGAGCAAATACGACACAAATGAGAAAAAAGTGGAACACGGAATCAATAAATCTATCGTTCACACAGACTTCATGATAGGAACTGATGATTTGTGCATTGACGGAATTGACAGAGATGGAAAAGTTCACAAGATATTTGTCAATGGCAACTGGAGCGAAGAATTGGACAGCTGATGCATGGTTATAACTAAAACATGTGACAAAAAGACAGATCTGAAAAATCTTTTGGCAGATCTAGGCTTTTCAAAGGATTATTCTTCGCTTCTGTTGAGAAAAAAAGAGAACATATCTATTAATGATAAGCCCTATGACAAAAACTACAATCTTGATTGCCAAGACGTAGTCAAAATATACATTGAAGATGAAAAATCTGATTATTCTGCTGTAAAAAAAGATATTGATGTCTTATTTGAAGATGAATATTTTATTGGTCTGAACAAGCCAAAGGGTTTAGCGTCTATTCCAACAAGAGCTCATTATGATGACAATTTGTGCGGAAGACTCAAATACTATTTTGAAAAAAACAATGAATCAAGCGGAATACATATTCTGAACAGGCTCGACTTTGAGACAAGCGGGGTAGTTGTTTTTTCAAAAAACAGGTTTATAGCACATTTAGTGAAGAGTTGCGATATTGAAAAGGTATATGTGGCAACTGCAATAGGTGTATTTGAACAAGAACACGGATTTGTGAATAAACCCATATTGAAATTGGATAATAACAAGAAACGAGTTATAGATGAAAAAGGAAAAAATGCAGTAACTGAATACAAAGTATTAAGTGAAAGCATCAATGAGAGTAAACTCGAGTTTATTCTTCACACGGGAAGAACTCATCAGATAAGGCTCCACATGGCTTCAATAGGTCATCCTTTGACAGGAGATAGCTTATACGGAGACGAAAAAGGAACGTTCGACTTGACGTGTAAATCTATCAAGTTCTTCTTTGTGCTGAACGGAAAAGACTATTCTTTTTCTGTGTTGACATGACAAGAATATTTTTTGTATACTGACTTCATACTGAGACAGGAGGTGGTATTATGCATTCAATAGAGAACAATAAACAGATTAATGATCTGAATATTCAAAACGGAACGAATTCAAGACCAGAAGAGTTTCCTCAATATAGCGAATATACACAGCAAAAAGAATACCACCAATTCAAAGAGAGGTCTTTCGTAAATGAAATGGGAATGACAGAAGAACTCAAGCCAAAAAAGGAAAAGAATTCTTCGCAAGAAAAGTCTTTGAAAATAGCAAATGTTTTAAGAAAAGTCATTTCCGCATTTGCCGTTGTGGTAGTCGCAGCAGTTGTTGCACCTGATATAGTTCCAATTTTATCTACCGCATCACCTGAAATCTATTATGCTTATGTTGATGTTCAAGAAGAATCAATCAGTTACTCAATCGGAGTAGAAGGTTATATAGAAGGCGACGAACTATCTGTCATTGTGTACAATGACTTTTTTAAAGATGAAAATATTGAAAAAAGTAAAGAGATATATGGTTACGTCGAAGGATTGAAACCAAACATGAGGTATAAGATCCAGGTAGAGTGTGCAGGAAAAGTTATTTTACAAAAAACTCTGATTACAGGTTCAGGTCAAAATATTGAGATGTCTTCTTCATCTTCTTCGCCTGAACAATCTCATCCCTGATTTGTATATATAGCAAAGACTTGAAAGGAAAAACAACATGGATAAAAACGAAAACAAAAAATCATCCATAACAAAGTGGATTGTACTGGGAATAATGTGTGCAATTACAATTGCAGCTTTCGTTCTCTCCGGTTATTTGTACGGAGCAGGTTCAGTATTTTACAACAATATTTCGACTAATGTTTTTGTAAATACTGTTTATCAGAAAATCCCTGCTTTTATTCGGACAATACAAATACTGACAATTGCATACCTTCTCAATTGGGGATTAAAAACAATTCTGATGAAATTGTTGTCAAAAAACAACAGAGCAAAAACCGTGACAACTCTAGTCACAAGTTTTCTGAAATATTTTATTGCCATTGTTGCGTTGCTTCTGATCCTTTCAGCGTGGGGTGCCGATACTCGTTCACTCATTGCAAGTGCCGGTATTTTGGGTCTTATTATAGGTCTTGGTGCCCAGAGTCTTATAGCTGACATATTGGCAGGAATTTTCATTGTTTTCGAAGGAGAGTTCCAGGTCGGAGATATAATTGTTATTGATGGCTGGAGGGGAACAGTCAGCGAAATTGGCATCAGAACAACTAAGGTAGTTGACTGGGGCGGAAACGTCAGAATTATTAACAACAGTTCCATTTCATCTGTCATCAACCAGACAAAGGAATTGTCAATCGCTGTTGCATATATTTCTATCGAGTATGGCCAACCTATACCGGAAGTCGAAATTGTCATCAAAAACAACTTGGAAAGAATCAAGAATGCTATTCCTGAAATCGTTGAAGGACCGTTCTATAAAGGTGTGGATAAATTGAATGATTCAAGTGTGGATTTGCTGTTCTTGGCAAAGTGTAAAGAAGAAGATCTTTATGGAGTTCAACGCGCCATGAAACGTGAACTCAAGATCATATTTGATGAGAACAACATCGGCATTCCATTCCCGCAGGTTACTATAAGTCATTTGGAAGAAAGAAACGCTTCAACCCAAACATCTGCGTCTAAACATGAGGCTGAACAATTTGCTAAAGAACAGCGAGATTTGTCCAAAGATCTGGAAAACAAAAGATCCTGATATACTGCAAAAGATTGAATAACAGTAATAAAAGACAGGCATGATTTCGGTCATGCCTGTTTTGATGAGCACTTGTAAAAAATACTTTACATATCTCTTTTCTTAATTATGTCTGAAACATCCTGCAGGGAAATGAATGCGGAATCATCAATTTCATGAACAATCTGTTTCAACTTGTTTATTTGAAAATGGTTAATAATGAAGTAAACGATTTCTTTTTCTTTTTTTGAATAGCCGCCCACCGCATTAACAATTGTTCCACTTGTTTTAAATGCATCCGACAAAGCATCGGAAATCTCAGATGCTTTTGTTGTAACAATCATAGCGCATTTGGATCTGTCAAACCCTTCAACGATGAAGTCGACCGTTCGTGATCCGACAAAGTATGTGACGATCGAATACAAAGGCAGAATCCAACTTTGAATTACTATTCCACAAACGATGTAGAGAATTGTGTTGAAAATGAAAACAAAAGTTCCTATTGAGATATTTGTTTTTTTGGCAAATACCACAGATAGTACATCTATGCCGTCTATGGCTCCTCCAAATCGAATAGTTATACCGCTGCCTATACCAGATATTAGACCTCCGAAAACTGCACATAGAAGCAAATCCGTTCCGGCTAACGGAGATACAAATGAAACATCTATCGGCAGAACATTCATGATCAGAAACGATGTTAAAGAATAGATAGCCACTGTAAAGACGGAGTAAATTGTGAAAGAGAGTCCCTGACGTTTAAACCCGAAAATGAAAATCGGGACATTCAGAGCAATCAGGAAAACGGAAAGAGTCAAGTATTCGGGTGTAACCTGGTCCAATAGCATTGACAAACCTGAAATCCCACTATCGTATAATTTGACTGGAAACAAGAAAATGGTTACTCCAAATGCATTTATTATTCCTGCTAATGTAAGGAAGAGAAAGTTGCGTATTTTCAGTTTTTCTTTTGCGTTTTTAATTAATTGCCTTTTTTGCATGTTGTTACATCCTCATATTACTATTATCTGCTGAAACATGGCATTGTTAATCTTTGCTGAGCGAATCGAAAATCGGCCAGGAATACTGCATCATGTATTCGCCTCTGAACATTCTTATTGCGTCGGGGTTGTTCTTCTTGTATTCATATGCATCACAATAAACATTGTCAACGTTAATATAGCACTCGTTGAACCGCTTGACAAAAACATCGTTAACTCCTGCGCTTTTCAGTGTCTGCTGTATGTCTGCAATAAGGTTGCGGCAATATGATTTATGGTCTTCTTCCCACAAGACAGCGTTGAGCTCATTAATGTTAACTGCGGCTCCTTCTCGATCGACAAGATAGGCAAACAATTCTTTTGATTTTTTTCTTGCGAATTTTAAGGGTTCGCCATCACAAAACACATCAAAGTTGCCAAAGCACTTTATTTGTAATTTTTTGTTTGATGTAACTTCAATAGGATAGCGGAGATTGTCGATTTCTTTTCTTATTTTTTCCTCATTTACAGGCTTGCTTAGATAACCTGACGCATGAAGCTGGTATGCACTGAGAGCGTATTTGTCGTACGCAGTGACAAAAATAATGTTTACTAGGGGATTTGAAGTTTTTAATAATTTTGCCAGTTTTATGCCATTGATTACAGGCATTTCTATATCCAAAAAAGCTATGTCGATTTTGTTTTGTTCAATATATTTACTTGCTTCGACAGGGTTTGAAAAACTTATGATTTCGCTTTCATCTTTAATAACTTTTTTAACTTCTGTCTCGAGACGAAGCAACTGTAGATTTTCATCATCAACTAATAGCACTTTCATGATTGATTCTCCTTGCTGAAAGTAACAACGATGTGTGATCCTTTGTCAATTGAACTGTCAACTTTGATATCTCCGTTGCACATTTTTTTGATGCGGAACCCAATATTATTAAGACCTACATGGTTATTGTCTTTGGGATCAAGAGATTTCGGGTCAAATCCGACACCGTTATCTATTATTTCAACCACATAGGATGATTTGTTTTCATATGACTTTATTGTTACGGTTCCACCCTCTAACTTTTTAAGTATTCCATGCTTAATTGAGTTTTCTACAAGTGGTTGAATGCTTAGAGGCGGAATATTAAAATCCGTTGCTTGCGTGTCATATATTACTTCAATTCTGTTTTCAAATCTCAGCTTTTCAAGTGCGACATATGTTTTGATATGTTGTAATTCATTATTGAAAGGAATCAGATTGGTTTCTGTCAAAGATTGAAGATTGTGGCGCAGGTATTCTGTGAAATTGTCAAGAGCTTTTTGTGCTTTGTCAGGATCTATGGTTATCATTGTCGAAATTGACGATAGGGAATTGTAAATAAAATGGGGTTGAATCTGAGATAGCATGATTTTTACCTGAGATTCTTTGATTTCTTGTTCCTGTCTAGACAGTTCCAGATTCTTTTCGATGGTCAAAAATACAAACAGACCCTCTATAGCTATAATAATGGATGCATATGCAATTGCATATCCCTTGAAAATGTTTTGGATAACTATTGCTACAAATGGTAAAAAACAGTAAATGGAAAAAGCTGTTTTTTCGCGTGCATTTAATTTCTTGTTAGACAACGTGACAGCAGCAATTATAATGAACATTATAAATTGATATCCCTGTGAAAGAACCATCAAATTGCTTCTTGTGTATACACCGTCTACAGAAGTAAAAAACATACCGGTAAAAATGTTTGCGATGTCTAAGAACAGGTAAACGATAAATAACGATACATTGATTGTTGAAATGATTGTATCTGTTTTTTCAGGCACATTGACATAACTGCTCATGTATCTGTAGAGCAACAGAACTTCTATATTGTTCATTATGTAGAACGTTGTGTAGAAAGTGATTATGTAGGTGTCGCTGACATATATTTGTTTGACAAATGTGAATATAAGATAAGTCAGAAAATGGATGATTGTGAAAATAAAGAAATATAACAAATCCATTTCATCTTTTCTTTTGTTCTTTTTAATCGCGACGCTAATTAAATGAATAGATAGGATTAATACCCCTATTATACATACCGTTGCATTGAACACAGTGTTGTTTTCCATAAAAAGCCAAGTGATTGTTGAATTTATATGATAAAAATAATCACTTTCTCCCTGATTAATTTACTTGTTATCCTTGTTTATTATTATACACATGCTGATTTTTTTTGTCAAAAAACATAATTTTAAAAAAATGTGCATTTTTGTTGCACGTTTGTGGCACAATAGTATATATAATATAGACAAACAAAAAACAATGGGTGATTTATGCTTGTAAGGGCGAAAATAACCTATTGAAAAAAAGAAAAGGCAGGATAATGCATATGAGATTTTTTAAAGTATTTGTTTCCGTATTACTTGCATTGATAATGCTGTCGACGCCTATTTTGGCAGCGCCGCGCAGAGTTAAATATGTCAGTGATGTAATTGTTGCTTTTGGAAATACTTATGATGAAGCCGTACAGTGGCTCAAGAGCAACGGATGGAATAATTATGTCGAAGCAGATTTGAACAAGAACAGTTCATCAATTTTTGACAAAGATAGAGCAGTAGTGCTTGGATACAGAACTACATACAATGTAGACGAAGCTATTACTGACTTAGCATTGATGAACATGGAAGGCGGATACAGCTATACATCTTACAATGACATGATTACCAAGAGGAAAGATGATTTGAAAATATTTGCCTCCGAGTTTTCAGCTGCTTTGCAAGAGTACAGAACAAATTATGTTAACGGCAATAGAAAAGCAATTGCTGCTTTCCACTTGTTGAATGAATTCATAGATGATGATACAGGTAAAAATGTAGGCACATTGTTTTTGAAACCTCTCAAAGAAGAGATGAACGAAAGTGAGTACGAAGCATTGACTGTTGCAGAGCGCAAAGAACATGCAGATTTCACAACAATGGCTCTTCAGGGTAATGCACTTGCCTTTTTAGCAATTGAACAGATTGTAGCTATGGCAACTGACACAAATGAAACAACATGGCTTGAAAGATTGTCAGAAATCGGACCAGATGGTTTGATAGATAAATATGTAGCAGATAAAGGTTTGTCAATTAAACAGGCACAGAGCGAGATAGCACTTGATTTCGGTGACACAGCTGATCAGATTCTTGCCATGTGGGAACCTTTGCAGAATGCAATCGCTCTCTATGAGTCATCAGGACTCACTCTGGATTCATCAACTGAAGAAATAAATGCTTTCTTTGAAAAATATCCGGGACTCAATGTTCAGGATTGGGCAAACGTGGCTTCATTCTACGACAAACTCTCAGATATGCCATATGGGGAAGATGAAACACTTCTTGACTTGTTTACATACACAAAGGAAGAGATGAGTGAAGATGAATACGGACAACTCTGTACAATCGCTTATGTATTAACACCCGGTCAGAAGAGCACATTTGGATTTTTGACACTTGCTCAATTCATTAATTATGGTGTTATGGGCAATGATAAAGACGTTTGGGAAAAGGCTGACAATGAAGCAATCGAAATTGCCAATACAGTATCTGAAGATGAAGGTTTAGGCGCAGGTTCTTCGGAAGCTATCAGCGTTTACTCTGGTGTTGACAGAACATTATTCCTGGGTGATATAGCATTGACAAGCGATGCAAAAAGAAAAGAAGCCAAATCAGAAACCAGTATTTATGATGGTAATATGTATGGGGTAAACCTTGTAAAACTCCGTAATATATTGTTTGGTGTTGGTATTGGTTGTGCTATCGGCGCCTTGGTAATTAATACTTTTGTTATACGTGCGGTAAAGAATTCTGTAGCAAAATACCTTACAACTAAGTTTTTGACCAGTGAAATAATGGGTGAAAAATATATTGGATTGCCTGGCTCACATGTGTCTACAAGTGCTGGTCTGTGGAGAAAGGTTGCAAAAGGGCTTAACATAGCAAGCGTGGTTATGTGCGCAGCAGGTCTTGCTGTCACAATAGCAGACCTTATTCAGTACTATGGAGAGGACTTTACACCAATTCCTGACAGAATTGTTGATGAGGTTCTTGTTGAAGGATCTTATGATACCAAATATGTTTTCTACAAAGTTGCTCCGTGCAACAGGGTAGAAAAATATGGTCAGAACAGTACACTTGGTAGCGATAATGATTTGCACGCAGATCTTGGAAAAGTATGGCTTTCACTCTATTATACAAAAGACAAAACTGCTGGCAAACCAATTACTGATGGATTTGTTGTAGACAAATCAAACAGTGTAATGGGATACAAACCATTGCATATGTTTGGTGAAGCAAGTCCTGTAAATCTCAGTGATCCTAAATGGTGTTACACTGATGAATTTATAGATATGTTCGGAACTAAAGGAACACAGCCAATATACGTTTATTACAGTGTAGACAATGATGCAACGTTGATTTCATCATCATTCTCAACCGGTGCAATGGCTCTTTCAATCGGAGGAGGCATCTTGGTAGGTGCTCTTGTGGGATTTGCAATAAGCGTTGCAATAACAAAGAGTAAAACAAAAAAGGAAGAATCTAAATAAGAATCGGTCGGAGGGAGGAAATACATTATGAAAAAAACATTAAAAAATATTGCTTTATTTATTCTGTGTTTATCAATGGTGATCTGCATGGCAGTACCATCTTATGCTGCCGGTTCACGTACAGAATACATATCTGAGATTAAAGTTGAAAGCGGCACAAATGGTGAAGCTTGCAAACAACTTTTGTTAAACGCGGGATATAAAATCCTTGATGCAGATATAAATGCGGATTCTAAAGTATCAACATACATTGGATACAAAACAACAACAGACCCGCAAAAAGCAATTACCGACATCAAAGTCATGAACATGAATGGTAAATATTCATATTCAGATTATGAAGTAATGCTGAAAAAACAAAAAGCAGCCATTGAGGAATCAATCGATGCACTCACAGAGTTGATTGAGGAGTTCAGAACCAATTATGAAGCAAACGATCTCACTGCGGTCAACGCGTATGAAGCATTGAACAGATTTTATAATGACGATGCTGAAATGTACATGGGCGACTTCCTGCTTGAATGCGAACTTCAGGCCGGAAAGAGAGAAGAACTCAGCACAGTATTCCTTCAGGGAAACTCTGAACTTATACTGGCCATCCAGCAGGCATTGGCATTGGGATCGGATTCATTGAGCAACACATTCATTGATCGTTTGCAGGATGTTGATTACGACAGCATGGTAGACGATTACACAGAGGAATACGGATCCAGAAAGGCAGCGGTACAGCAGCTTGCACTTGATTACGATGATGCTGCAACGAGAATTCTCGATTCGTGGGATGACTTTAATTACACACTGCAGAAAATCAAATTAAACAATTCGATTGTTTCCGCATCAGAAGAAGACGTTAAATCATTAAGTTCCAGCATGGAAGATGGTGAATTTGCGGTCAGTTTCATTGACAGTTTCATTTATTCTTACCTTGAAAGCATTGAATACGGTGAATCAACAATGCTTGAGTACTTCAGCAGAGATAGCGCAGATGTTGACATAGAAGAAATATATCCGCTGGTTGCGTCTCTTTCAAAAGGACAAAGGGACAATCTTTCCATCCTGAGCTTATACACCCTCGTAGAATGTGCGATAATGGAACAGATTGCCGATGAAAAAGCAAAACAGGGATACAGTGATTTCATCAAAGAAATGCCAACCGTATCTGTTTACAGTGGAGTTGACAGACAACTGTTCAACGGAGGAGTTGCTTTGACAAGCGAGGCAACGGATGCCGATGCAAGAAGTTCAAGCGGAGGCTGGCAGAAGCCGTTTGAAGCTGCAGAAAGATATTATTGGGCAATAGGACTTGTGACAGTCGTCTCAATAGGAGCATATATCGCTACAACACAAAGGATATCAAGTATTCTTTCAAAAATGACAGCGGCAAAAAAAATCACCGACGGCGAAGTTCAGATTTTTATCAATATCCTTACAAAGAATGATGTTATGCGAGCAAAAGAAGCGTTCGCAAGCAAATCCGCGAACTTCATAACAAGAAGATTCAATTATGGTGTCGGATACAGCAAAATCAGCACTTCTCTCGTAAATTTGCACCGTGTCGCATTTGTATTCTCAATTGTTATGGTGTTTGTCAACGCTGCACTTCTGGGATATGAAATACACAAATTAATTAAAGACGAAGATATCGAATATGTAAATATTCCTTTGCGAATGGTCAATTACGTTTCAGATGACAAATCCGGACACTACATAAAATATGATTGCGCAACTTCCGTTAACGGAGTCTGCAGCGATACCAATTCTTATACAAAAGATGAGTGGCTTGCACTTTACTATACAAATGATGCACAGGCGGGAAAGCCGATAAAAGCATCGTCACTTGAAGTGTTGAGCAGCAAAACAATACCTACAGGAAAAACTCCTGTCACACTATTCAACGAAGGAGCACTGTACAATCTCAGCAATTTTGCTAAACAAGATTCTTATCTTGTATTTGAACAGGATAATTTGTCACTTGCTGGTTCAGTATTTTCAAGTACAACATATGCTATTTGTTTTGGCGTTTCAATTGTTGCAGCATTTGCAATTTCTTTCTTGGTTGTGACAATTATTAAAAAGAAGAAAAACAAGTGATATAAAGAATAAGTTATCACTTGTATCACTATTTTTCAGTTATATCTTTTTGTTGGTACATAATACACAAAGCTTCGTCAATCTTTCAATGAATGATTGATGAGGCTTTGAGGCAATGTATTTGCAACAATTGTTTCGAGCAATAATACAAAAGAGAACAACAACAGAAAAACACACAATACAAAAGGAGACGGAGATGAAAAAAAGAATTGCATCGCTAATACTATGCATTATTTGCTTTGTTTCGATTTCTGTAGTTATAACAGTTCCGGCTCAGGCTGCAGGTGAAACCAGCATTGTAACACTTGACGGACAGCAATT
>JAEEKG010000008.1 GCA_016282315.1 Clostridiales bacterium | reverse complement strand
CAGGGCAACATATGAGACAGATATAATAATGGGAATAGTTTTGATTATCTCTCTAATATATTTCGGTCTTATGAGCTGGAAATACAATGGATTATTGTCAGGTGAGCAAACCGCCATGAGTTTGGGAATCAATGTTAAAGTTCTGAGGATTGTATCATTGATTTTTGCATCATTGCTCACATCGCTGTGCGTATCTTTTATGGGAATAATCGGTTTTGTAGGCATTATTTGTCCTCATGTTGCAAAAAAAATCATAGGACAAAATCACAAGCATTCTTTGCCGGCAACAGCTCTCATTGGGAGCTTATTGATGCTGATTGCAGATACTGTTTCAAGATCTATTGGAAATGGATCGGCTCTTCCCGTTGGCGCTGTCACAGCACTTTTAGGCGCACCGTTCTTTTTGATTCTTTTGTTGAGCAGGAGGAACAGCCATGCTTGAAATTAAAGATGTAAGATTCAGCTATGATAAAAAATCTCCGATTGTTTTAAATGGGATTAATATGTCGCTTGAAAAAGGAAAAGTAGGTGTCATATTAGGCGGAAACGGAGCAGGAAAGACAACACTGTTCAAAACCATATTAGGCATAGAAAAGCCTAGCAGTGGAGATATTTGCATCAATTCTTTTTCAATTCTTGATCTCAGCAGAAAAGAAAGGGCAAAAATTGTATCTTATGTTCCTCAGAACATTTCGTTTGGGGATTTAACTGTATATGAAACCATCATGACGGGAAGAATTGCTTATTTCGATTTTAATGAAGGGCAAGAAGACAGGATTGAAGTTGAAAGAGCAATAAAAGAAATGGGTTTGGAAAGTCTTGTCGACCGCTTGTCTGAGCAGTTATCCGGAGGAGAAAAACAAAAAGTTGCCATTGCAAGAGCAATTGCAGGAAAACCCAAGTTAATTGTATTTGATGAGCCTACAGGCAATCTGGATTTGGCAAACGAAAGATTATTAATAGAACTAATAAAAAGATTGTCAAAAGAATTGAACATAACGGTTTTGTGCTCATTACACAATTTGAATGAAGCTCTAGAGATAGGAGATAATTTCTTCTTTATGAAAGACGGAATTATTAAATATACAGGGGAAAAAGATGTTTTCAGTGAAGAAATAATTGAAGACATATTCGGTGTGAAAGTAAAAATATTAAAAATAGATAATCAACTTATGATTGCAGGAGGAGAAAGAAAATGAAAAAAGTGGTATCGCTATTGCTTGTTTTGTGCATGGTCTTTGTAATAGCATCATGTGCTCAGAGCGAGAATAAATCAGGTAAAGAAACAATAGTAAAAGATATGATAGGACGTGAAGTCACAGTTGTTCCCGGCAGCTATAAAAAAGTAGTATGCATCGGAGCAGGAGCACTGAGAATGTATTCATACATAGGCGACGTTAACATTCTGTGCGGTGTAGAAGATATAGACAACACATCTTTATCCGAAAGACCGAAAATGTTTGATTCTGTAGCAAGACCTTATGTATTGGCATTTGGAGAAAAATTCAAAACTCTGGCTTCATGCGGAGTAGGCGGACCTAATGCTCAGACAGCTGAAGCTGAAAAAATATTGTCATGTAATCCTGACATAGTTATATCTGAATATGAGGATGTGGACAAAGAAAATGCTCTTCAACAGCAGCTCGGTGTTCCGGTTATCACTCTGAAGTCCGGATCAAACGGAGTATTTGCTGATGAATTCAAACAGAGCATGAATCTGCTTGGACAGATTTTCGACAAAGAGAGCAAAGCAAAAACACTTGTAGATTTCATAAACAAAGAGACAACAGACCTTCAGAACAGAACAAAAGATATTCCTGAAGACCAAAAACCGTCAGTATATATTTGCGGACTTGGAAACTGGGGAACAACAAATCACCTTATGACAGCTGAAGTGTTTAAACCATTTGAAATTGCAAATATTAAAAATGTTGTTTCGGGCCTCGGAATAAAGGGAATAGGTGCTATCGAAGAAGAAAAATTTGTTTCATTGAGCGACAAGATAGACATAATGTTTATAGATACAGCTGCTGTAAAGAACATCAAACCTTTATATACACAGGACAACACAATGTTTGATACATGCAAAGCTTGGAATGATGGAAATGTTTATATTCAGATAGCATACAACGCTTACTATACTAACTACGAACTGGCTCTAGCTAATGCCTGGTATGTAGCTAAAGTAGTATATCCGGACAAATTCCAGGACATTGACATTACACAAAAATTAAATGAGATAACAAAAGCATTCCTCGGAAAAGAACTTGCTCAAGAAATATTTGCTTGTCCAGGTAGTTTTGGAGGATACAAGAATATAGATACTGAAACATTCTTCAAATAATAACTATAAATCCCACGGCCAAAAACCGTGGGATTATTGCACTATTTGATTATTGTCTTGATCATATTGAGAGCCGACTCAATGACGTCATCCATGTTGTAATATTTGTATTCACCGAGCCTGCCTCCGAATATTACTTTGCCTTGCTTTTCAGCCAGATCCTTATATTTCATATAACACTGGTTGTTTTTGCTGTCATTTATCGGATAATATGGTTCGCTGTCAATTGAGTAATTCATGCTGTATTCTTTGGATACAACTGTTTTTTCTTGCTGACCAAATTCAAAGTGCTTATGCTCGATTATTCTTGTATAAGGTGTTTCTCTGTCAGTATAGTTAATGACAGCGTTACCTTGGTAATCTTTTACATCAAGAATTTCCGTTTCAAATCTTACCGTCCTGTATTCCAAACGACCTTCGCTGTAATCAAAGAACGAATCAATTGAACCGGTATAAATGATTTTGTCTGCCATTTTATCTAAGGCATCTCTTTCAGATAAATAATCTGTATTGAGCAACACTTCGGCTCCACCGAGCATTTTCTTAATTAAGGCAGTATACCCGCCTATCGGAATTCCTTGATATTTTGCATCAAAATAATTGTCGTTATATTCAAATCTTACAGGAAGTCTCTTTATGATTGAAGGAGGCAATTCTTTACAATCTCTACCCCATTGTTTTTCGGTATATCCTTTTACAAGTTTTTCATAAATATCTTTTCCGACAAGGCTGATTGCCTGTTCTTCTAGATTAGATGGTTCTTTTATTCCAGCCTGATTTTTTTGAGTTTCAATAATTGCTTTTGCCTCTTCACCAGTTTTAACACCCCACATTTTTTCGAATGTGTACATGTTAAACGGAAGGGAATAGATTTCACCTTTGAAATTAGCCTTGGGTCTGTTTACAAAATCGTTGAATGAGGCAAATTGGTTAACATAATTCCAAACAATGTCACTGTTTGTGTGAAAAATGTGAGGCCCATATGTGTGAACATTAATGCCTTCAACATTTTCTGTATAGCAATTTCCGCCAATATGAGGTCTCTTTTCGACAACCAATACTTTTTTTCCGGTTTTAGTCAATTCATGTGCACAAACAGCTCCGTATAGCCCGGCACCGACTATTAAATAATCGTAATGCATTTTGTCCTCAACCATTTTTGATTTTTTTGAATTTTGCGCGTATTTCACTTCCGGGAGGAAGTATGGTATTGAGCGCTTTTTGTTTTATATAGCTGCTTCCTGATTGAAAATGGACTCTTGGTATTTCTATTGTTTTGAGTTCATTTTTTCTTTTTGTGTAGTATATACCTAATAGTCTTTCTCCAAGGTATCCGTCAACTCTTTTTTCTTGTTCACCATATGAAGAGCTATCTGATTTGCCATCAAATTTTTCCAAAACAGAAAACAGGAAATTGCAATAATCCATAAACACTTCTTTTTTCATTATGAATATATTACCGAAATATATGGATTGTTGAGACAAGTACTCATCTTTAGCGTTAGAATAATCTGGATAATACTCATCTATTATTTTTTCCGTCAACTCAAGATCTTCGATGTGGTGAAAGGGAGCATTCTTGTAGTGATTTCTGACTGAAACATGCATGTTTTCGCCTTTCGGCATAATCATGTCATATTGAGAAATGAACTCTTTGAAATTGCCATATCCGAGTTTTTCAAGTTCTTCCGTACTCTTTTTGTTAGATAAAGTGTATGGAAGTTTTTCTTTTAAATCAGGATATAAATACCTTCTGTAATGAAACAGGCCATAGTAGTCGTGGCTTGTATTTTTCCACATCCAATACAGTGCTGTCAGTTCGCAATAAGACTTATTCTTTTGGGAAATATTATCAAGTGTGTCATCATAAATAAATCCATTAAAATGGTTTTCAGCCAGAGCTGCCCCAACCTGCATTGGAACAAGAATGTCGCATTGCGGTACAGTAAAAGGCTTATGACAACAAACATATATCTTTATATCTGACACACTTTCCACCCCCAATCTATTGTTATTTTACTATATCCAAATATTCGTGGTACTCAAAACTGTTGTAAAAATAGTCTTCAGGTTTACCTGTTATTCCAAGATTATCAAACCATTCGGTTCTAAGTTTTTCTTTTAGTTTAGACTTAGTCGGTTCTGCCAATGTCTCATAGTTCCACATTGTAAAGTGAAGAGCATAATTTATGAAATCTTTTTCAAGTTCCCAATAAAGTCCTTCTTTTTCTATTCTGTCTTTCAAAGCAATGAGAGCATCATAGAAACAGAACCATGATTTTTCCCTTGTTTTAGACAAAGAACCTTCGGCATCTCGTCTCTGGTGAGCCAGAACTTCATAAATTACAGATATTCTTTTTGCAACTATAAGCGCAGAAAAAACAAACAGCATGTCGTTTGATGTTCTTTGCTCCTGGAAATACAATTTGTGTTCATCTACAAAACTTTTTCTGTAAAGTTTATCCCATGCCCATCCCACAAATGCTTTAAATATGTTTTCCGTCAAACGTCTGTAGGAGAAAGGCATATAAGGTGGGATTGCGGTAGGCCTTATGCCGCATACTGCACTTACATAATCATTCTTTTCAGTTACATATTGGTCTGAGTTATATACCACAAAATCCGAATTATCTTTTTCTATTTTCTCATGTGCTTTTTGGAGCATAGTGGGCTCAAAAAAGTCATCTGAATCAAGAAAAGACAAATATTTGCCCGTTGCAGACTGAAGACCGGTGTTTCTTGCTTTTCCGGCTCCTCCGTTTTCTTGGTTTATAACAACAAACCTGTCATCTTTTGAAGCATATTCTTGTAATATCTGAAGGGAAGAGTCTGTTGAACCGTCATTTACACATATTATTTCCAAATCCTTAAATGTCTGATTTACTATGGAATCTAAACATTGTCTAAGATACTTTTCGGAATTGTATACGGGAATAATTACGGATATTTCATGATTTTTTGTTTCCATATTCTTTCCCCCATAACAATTTCTTTAAAAAATCTTTAATTGTTTTCGGAATTAACTTCTTAATCTTCCAACTTACGCTCAGATTGTGTCTAAAATAATACTTGTCCGCCAGTGTAATCATTTCTTCAAGAGTGGCACGCTGACTTGGTTCAAATACATTGAAGTCCAGTTCTCCTCTGAGTTTTGCCCACTTGAACTCCATGCAGAATCTGTTCATAAACTCTTGTTTGAAAGATTTATCCAGAACATTGTACCTGAACATATAATTCTGGAATTTTCTCCACCAATACATATACTTGAATCTCTCCCAGATTTCAGGATCTCTCTTGAGGATATCCATTACCCAGTCCATTTCTATACTCATCGTATATACTTTGTCGCGGTTATATACTGAAGAATTTGGATTGTCGATTCTTTTCAGATAGTATGGCGTGTCTACAATCATGGCTCTTTGGCCGTAAATGAATGTCTGAAAGAAGAATCCGTTGTCCTGAAATGAAGCACCGGGAGTTTCATTGTGTCTGATGTGATATTTTTCAATGAAGTCTCTTTTATATATTCCTGTCCAGGTATTCAATGTGAAATATACAGCTTCAGGAGTGTGAGAAGGATCAAAAACAACATTGTAATGTGTCCCGGTTTTATCCAGAGGCATTACTGTTTTTTCCTTTGTTCCGTTATTTGTTTTGAATTTGTAAAAATCTGCTTTTACCAAATCCAGATCGTTCTTCTTTGCTATATCATATAAATCCGGAAACATGTTGTCTGAGACATAATCATCTGGTTCAACTATTCCGATATACTCTGAAGTGGCTGCATCAAGACCCTTATTCATGGCTTTTCCGTATCCGCCGTTTGGTCCAGTAATGACGACGATTCTTGAATCTCTTTCAGCATACTCTTTTATTATGTCAAGAGAAGAATCTGTTGATCCGTCGTTAATGCATATTATTTCTATTTCCTTTAGTTTTTGATTTACAACGCTGTCTAGACACTCTCGCAAGTATTGCTCAACATTGTAAATAGGGATAAGTATTGATATTTTTTGCATATTTGCACTCCGATTCAGTTAGTTTGTGCTTTCTCTCTTTTCGGCATTGGGCTTTTTTCGGGGAGAATTATTTTTTCACCGAGTATCAGGTTCCACTGTTTAGGATAGAATAATTCAATTCCTTTCATTGGAGTAAAAGTCATCTCTCCAACATAAACATGATTGTCTATTTCAAAAAAGTCTACCCTAACAAAAGCAAAACCCTCGCTTAGCTTAATCGCAATATCTTTCATTTCATCAAAGCAATGAGGCTTTTTCTCCAGCTTCTTTCCTGCTTGCGGCCATTTGCATTTTAAATCGAGCAGATTCCAGTCCATATCGAATATATTCCTGAGATGATTCGGTGTTCCGCTGAAAATGTCTACCCAAACCTGTTCGGGTTTTCCATTGAAGCAATAGAAGCGGTAATCAACCAAGCCATCTGCGTTTTCAATATATTGCTCTGCTATAACTTTAGGAGGGATGTTCATATAGTGAAGTTCTAGTCCAGGCTGGAAGGCATAATTTTTGTTAAGCCATTTATCCATGTCTTCTTTTGCTTTGACTTTGTCAAGTGAAGATTTATCCGTAACTATAATGTTCCATCCGCTTCCGTGGTTTGCTTTGAGAACAAACTTATCTGGCAATTTATCAAAATCGATATCATCAAATTTGTCCCATACTCCGAGCAATGGTACTAAATGATTTTCTCCAACTTTTTCTTTAACCCAATCACGTACAAGATATTTATCTGCTAAGCGTGTTTTAATAGGTGTTGAATCATATAGTTTTAACCACTGAATTTTTTCATTAAAGGTCTTTGGATTGT
>JAEEKG010000053.1 GCA_016282315.1 Clostridiales bacterium | reverse complement strand
CGACATATTACCTAGGGTAATGAGTGATACACCCTCTTACAAAGACTTTTTATTTGGAAAAGACGGAATAGTCAGAAAGTATATCAAAATGGGAATATCAGGCTGGAGGCTTGATGTTGCCGATGAGTTGTCAGATGATTTTTTGAAAGAACTGAAAACCACAGTTCTTGATGAAAACAAGAATGCAATTGTCATAGGTGAAGTATGGGAAAATGCCGTCACAAAAGAATCATATGGCGTTCAAAGAAAGTACTTCAGAGGGTATGAGCTTGATTCAGTAATGAATTATCCAATGAGAAAGGCTATCATATCCTACGTTAAAGATAAGGACTATTTGGCCTTTTTAAAGAATTCCGTGGATATATATGAGTCTTATCCGCCGTATATATCAAATATGTTAATGAACATTGTCGGAACTCACGATACCGAAAGAATATGTACTATGCTGGCTTCGGTTGACAGCAAGAATCTGACCAAAGATGAACAGGCCACATACAATATGCCAAGTGAACTCAAAGAAAAAGGAATCAAAATGTCAGAACTTGCATATGTCATTGCATATATGTTGCCGGGAGTTCCTTGTTTATATTATGGTGACGAAACTGGAATGGAAGGATATGCAGACCCGTTTAACAGACGTCCGTATCCATGGGGTAGAGAAAACCCGACAATGATAGATTTCTTCAAGAAACTAGGCACAATTCGAAACAAGCATAAAGTGTTCGAACATGGACTGTACAAAATTGTTCACATAGATAAGGACATTTTGTGTATTGAGAGAAAAGACAAAAATGAAACCATCATTTTACTTGTAAATGTAAGTGATGATGAATACAGAATTCTTTTTGAAAATGAACAAAGAGAATTGTTAAATAACGAAAAAGGCAAAGTGTTTGTCATAAAGCCTCTGTCTTCCGGTATTTTTTCAATTACCAAAAATGCATTTTACAACGTAAACAAGAATATAAAATTACAACAACAATAATAGGAGACAAAAATGGTAAGCAAAATCATCGATTTCAATGACAAGAAAATACAATTGTCAACCTACTCGGACAATATAGTTCGAATAAGAGTGGGAAAAGATTTCGAACCAACATATTTTGAAAAATATGGCGTTTGGAAACAAGCAGATGAATGCGGAGTTGTTACAAATGATGGCGTTAAGGCCGGCAATTTGTCAGTTGTTGCACATTCTGATGGAACAGTCACAATCAGTTCTGATATATTTGTCAGATCATTTGATTTTAACCAAAGAGATGTTGATTCTGTCAAAACATATTTCAACAATACTCTGAAGGATATGAGACCTGAAAGAAAGCAGATAATAGGCGATGAAGAAGTCTGGAAGCAAACTCTTAAAGATTTCCAAGTTGATCCAAAGTATGTCACATTAAAGACTGAAAATGAAAAGTTCTATGGTCTTGGCGAAAGCAATGTAGACAGGCTTATCATCAACGGAAAAACCTATTTGATGCGTGTTGTATATCAGGATTATGAAATCCCGATTCCTTTCTTCATGACAAAGGCCGGTTATGGCATTTTATGCACATCGACGTTTTGGCATGGAATAGATGTATGTAATAAGAAAAATGACGAAGTCTGCTGGTATTTGCCAAACGGAGAATTGGATTTCTTTGTATTCGCAGGAAACAATTTGGCTGAAATTGAAGAAAGATATACCTATTTGACCGGAAGACCGATTCTTCTTCCGAAATGGGCATATGGACTTACATTTGTCGAGCAGGATAAAGCTAACCAATTCAATGTCATGGATGATGCAGCTAAATTCAGAGAGCTGAATATTCCATGTGATATGATCAGTCTTGAACCAGGTTGGATGTCAAAGAGATATGACTTCTCGATGGAAAAGAAATGGAACGTAGAACGTTTTTATATTTGTGATTGGATGAGCAAACCATATCGTTCGGGATTTATTTCCACTTTGAACAGATTTGGATATAAACTTCAGTTGTGGTTGTGCTGCAAACATGATTTCACAGCATTTGAAGAACGGAAATTAGGAAATGAAGTAGATCCTACTATCCCTGAGTGGTATGAGCATCTTGTCAATTTCAGAAAAGATGGAGCTGCTTCATTCAAAGTTGACCCATGTCACGTAGTTGATGCAGTAGATGAGAAGAGAGTTTATGCAAACGGAAAAGATGAATCCGAAATGCATAACCTGCAGCAGACACTGCTTGTTAAAGATATGTATCAGGGCGGTGCCGGATACAATAACATGAGACCGATGCACCACTATTGCGGCGGATATACAAGTGCAGGCGCTTATTCTGCATTTACAACTGGTGATTCAGGCGGCAGACTTAAGACATTAGCATGGATTCTGAACTGCGGACTTTCAGGTGTTCCGACAATCACTTGCGATATGGATATTTTTGCTAAGCATACTATCCACTATTGTTTCTTTACAGCATGGATTCAATTAAACAGCTGGGCAGGTTTCTGCCATCCTTGGTGGGTAGGAGAGGAATTACAAAACACTTTTGTCTTCTATGATAAACTCAGATATAGATTGCTTCCTTACATCTATTCAACAGCTATTGAGACAAATATGACAGGTATGCCAGAATGCAGAGCTATGCCTTTCATGTATGAAGATGACGAAGTTCAGGACACTGTATACGAATACATGTTTGGTAACAGTCTTCTTGTCGGTGCCTTCTCAGATAAGATTTATCTTCCTAAAGGCAGCAAGTGGATTAACTACTGGACTAAGGAAGTATTTAAAGGCGGTCAGTATCTTGATGTTGCTTCACAGTTTTCTGATCTCCAGGGTGGTGTTTTGTTCGTTAAGGAAGGAGCAATAATCCCAACCGAAGAACCAAGACAATACACAGATTGTAAGGATCATAAGGATATAACCCTTGAGATTTATCCAGGAAATGGCTGTTATACATTCTATGAGGATGACGGTGTATCACTTGAATTCAATAATGGCAAACGAGCAGAAACTGTTATAAGTGTAGCTCAGAACAATAAGACCGTTACTGTTGATGTGGGTGAGCGCACAGGCTCATTTGAAGGTATGATAAATGACAGAGAATACAGACTAGATGTATTTGCTCAAACAAAACCATCTAAAGTAACCGTAAATGGAAAAACCGCTTCATTTGATTATGCTGATGGATTTGTAAAAGTATACGGAGTAACAAAAGGTAAAGTAGAGTTGTCTTTTTAATGAATTTGAAAGGATTGTCTAATGATTTCCAGAGAAGAATATGATGTTTTTACATCAAAAACAAGAAAACAAAGACTGTCTTGGTTTAAAGATGCAAGGTTTGGAATGTTCATCCATTACGGACTATACAGCGTTCCAGGTATGGGCGAGTGGGCAATGTTCAATCAGAACATGGACATCAGCGACTATGAAAAGCTTGCAAAAGAGTTCAAGCCGAAAGAGAATTGCACAGACTTGTGGTGTCAGACAGCTAAAAATGCCGGTGCAAAGTATGCTATCATGACAACAAGACACCATGATGGATTTTCGTTATGGAAAAGTGATGCAAACCCATATAATCTATATAACTACACAGGTAGGGATCTTGTAGCTGAATTTGTAGCTTCTTGCAGAAAATATGGCTTGAAGATCGGTCTTTATTCTTCACTCATGGACTGGCATCATCCTGATGGATGGAAATGTGCAACTGATGAAGAGGCTAGAAAGAGATTTTTAAAGTATATAGAAGACTTGAATGTTGAACTGTTGTCAAACTACGGAAAAATAGACATTCTCTGGTATGATATGCCATATCCATTCAAGACATCAACTCTTTGGGATTCCGTTAACAGAAACTATAAGCTGCGTCAGCTGCAGCCTGATTTGTTGATAAATAACAGAAGCAAAATGCCTGAAGACTTCTTCACCCCAGAAGAGTCAAATGATCCAAAGCCTGATGATCCGGAAGGATATTTTGAAGCTTGTATGACATTCAACAAGATTTCTTGGGGATTCATTAATGAAGAACAGGCAAAGAACTATAACTATTCAGCTCAGCAGATTGTCAGAATGATGACGATATGTACAAAAAAGGGAGGAAACTTCCTATTGAATATCGGTCCAAGACCTGATGGTTCTTTACCGGAAGATGACAAGAATGAAATCGAAAAAGTTGGCAAATGGCTTGAACTCAATGGCAGCGCAATATATGGAGATAATGTAAGAAATATCAAGACAACTGCATGCGGAAACGGAGTAACATTTGCTTCTTGTGATTCAACAGGCAAAAACGTTTACTTATACAACTTCATTTGGCCGAATAATGGTGAGATAATAATCGGCGGATATATAAATCCACCGACAAAAATCACATGCGTCAGCGACAACAGTGAAATCAAATTCAGAAAAGAGAATCATAGATATGTAATGTATGATCTTCCAAAGGAACCCATAGATAAAACACTTGGAATTACAGTGTTTAAACTGGAATTTGATGATGTTATTAAATGTTGTCCGGCATCTCACTATCCTCATATGAGGGACGGTATTCCATATCAAGAATGACAAAAAAAGTGCGTATCTCATCGATACGCATTTTGTTTTACTTTTTGCTCTTTTTTTCTTTTTTGAAGTGAGAAGACAACCCTTCAAATTCATAGTCAACTTTGACATCCTCCGGAGGAGACTCCAACAGTTCAGGATTCTTCAGGTATTTAGATATTTTGTCAAATGCATGAGCATAATAACAACCTGATGCAATTCTTTCATCCATAACTATTCCCAAAGGAATCATTTTCTTAAGTTTTACCTGGTCTCCATCCTGATACGGCTCTTCGACATTAACTCCCATAGATACAAGCATACTTGTTGTTCCAAATCCGTAAACATGGTGATAAATGTGATTTGTTCTTATACTTGCTAAGTTTGTTATTGTGAAAGAGTTGTGGAAAGGAGACAAATCGATGACTGCTTTCGGCAACAATCCGTGTCTGTCTAAGAATCTGAATAATGCCATAAGTGGCCTTACAAGAAACGACATTCCGACTAGTTTTTTAAACAACTTATCTGAATCATTATTTGATGTAGCTTTATTGTTTTCTTCAATATAATTTGTCATCTTTTCATTGACATCAAAGACAGTGTCAAATAAGTCAAATTTCATTTTGCTCATAGAAGGATCTGCGTCATCTCCGGGACGAAGAACAACCATTCCTACTGAGACTTCATTTCTTGCATATATTCTGTTATGGACAACAAATCTATTGAGTTTCGGGTATTCAGCTATTCCTCTGATTAAGGCTGCTGTAACCACAGATAAATGACTCAATTTGTATCCTTTTTTTCTGGCTTCTATAACGTAATCATGTATTGGATCATAGGGAACCTTAACAGTTATCATATTCTGGGCATCATATCTTTCTTGCATAAAATATGCTGCCAAAGAATACATAGGATCAACATTCTTAACTATTTTTCCATCTTTTCTCATATATTCACCACCTTGAATGTGATTATATAGTCATCGTAAAAGATAGTATAATAGACAAATCACATCATCTGTTTAATACTTGGGCAAACAGCTGTATTTGCCCATATTGTAAGGTATTTCACATTAATAAAGCATATATTAAATTATTGATATAAAAGTGTTGACATTGAAATTGGTTAATGTTAAAATAAGTAGCGTTCTGCGAACGGGCCTTTAGCTCAGTTGGTTAGAGCAACCGGCTCATAACCGGTTGGTCTGGGGTTCGAGTCCCTAAAGGCCCACCATTATAGGGGCATAGCTCAGTTGGTAGAGCAGCGGTCTCCAAAACCGCGTGTCGTGAGTTCGAATCTTACTACCCCTGCCAATGAATTACGGCTTAACCGATTGGATTAAGCTGTTTTTTTTATATTTTTTTTTGAGAGAATTGCGATGAAACACGAAAAATCTTGTGGAATTATTCCTTTTATAGCAAATGAAAAGAAAGTGTCAGTGCTTATAGTCAAGCAAAATAACGGAGTTATAGGCTTTCCTAAAGGTCACGTTGAGAATAACGAGAGTGAAGAAGAAACAGCTCTCAGAGAATGCTTTGAAGAAACAAATACTAAAGCAAGTATAATCAATGGTTTCAGAGAAGAAATATCCTATTACATGCCCGAGTATGAAGCAAACAAAACGGTTGTGTTCTTTGTGGGTACAATTGACAAATCAGACCTGAAAAAACAGGAAAGTGAAATATCCGATATTAAAATAATGAGCGTCAAAGAGGCTTTAAAGATCATTTCTTTTGATGATACAAAAAAGTTACTTAAAAAAGCCGAAAAGTTTTTTGTAAACTTAAAGTAATGCTAAAAAACGATACGAGTTTATCGTAGGCTTTTTCATTGTTTGACATCTATTATTATGATATAATTTATGTATAATATGATTTGTCCTTGGAGGAAATAATGGTGATAATAAATCCAGTTTTTATAGACAATTCATCAATTCCATTAGCTGAATATCCCAGGCCTCAATTCAAAAGGGATAGTTATTATCCGCTGAACGGATATTTTTATTGCGATATAACAAAAGGCAGTGAAAAACCTTCTTTTGACAAAAAAATACTTGTTCCATATTCGCCCGAGTCAAGTCTGTCTGAAGTGAATCATGTTTTACAAAAAGATGAAGTACTTTGGTATAAAAAGAGTTTTACGCTTGATGATGGTTTTGTAAAGGATAGAGTCTTTATAAACATAGGAGCGTGTGACCAAATTACTGAAGTATACTTGAACGGAAATTGCGTTGGAAAGCACTATGGCGGATACAATTCTTTTTCTTTTGAGATAAGCAATTATCTACAGGACAATAACGAATTGATTATCAAAGTTATTGATGATGCAGATACTCCGTTATACGGAAGAGGAAAGCAAAAATATAAAAATGGAGGTATTTGGTATACCCCTATCAGCGGTATTTGGCAATCAATTTGGCTTGAATCAGTACCAAGCGAATATATAGACAGTGTTGAGTACAGCATTTCTCAGGACAGAAAAACACTGGATATAAAACTAAACAACACCGGTTCAACTGAGGATGTCATTGTCAGAATAATTGATGATGACAGTGTTGTGTCCGAAGGAAAATACAAAGTAACAGATATCAGTATAGATATATCAAACCTAAAAGAGTGGTCTACATCTTGCCCGGAAATATACAAGATAGTTTTTGAATATGGTCTGGATACAGTAGAGTCATATTTCGGCAAAAGAAGCTTTTCAAAGAAGACAATTGGCAACAATGTATATTTTGCATTGAACGACAAGCCTATTTTTCAGAATGGGTTGTTGGATCAAGGATATTTTGAAGATGGGATTTACACATGCAAATCGAACAGAGAATTGTATTACGAATTGAAAAGTGTGAAGGAATTGGGTTTTAATATGCTCAGAAAACATATTAAAGTAGAACCCATGATATGGTATTACTATTGTGACATACTTGGCATTTTGGTGTGGCAGGATATGGTCAATGGAGGAATGCCGTATAGTCCTTTAAGAATCGTTCTTGGTGCGTTTAAAGCACTTCAATTTGATGACACAAATGACAAGAAGACTCACAGAAGCAAAGAATCAAAAGAAGTCTTCATAAATGAGGCAAAAGAAACGATAAAACAATTGTATAACGTGGTGTCAATTTGCACTTGGACTGTCTTTAATGAAGGCTGGGGACAATTCGATTCTCTATATGTTGCTTCTGTATTAAAAGAACTAGATTCCACAAGGCTTTTTGACAATGCTTCGGGTTGGGTTGATACGGGAAAAGGCGACTACTCCAGCAAGCATATCTATATAAGAAAAGTCAACATGAAGAATGACCATAATAGAATTTTGGCTCTTACGGAATTTGGTGGTTATTCGTATAAATACAATTCGGAAAACAAGGGTAAAATCTTCGGATATAACGTGTATAACAGTGCTGAAAAATTGGCTGAGGCTACATTTAATCTCTACAACAATCAAGTATTGCCTATGATAAAAAAAGAAGGTCTTTCAGTAGCCATATTTACACAACTAACTGATGTGGAAGAAGAGATTAACGGAGTGTTTACTATTGACAGAAAGTTGAAAATAGACAAAGTAATCTGGAATCTTATTAACAGCTCCATTTATGAAACATTTGAAAGGAGGATTGGAAATGAATAAAAAGGTTTCTGTCAGACAATGGATGGTCTATATAATCATTGGATTAATTGGCCAAATAGCTTGGGTTATTGAGAACATGTATCTGAATACATATATTTTCTCATTTGGTGTAGGTGAGTCTTATTCCTCATATATATCAATCACCAATGCAGCAAGTGCCATAGTGGCGGTTTTGACAACCATCCTGCTCGGTACTTTAAGTGATAGAATTGGTAAGAGAAAATACTTCATTTCAGTTGGTTATGTTCTTTGGGGTATATCCACACTTGCTTTTGGCTTTATAAATGTTACATCCATTCAAAGTCTTTTTGGCTTAGAAGCTTTGAGCGCAGCTAAAACCGCTGCCGTATTGGTCATAGTTCTTGACTGCATTATGACATTCTTCGGTTCAACTTCTAACGATGCAGCTTTTAATGCTTATGTTACAGAAACAACTGATTCGAGCAATGTCAGCAAGGTTCAGGGAGTATTGGCAACATTTCCCATTCTGTCTATGTTAATCGTATTCGGATTGCTGAATCCTCTTACAGAAAACGGAAATTGGAATTTGTTTTTCTATATAATCGGCGGTATAACACTTGTTGCCGGTATTCTTGGATTCTTTATCATTCCTAAAGAAGAAAAGAAAGAAACAGACAAGACCGGATTCTGGGAGAGGTTAATCAGTGGATTCTTGCCTAAGAATATTAAATCCAATCCGACTCTCTACATAGGTTTAATCGCTTTTCTTATATATTGCATTGCATCAAACATCTTTATGCCTTATTTGATGATCTATGTTCAATATACAATGGAAATTACAGGATTTGAATTTATTCTCGCTCTTGGAATTGCACTGATAATCGGAGCAGTTGTCACAATCATCCTCGGATTCATTCAGAATAAGATAGGAATAATGAAAATGTTAATCCCGACTGCATTGTTATTCGGAGTTGGTTGTATTTTGTTGTTCTTTGTGCAAAAAGGAAATCTGTTGTTGTTCATTTTATTCGCAACAATAATGATGTCTGGATATATGTCTCAGAGTTCAACACTTAATGCTCTGATAAGAGAGTATACTCCTCATGGACAAGAGGGCAGTTATCAAGGACTGAGAATGATTTTCCAAGTGGCGATACCAATGTGTACAGGTCCAGTTATAGGAGAATTAATTGTACGCAATATGTCAAATGCTACATATGTTGATTCTTTGACAAAAGAATTGTCTCCGCTTCCGCCAAACTATATTTTCTTGTTTGCCGGTATTGTTGGATTGATTTCCATTGTGCCATCGGTTATTATGTTAATAAAGAGCAAAGCAAAAAATAACAAAGGGGAATAATATAATGGATATAAAAGAAATATTATCTAAAGTTGATCACACTTTACTTAAAGTAGATGCGCCTTGGGAAGAATATGTAAAACTTTTCGATGACGCAGTCAAATATAAAACAGCTTCAGTTTGTATTCCATGTTGTTATGTGAAGAGAGCTAAAGAGTATCTCAAGGACAACATGAAAATATGTACTGTTGTTGGTTTCCCAAATGGTTATTCCACCACTGCTTCTAAAGTGTTTGAGACAAAAGAGGCAATTGATAATGGTGCTGATGAGATAGACATGGTTATCAATATAGGAATGCTCAAAGAAAAGAATTACAAGTTCGTAGAGGATGAAATAAGACAGCTTAAAGAAGCGTGCGGAGATAAGATTCTTAAAGTAATAATTGAAACATGTCTTTTGACTACTGAAGAAAAAATAAAGATGTGCGAAATAGTTACAAATGCAGGTGCTGATTACATAAAAACAAGCACTGGTTTTTCAACAAACGGAGCTACTCCTGAAGACGTAAAGATTTTTGCAGAACATGTTGGAAAGAATGTAAAAATTAAAGCCGCAGGCGGTATTAAAACAATTGCTGATGCTGAAGAATTCATTAAGCTCGGAGCATCAAGATTGGGAACTAGCAGAATAGTTAAAATAGTTAAAGAAAACAATCTTATTTAATTAGGTGTTCTACTATGAGAATGTATGATATTATCTCTAACAAAAGAGATGGTAAAGAATTAACTAAAGAAGAGATAGCATATTTTGTAAAGAATCTTGTTTCCGGAGAAATACCGGATTATCAGGCTTCGGCTCTTCTTATGGCTATATATCTGAATGGTATGAGTGAACATGAAACAATAGATTTAACTATTGAGATGGAACACTCAGGAGATGTCCTTGACTTATCATCTTTGCCAAACACTGTTGATAAACATAGTACAGGTGGTGTTGGTGATAAAGTTTCATTAATTGTCGTTCCTATTGCTTCAGCTCTCGGTGGAACTGTTGCAAAAATGTCAGGAAGAGGTTTAGGTCATACTGGTGGTACTGTTGATAAGTTGGAATCAATTCCGGGTTTCAGAACAGAACTATATCCATATGAATTCATGGACAATGCAAGAAAGCATGGTATAGCTATAGTTGGTCAAACGGGCAACATGGCACCCGCGGATAAAAAGATATATGCAATCAGAGACGTTACTGCAACCGTTGGATGCATTCCATTGATCATATCTAGCGTCATGAGTAAAAAACTGGCTGCAGGATCTCAGAACATAGTTTTGGATGTAACAGTCGGTACCGGAGCTTTCTTACGTGATTTAAACAGTGCAAAACGAATGGCACATGGCATGGTGGCTGTCGGTAAGGCTGCAGGCCGAGACATATCTGCTGTTTTAACAGACATGAATGAGCCTTTGGGAAGCGCTATAGGTAACAGCCTGGAGATTATTGAAGCAGTTGAAGTGCTCAATAACAGAGGCCCGGAAGATCTGAGATATGTTGCATTGACAATTGCATCGGAAATGGTGTCATTGTTCTCGGGCAAGTCTCATGATGAGTGTTTTGAAAATTGCAAAGAAGTATTAGCCAATGGAAAAGCACTGGATAAATTCAAAGAAATGGTAATAGCTCAAGGCGGCGACGTATCATATATTGAAAACACTAGCAAATTCAGAAAGGCTGATTACTGTTACGAAGTTAAATCAACTGAAAGCGGATATATCTCCGGATTTGACACCGAGGGAATAGGTATAACCAGTGTCATTTTAGGCGCAGGAAGAGAGAAAAAAGGAGATAGCATAGATTTTGATGCGGGCATTAAAATGATCAAAAAACTGGGCGATTATGTAATCCCAGGCGACACTATTGCTTTATTATTCACAAATGATAAATCAAAGCTGGATGTTGCAAAGAAAAAATTCGAGTCATCAATAACATATTCTGACGAATATACTGACGAAAGAAAACTGGTTTACGATATCATCAGATAAATTCAGCAAAAAATACAGCATACCAAAAAGTGTGTTTCACTGGATGGTATGCTGCTTTTTTTATAACTAGTTTTTAGAAATCTATTCTTGATTCAATGTAATTCTTGAGGTCTTCAATTTTAATTCTTTCTTGCTGCATTGAATCTCTTTCACGGACAGTTACACAACCGTCACCTTCTTTGGTTTCATCTCCGACAGTTTCAAAGTCAATTGTGACACAATAAGGTGTTCCGATTTCATCCTGTCTGCGGTAACGTTTTCCGATGCTGCCTGTCTCATCGTATTCAACTCTGAAATACTTTGAAAGATCCTGAGCAATTTCCTGAGCCTTTGCGCTGAGTTTCTTGGATAATGGAAGAATAGCTGCTTTAATTGGAGCAAGGTAAGGATGTAAACGGAGAACTGTTCTTACATCGTTTTCTCCTACGGTTTCTTCATCATAAGCATCAATAAGGAATGCAAGCATTACACGGTCTGCGCCAAGAGATGGTTCAATGACATATGGAATATATTTTTCATTTGTTGCATCATCGAAATACTCAAGCGGCTCTCCTGAATGTTCCTGATGTTGTTTCAGATCGTAATCCGTTCTGTCTGCTACGCCCCAAAGTTCTCCCCAACCGAATGGGAACAAATATTCAAAGTCAGTTGTTGCTTTTGAATAGAATGCCAATTCTTCTTTTTCATGATCTCTCAGTCTCAAGAATTCTTTTTTCATTCCGAGAGAGTAGAGGAAGTTAGCGCAATAGTCTTTCCAATAACTGAACCATTCAAGGTCTGTTCCCGGTTTGCAGAAGAATTCAAGTTCCATCTGTTCAAATTCTCTGATTCTGAATGTGAAGTTTCCTGGAGTGATTTCATTTCTGAAAGATTTACCTATCTGTGCAATTCCGAAAGGAACTTTCTTTCTTGTGGTTCTCTGAACGTTTTTGAAGTTAACAAAGATACCCTGAGCTGTTTCCGGTCTGAGGTAAACTTCATTCTGAGAATCTTCTGTTACACCCTGGAATGTTTTGAACATCATGTTAAATTTTCTGATAGGAGTAAAATCAGACTTTCCGCATCCCGGACATGGTATTTTTTTCTCCTGGATATAAGCAGAGAGTTGATCGTTTGTCATTGCTTCAACATTGCATTCAACTTTGTTTTCTTCGCACCAAGCTTCAACTAATTTATCAGCTCTATGTCTCATTTTACAGCTTTTACAGTCTATTAAAGGATCGTTAAAGTTTACAACGTGACCTGATGCAACCCAAACTTCTCGGTTCATTATAATGGCTGAGTCCAAACCAACATTGTACTTGTTTTCCTGAACGAATTTCTTCCACCAAGCCTTTTTGACATTATTCTTCATCTCAACGCCAAGAGGTCCGTAATCCCAGCTATTAGCAAGTCCGCCGTAAATTTCTGAACCTGCATATATAAAGCCTCTGTTTTTACAAAGAGATACAATTTTTTCCATTGTTTTTTCGTTCTGATTCATAATTTTTATTCCTCGTATTTTCTTTTGTTTTTATCCATATATGATTGCAATATTATCTCAGCAGAAAGAGTGTCTATTGCATTTTTTCTTTTCTTTCCGTAAGTCCCCAATTCATCCAGAATGTTGTATGCCTGAATTGTGGTTCGTCTCTCGTCTATAAACTCAAGTGGTATATCTGTTACTTTCTTTAATTCTTCGGCAAATTGATAAACTCTGTCAACTCTGAAGCCTTCAGTGCCGTCCATGTTTAATGGCTTTCCTATTACTATTATTTCGGCACCAATTTCTTTTGCTTTTTCAGCAACAGTGACAGCAGTTTTAACAATGTCATAAGACTTGAAAGTTCCGGCACCAACAGATGTTATCCATAAGTCATCTGAATAGGCAAGTCCGGTTCTGGCGTCACCATAGTCAACACCTAATAGTTTTGGCTTTTTCATTCTGTCACCACCTGGATACATCAATGCGATTGGATGCTATGAAGTTATCAATCTCTTGTCTTGTCGGAATGTGCTCTAATACACCATCTCTTGATTTTGTTAATATGCTTGAAACAATTCCGTATACACTGGCTCTTGTGATTTTTTTGTTATCCAGATAATCAGCAACCAATGCTCCGACAAATGTCTCGTTCATCTTCTTCGAAGTTGAATTATATGAAGGAATCATAGAACTTGGAATGCCTATTTTTTGATAACTTGTACCGTCATAAACAAAAGCCATGTTGTTAGAAGACTGAACAACATAATATTTAGCTTTGATGATTCCTTTGATAGCTGTTAAGGATTTTGTAATAGCATCGCTGGAATTAAGATAGAAGCCTGTCAAATCATGCAAAGTTTCATCTGACAGCACAAGTATTTTAATATTTGAATACTGGGACAAGGGAAGTACTGATGATGCAGAATTATATTCCACCACAAGGCCTATGTCATGTTTCATTGCTGTTTCACATGCGTAAGCAGAAAGACTGACAATGCCTTTTGAATTAGTAGACGAAATGGTTTCATTTTGTTCTACGGGAGAACTAATGTCTATTGTTTCGTTTAAAATCTGGTTATCTACTGAATCTGAAACAACTTCTTCCTTCTTTGATTCTGAAAACTCCAATTCCTCTTGAGGAACAATAAACAGATCTGGCAAATATGAGAATGCTTCATCGACGTCTTCTTTGGTAAATGAAGAATTCACTCCTTTGGATACGTAGTGAGAACACTCTTCAGTGTCATCGTAAATGGTTATTGATTGACCTGTCTGATAATCTTTTGTCATCTCACCAAGTATCAAATCAAGGTTGCAGTTGGAATAATAATCTTTCAATCTGTTTCCATTTGTGTCGTCGGAGAGTTTCGTGCAGAAGATACAATTGCCACCCATTTTTGAAACAGAAATTGCTGTGGCAGCACTTTTGCCGTAAGGATGGAAACTATAATTTCCACCGAAATCAACATTTCCTTGTCTCTTCATCTTGTTGATTTTCATTTCAAGATTCATGTAGCTATTGCCCAACACTAACACTTTTTCGTTCATCATTCGCCTCACATTCGCAATATTTTATAACAATTGCGTGTTATTGTAAAGTTATATTTATTGTTTTCCTTTTGCTTGCTTTTTAATTCTTTTCATAAATCTCGGAATAGCCATCATTCGCTTTATTCTGGATGGATTCCTTAAGAGACGGTAAAACCATTCAAGGTGAAGGTTAATAAACAATTTAGGGGCTCTTTTTGCGGTTCCTGCAAATATATCTACGCTGCCGCCAAGTCCTGCGAGCAACTTCACATTTGAAAGGGCAGATCTGTTATCGTAAATCCATTGTTCTTGTTTAGGAAAACCTAAACAAACCAAAACCACATCTGCGTTTGAGTTATTTATATCATTCACTACGAAGTCATTGTCTTGCTGACTATTTACATATCCGTTATGAACACCGCATATATTCAACCCCGGATACATCTGCTCTAGATTTTCTTTGGCTTTTTCAGCCACACCTTCTCGACCACCAAATATATACACGTTCTTGTTATTTTCAGAACACAACGCAATCAGATTCTGTGCAAATTCCACTCCGGCAACTCTTTCTTTTAGCGGAGTACTTAACAATTTAGCAGCTTTAATAATTCCTATGCCATCCGGCAGCACCAAATCGGCACTGTTGTAAACTTTTAGAAGTGAAGGATTGTTGTGGCACAATTCACACATTTCGGGATTGGGAGTATAAACACTGATTTGTTTGTTCTGAAGAATCGCATTTTTTGCAATTGTCAACGCTTCTTCTAATGTCACATTGTCAAACAATATGTTGTCCACATTAATCTTTGCCATTCTTGTCTCCACATTTAACTAATTACAAATTAAATTCTAACATATTTATTTGAATTTATCTACAAAAATTCATTTTATTAGGGTAAATACTCATTCGTTTGTATTGACTATATTTTTTTATAATGATAATATATCTAAATGTTGGTCGACTTAAGTAATTGATCTCAAAAAATATCAGGCAGGTGCTAAAATATGTTTGAAATAGATAGGTTGACCCTTCCACCTATTGGAACTAATTGTTACATATTAACTGACAAAAACACAAAACATTCAATTGTAATAGATCCAGCATATAACGGAAAAGGCATTTTTGATTATTGCGTATCAAAAGGTTACAGTGTCACTATGATTGTTCTGACACATGGACACTTTGATCACATCGGAGGAGTTGACGAATTGGTCAATTACTCTAATGCAAAAGTATACATACATAAATCAGACTTTGAAATGTTGGCTGATGCAGATAAAAACGGAAGCAATTATTTTTTGGATGACACAATTGTTTCCAATAGCAGATGTGTTCTGATGGATGATGATTGTACAATTGAGTTTGCAGGTGAAAGCATCAAAACAGTACACACTCCTGGACATACAAAAGGCTCAGTAGTGTTAGTTTCATCAAATGCTGTTTTCACTGGTGACACTCTGATGGAAGATGGTGTCGGCAGAACGGATTTGTATGGTGGAAATGCAATTGAACTAAGAAATTCTTTGATGGAATTATATCCTTTGCTAGAAAATTAAACAGTATATCCGGGGCATGGTCCTGTGTTTAAATGGAGAAATATTTATGAATTATAACGAACTTGCTGAATTAGTATTGCCAAATATAAAAACAACTCCTGAAGATATCGAAAAAAGATATCCGCCAAGAGAACTTCCTGAAGGAGCAAAAGTAACAAGATTTGCTCCAAGTCCAACTGGCTTTTTGCATGTTGGCGGTTTGTTTGGATGTCTGACAGACGAGAGACTAGCTCATCAGTCCAATGGTGTTGTTATTCTTAGAATAGAAGACACTGACTCAAAAAGAGAAGTTACAGGCGCCACAGAATTGTTTATAGAAAACCTTAACCATTACGGCATACACTTTGATGAAGGTGCTGTAGTTGGCGGTGACAAAGGCAATTACGGACCATACAGACAAAGCGAAAGAGCTGAGATTTATCAGACATTTGCTAAGCAGCTGATCAGGGAAGGAAAAGCATATCCTTGCTTTTTGACTGCTGAAGAAATAGATGAGATAAGAAAACAACAGGAAGAGAAAAAACTGTTGCCCGGTATTTACGGTGAATGGTCAAAATGGAGAAATGCTTCAATTGAAGAAGTCAAAGAAGCTTTGGCCGCTAAAAAAGAGTTTGTTGTCAGACTTAAATCAACAGGTGATCCATCCAACCACTTTAAGTTTACAGATATGATTAAGGGAACAATCGATGTTACTGAAAATAATATCGATGAAGTACTCCTGAAATCAGATGGAATTCCTACATATCACTTTGCACATGCTGTTGACGACCACTTAATGGGAACCACTCATGTAATCAGAGGCGATGAATGGCTGCCGTCACTTCCTAAGCATATTGAGATATTCAATGCTCTTGGATTCAAACTTCCAAAGTATTGTCATACAGCAGCATTGCTTAAGATGGATGGACCGGACTCAAAGAGAAAACTGTCAAAGAGAAAAGATCCGGAAGCAGATGTAGCATTCTTTACAAAAGAAGGTTATTCATCAGAAGCTCTTCTTGAGTATTTGATGACATTGCTCAATTCCAATTTTGAAGATTGGAGAATGGCAAACCCTGATGCAAGCATCACAGAGTTCCCAGTTTCATTGAAGAAAATGAGTGTTTCCGGTGCACTATTTGATATAGTCAAACTATACGATGTTTGTAAAAACGTTCTTTGCAGAAAGAGCGCTGAAGAGATATACAACGAGACAAGCGATTGGGCAAAGATTTACTCTCCTGATTTTTATAGAGTATTTACTGAAAATCCTGATTACACAAAGAATTTCCTCTCTATAGGAAGAGGAACTGCTAAGCCTAGAAAAGATTTCGGGCTTTATAGTGAAGTTCAGGAATATTCCGGATTCATGTTTGATGAGTATTACAATGAAAACGGAGAATATGATGAAAGATTTGACAATAGTCTGATCAAGGATGTCCTTGAACAATACCTGAAAGTTTATGATTACAATGATGAACAACAGGATTGGTTTGAGAAAATCAAGGATGTGTCCGAGAAGTTCGGTTTTGCAAGAGAGACAAAGCAATATAAAGCTTCACCGGAATCATTTAAAGGACATGTTGGAGATATCAGCAGCTTCATAAGAGTTGCTATAACCGGAAAACAAAACTCTCCTGATATGTACCAGGTTATGAAGACTCTTGGTTACGATAAAGTTGTTGAAAGATTGAACAAACAAATAAAAAGACTATCTGTCTGAGGTAATAATATGAGCGAAAACGTAGAAAAGTTTAATGGTAATTTTATAGATGAGATTATTGCAGATGATCTCAAAGAAGGTAGAGTAAATGAGGTTCATACAAGATTTCCACCTGAACCAAATGGCTATCTTCATATAGGATCTGCTAAAGCCATATGGATTAATGCAACAGCTGCAAAGAAGTATGGTGGCAAATTCAACCTGAGATATGATGACACTAACCCTGTAAAAGAGGGTGAAGAGTTTGTAAACAGTATCTACGAAGATCTTTGCTGGTTGGGCGCAGAACCAACCGGAGGAGTCTTCTATGGATCCGATTACTTTGAAAAGTGTTATGAGTATGCTGTGAAATTGATAAAAGACGGCAAAGCTTATGTTTGTGACTTGTCAAAAGAAGATCTGATTGATTATAAGGGCGCAAGCAGAACAGAAGTTGGAAAGCCTTCTCCATACAGAGATAGATCAGTTGAAGAAAACCTTGATTTGTTTGAGAGAATGAAGAATGGTGAGTTTCCTGATGGTGCAAGAACATTGCGTGCAAAAATTGATCCAAATTCTGACAACTCATATTTGAGAGATCCTGTTATATACAGAATCCGTCACGTATCACATCAAAGACATGGAGATAAATGGTGCATTTATCCGATGTATGATTTTGCTCATCCAATCCAGGATGCAACAGAAGGCATTACACATTCACTTTGCTCAATAGAATTCAGAAATCACAGACCTCTGTATGACTGGGTAATTGACAATATTGGATTTGAAAAGAAACCGCATCAGTATGAATTTGCCAGATTGAACATTACACATACAGTAATGAGCAAGAGATATTTGAGATATTTGGTTGAGCACAACATTGTTGACGGCTGGGATGACCCAAGAATGCCGACAATATGCGCATTGAGAAGAAGAGGGTATACTCCTGAGGCTATCTTTGATTTCGTTGAAAGAGCAGGCGTTTCTACCACTTACAGCGTTGTTGACATAAATCTTCTTGAGCATTGCATAAGAGAAGAACTCAATCAGAAGGCTTTGAGACGTGTTGCTGTTATTAAGCCTATTAAATTGATTGTCGACAATTATCCAGAAGACAAAGTCGAATACTTCGATTTCCCGAATAATCCTAATGACGAAAATGCCGGTACTAGAAAAGTGCCTTTCACAAAAGAAATTTATATAGATGAAGAAGATTTTGCTGAGGAAGCTCCTCCGAAATTCTTCAGACTTAAACCTGATGGCGAAGTCAGATTGATGGGTGCATATATAGTTAAATGTACAAACATCGTAAAGAATGATGACGGAACAATTAAGGAAATTCACTGTGAGGCAGATATCGAGACCGGTAATGGCGTTCCGACCGACAGAAAGGTAAAGGGAACCATTCATTGGCTTTCAGCTAAATACTGCATAGATACAACTGCTATGTACTTTGATAACCTGTTCACTCTTGAAGATGTTTCTGAAATAACTGAAGATACATTTGTTCAGTATATTAATCCTGAATCTGAAGTTGAATATAAGAACGTCAAGGTTGAAATGTCACTGGCTGATGCTAAGCCCGGTGAAAGATTCCAGTTTGTAAGAGTTGGTTATTTCACTCCTGATTCAAAATTTCCAAATAGATTCAACAGAATTGTTTCTCTTAAAGACGGTTACAAGATCTGATCCGGAGGTGTACATTGAAAGGAACACATATTTTTAAGCTGGATAGAACCAGAAGCATTTTTGCTTTGATATCTTGCGCGATTGTTACTTTAGTGGCCTTTATATCAACCGTTATTGGTGCATTGAACATTGTCAAAATCGATGAAGATAATGAAACGTATTTTACAATGTTTACCATTTTGTCAAACTTGTTCATCCTTGTGTGTGACCTGGTAATATTGACATATTCAATTGATGGTATAAGGAAAAAGAGATTCAGATTGCCAAAATGGGCGGTTCTGGTTCATTTTTCAGGAACACTGTGTCTTTTAATAACCATGGTTGTAACTTTGGTTTTCATAGTACAAGTTACAGGTATCAAAGCCGTAACAGGAATTAATTTCTGGCATCATATCTTTAATCCAGTAGCTTCGCTTCTCATGTTCATATTCATTTGCAATGAGCGAATGCTGAAACTCAATGAAATGGTAATGACAACTATTCCTTTCTTCTTATACGCCATTTTGTATGGTGTAATGGTGAAACTTGTGGGAGAGGAAAATGGCGGCTGGGAAGATGTCTATGAAGTATTTGAAAGATTCAGCTGGCCTCTAGCCATTTTCTTGTGTGTGGTTATAGGATTTGTATGCGGCGGGGTGCTTTGGTTGATTCACAATGTTTCAACGCAGATCAGATACAAATATATAATCAAGAGCATTGAAAAGAATCTAAATAACAAAGATGATGAATTTGTTGAAAAAGACATTTACAAACTCGGCCGTAATCTTCAATCGCATTCCGACCGCTTTGATATTACAATTCCGATAGATGCTCTTAAGATTCTTTCTGAAAAGAACGAAGACTACTCACTGGAACAATTAGCAGATATGTATGTAAAAGGCGCCCTCGATGAATTTGTCGAAGGCAAGGATAAAGAGAAATAAAAAAATGGCATAGCAGGGAATTATCTGCTATGCCGTATTTATTATCTCAACAAATTATTCAGTTACTGTTGTATCTGTTACAGAAGCGTCTTCTGTTTTTTCTTCTACTGGTTCTTCAGCAGGTGTTTCTTCTACAGTTTCTGTCTGCTCACCTTCAACTTCTGCAGCTGCCTTTTCAGCTTCTGCAACTCTAGCAGCTTTCTTCTTTTCTTCTTCTGTGAGGAATACAATTGCTTTTTCAGTTTCTTTGTCGAAGAGGTGCATTCTTGTTGTATCGATAGCGAGCGTTACTGTATCGCCTGCGCGAACGGTTGAACGAGGAGATACACGAGCGATAAGCTTCTGTTCGCCGCTTCTGTCAATTACAACATTCTTTCTCTCTTTGAGGCTTTCATCAACTTCAACCTTATTAGCAATGAGGTAAAGATAAATTTCAGCACCCATAAGTTCTGTTACATCACAATATGCTTCAAATGAAGCTTCCTGCATTGCAGCTATCTGCATTGGAGTATCTACGATACATTCTGGACGAACACCTGCGATAACTTCTTTTTCAATGTAAGGTTTGATTTCATCTGCATTTCCTTTTTCTTCAGGAAGTCTGATTCTGATTTCACCGAAGTGGAGATATACATATCCGTCATCATCTTTTTCAAGAGTACCATTGATGAAGTTCATCTGAGGAGTACCAATGAATCCTGCAACGAAGAGGTTAACCGGATTATCATACAAAGCCTGAGGTGAGTCAACCTGTTGGATGACACCATCTTTCATTACAACGATTCTTGTAGCCATTGTCATAGCTTCTACCTGGTCGTGTGTAACGTAGATAAATGTTGCCTGGAGGCTATTGTGAAGTTTTGTAATCTCAGTTCTCATGGCAGCACGAAGTTTTGCGTCCAAGTTTGAAAGAGGTTCGTCAAGCAAGAATACCTTAGGATCACGAACGATAGCTCTACCTAGAGCAACACGCTGTTTCTGACCACCTGACAAAGCCTTCGGAAGTCTGTCGAGAAGGTGAGAGATATCAAGAATTCTAGCTGCTTCTTCAACTTTACGCTTGATTGTCTCTTTTGGAACTTTACGAAGTTTCAAACCGAATGCCATGTTGTCAAATACTGTCATGTGAGGATAAAGAGCATAGTTCTGGAACACCATTGCTATATCTCTGTCCTTAGGTGCAACATCATTAACGAGTCTATCACCGATGTACAACTCACCTTCCGTTATTTCTTCAAGACCAGCAATCATACGAAGGGTAGTGGACTTACCACAACCAGATGGTCCAACGAAAATGATAAATTCAGTGTCTTTAACTTCCAAGCAAAAGTCTGAAACTGCAGTTACGCCGCCTGGATATTTTTTGTAAATGTGTCTAAGTGATAAACTTGCCATTTTTTACTCCGTTCTTTTGGCTGATTATTTACCCATTCTGGTAGCCATATTTCAGTAATGGGGCGATGCTCTCTTAACTGAGAACAACAGAGAATATTAAACATATTATACATGTCTTTACCGACTCATTATAACAAAACAAGTATTTAAAATAAAGATGTTTATATTCCAAAAAAACATTTTTATGATTGTGCAATATATACAAATGGTAAAGCTGTGTTTTTAACCGATAGTTTGAGAAGACAAAATCTTAATTATTCACTCAAAACTCGTTAATATTTCGACTTCTTGTGCAGATAATTGTCTCCATTCACCTTCTTTAAGAGTATTATCCAGTTCAATGTCGGCAAATTTTATCCTCTTTAATTCAACGATTTCATTGCCAACCTGTTCAAACATCCGCTTAATCTGGTGAAACTTTCCTTCAGTTATGGAGATGGTTCCGCTTAACATTGTTTCGTCTGGTTTGACAATTGAAGGTTTAGTTAAGCTTTTCTCGCCTATATCGACACCTGTTTGCAGATGGTCTATCATTACAGTTGTCAGTTTAATTGAACACTCAAAATAGTAGGTCTTATATACGTGATGCTTGGGTGAGAGCAACTGATGAGCAAGTTTACCATTGTTAGTAAGTATCAACAGCCCTGTAGTGTCTATATCAAGTCTTCCACAAGGGAAAAGTCCGAATGTTCTGTATTCATCAGGAAGCAAATCAAGAACAGTTTTTTTGTGTGGGTCATCTGTTGAACTAATGTAACCTTTTGGTTTATTGAGCATCAGATACATGAACTCATTGTATTCGACAATTGAATTATTAAATTCAACCACATCTTTGCATTCATCGATTTTTACAGAAGGATCCTTGATAACAATTCCATTGACTTTAATCAGTCCGGATTTGGCTGCTTTTTTGCATTCTGTCCTTGTCACAAACCCATTGTTTGACAAAAATTTGTCTAAACGCATCATACCAAAACCCTCCTTTAAAATCATGCCGAATTTAGTTTAACCCAAAGATACACATAAAGTCAACAAATCAATTTGTGGGTATTGAAATGACACTTGTTATTTGATAAGATTATATGAAATACGCAAGCACTGAGGATACACTATGAATGGTATTAAAAGATTGCTTGGAACTGTCAGAAAAGCATGTGAAAAATACAACATGATAGAAGAAGGTGACACCATTCTTGTAGGTGTTTCAGGCGGCAAAGATTCAATTGCTTTGCTTTATTCTTTGTGCGAAATGAGAAGGTTTTATCCAAAACATTTCAACGTGAGCGCAATATCTGTAAACATGCAATTTGAGTCGATTGATATGCCCAGGATGGATTATTCATTCATAGAGAACATATGCAAGGAATATGATGTCCCTTATCACATTGAAAAGACGGATATTGCAGAAATCATCTTCAAAGAGAGAAAGGAAAGTAATCCTTGCTCATTGTGCTCAAGAATGCGTAGAGGAGCACTTTGTTCATACGCAGAAAAAAACGATATAACAAAGCTTGCATTGGGCCATCATTTTGATGATGCAGTAGAAACATTCATTATGAATTTGTTTTTCGAAGGAAGACTAGGATGTTTTTCTCCCGTTTCAAAAATGGAAGACACGGGGGTTACCGTAATCAGACCATTGATTGAAACAAAAGAATCAACCATAAGGTATTTCATTTCGAGCAACAAGATAGATATTCTAAAGAACAGTTGTCCCGAGGACAAAAACAGTGAGAGAGAAAACATCAAGCAACTTTTAAACAACCTGGAAAGAAATAACAAAGGTTTGAAACACAGAATAATGTGTGCAATGGAAAAAGGCAGCATTGACGGGCTTAAATTGTAGTAATACGGTTGTATATAACCGATAAAAATAGAGGTGTAAAATGGCATTTTCATTATCAGACAAGTACTTAGGCAAATTCATTTCAACTTTTGACATGGCAGCAGTTGAAAACGAATTAAAAACAGCTTTTGATTTGGTCAAACACAAGAACGGTGAAGGTTCAGACTTTTTGGGATGGGTAAATCTTCCTTATGACCACAATATGGAAGAATACGAAAGAATAAAAAAAGCTGCAAAAAAGATTCAGGATTCTTGTGATGTATTTCTTGTCATAGGAATAGGTGGCTCTTACTTGGGAGCAAGAGCTGCTATTGAGTTTGTTCAAGGCAACTTATATAACGACAAAAAGAAGAACACTCCGGACATATATTTTGTAGGAAATGATATAAGTTCATCACATATGAGAGACGTTATTAGCATATGTGAAGGCAGAGATGTTTGCATCAACGTAATATCCAAATCAGGCACAACTACAGAACCTGGCGTTGCTTTCAGAGTTTTGAGAAGTATGCTTGAAAAAAAATACGGCAATAAAGCAAATGAAAGAATATTCGTGACAACAGATGCCAAAAAAGGTGCTTTGAGACCACAGGCAGAAGAATATGGATATGAGAGCTTTGTTGTTCCGGATGACATAGGCGGTAGATATTCTGTTCTCAGCGCTGTTGGCTTATTGCCTATAGCAGTTGCAGGAATTGACCTTGATGAAATGTTCAAGGGCGCAAAAGATGCAGAAGATGAGTATACACAGAGCTTTTACAACAATGATTGTGTCAAATATGCATCCTATAGAAATTTGCTTTTGAGAAAAGGCAAATGCATTGAATTATTAGCTTCAAACGATCCTTCAATGACAATGTTCTGCGAATGGTGGAAACAATTGTTTGGAGAGAGTGAAGGAAAAGATGGAAAAGGCCTGTATCCTGCATCTGTAATATATTCAACAGATCTTCATTCACTGGGTCAATACATCCAGGAAGGTCAGCGCACTTTATTCGAAACAGTTATCAATGTTAATATTGAAGACAATTTCGTAATAGAAGAAGATAAGACAAATGCAGATGGTTTGAATTTCCTTGCCGGCAAAACAATCAATTATGTTAACCAACAGGCAGTGCTTGGAACAGCTCTGGCTCATACAGACGGAAACGTTCCGAATATCGCTATGGAAATAACATCACGCAGTGCTTATGAATTCGGTCATTTGGTATATTTCTTTGAATTTGCATGTGCAATATCCGGATATATGCTTGGAATCAATCCGTTCAATCAACCCGGTGTTGAAGCATACAAGAAGAATATGTTCGCACTGCTTGGAAAACCGGGTTATGAACAAGCTACAAAAGAGATTTATGAAAGATTGGAAAAATTGTCCAAATAATAAACATACATGAAATACCTTTCATTTGATATTGAATGTTCAGATGGCGGAAAAGGCGCCATTTGTACTTTTGGGTATGTTATAGCCGATGAGTCCTTCAATATTGTGGAGAAGAGAGACATTGTAATTAATCCCGAGTACAGGTTTTATCTGGTTGGCCGAAGAAAAAGGCCGGACATACAACTATCCTACACTGAGGAAGAATTCAAGAATGCTCCGAATTTTCCGCATGTCTATGATAATATTAAGGGCTTACTTGAGAACCCGGATAATTGTATTTTGGGTTATGCCATCAGCAATGATGCAGACTTTATAAGAAAAGATTGCGTAAGATATAACTTGCCTTGCATAGATTTCAAATATTTTGATCTGCAAAGAATTGTAAAAAGTACCAGTGAAGAAAAGAATGAATTGTCACTGGAAAACGCTTGCATCAATCATGGTATAGATATCAATGTTGAACTTCACAAGAGCGACAACGATGCGTATTTGACATTTCAATTGTTCAAGGTGATGGTAAGTGAAAGCAAGCTTAACGCACTTGAATATTTAGAAAAGTATCCAAATTGCAAAGCTTCATTGAACAATTACAGGAACAGAGTTTGCGATAGCAATAACTCCAAAAAATCCTTTATTATCCCTAACCCAAAAGGCAAATACAATTGTATAACTAACAGCTCGATCAACAAATTGTTCTTTGTCAGATTCTGTCGTTATGCATATCCCAAAAATCCAAGAAGCGAAAACAAACCTTTAAAAGGGATGAAGATATGCGTATCAGATAAATACGAAAGAAACCATTTCAAAGAAATGATTCACTTCATACAGTTTGTTACCGAACTTGGAGGACACTATACATACAAGTCTTCAGAAGCCGATATATACTTAACTTATGAGGACATTCAGGGCAAGGGAAGGTTAAAGTATCTTCATAAAGAAACAACCATACTGCCTCTCAATGATTTTTTGATGCAATATGGCTCATCCATTTATGAAATAGAAAAGAAGTCTCCGAAAGATATTATCTATCTTTTGAACGACAAATACTCTGTAGGCAGCTACTAAAGAGGTGTTAAATGAATCTTGTCAAATTCTCGGTTGGTGATGTTATTGAAATGAAAAAGAATCATCCCTGTGGCGGAAACTTGATGACAGTTCAGTACGCAGGTTCAGATATCAAGTTGAAATGTAATAAATGCGGACACGAGATAACTGTTGAGAGAGTAAAAATCGAAAAGAGGGTCAAGAAAAATATTTCTTTGAACAATCAGTAAAGAATAGTTTTTCTTCTTGAAAAAGAAATCTATTTATAGTATTATCAATATTGGTGGACATGCGTTCACTTTTAGTAAAATGGAATTGAAAGACAATTCCGGAAAGTGTGAATAAAATGATAAAACTAATTGTTGGCCTTAAAGGATCCGGAAAAACAAAAACACTTATAGAAATGGTTAACACAGCTGCAGAAGAATCCGAAGGCTCAGTTATTTGCATAGAAAAGGGAAACAAGCTTCGCTATGATATTTCTTATCATGCAAGACTTGTAGATATTCAGGACTACTCAATTGAAAACGGTGAGGCACTCTATGGATTCGTTACAGGTGTATGTGCTTCAAACTATGATATAAAACATATTTTCATCGACTCTGCATTGAAGATTTGTCAAAATGATGTTTCTTCATTTGAAAACTTTATAAACAAGTCAGCAGTATTTGCAGATAAGAACTCAATTGACCTTATAGTCACATCATCTCTTGATGAAGGTGAATTGCCAGAAGGACTGAAAAAGTACCTTTGATATATTTTGAATTTTGACCTATTGCACATTGATCAAAGTGTGCAATAGGTATCTTTGCATAAAAAAAGGGGATCTTGTATGAATAGAGAAAGACTCAACAATCTGCTCAAGGAAATGCATGTTTGTGATGAAGCTCGCAAGGAAGAAATCAAGAAGGAAATATACAATGCATACGTTAAGCAAGTTCTTTATGTATGCAAAAATGTTTTGTCTGATGATTATGATTACGAGCAATATGCTGATGATTCATTTACAATGGCATTCGGAAATGTTGAAAAGAATAACATTGAACTTGGTGCAGATTTTGTAAAAATGCTGAACATCGCTACAATTTACACATGCTCAATGAAATTGTCATCATCTCCTGACTACCTTGACTGGACAAAATCTAAGGCAACAAGTGTAAGCGGAGTAATGGAGGCTGATCCGGATGATATGATAGATTCAGCAGTGTATAGCGAGACTGTAAAGATGGCTATTCCTTCAATGCTCAGAGAGTTGCCTGCTCAAGAAAAGATATGCGCTTATGCTTATTACTTCCTTTACATGAAACCAAGCATGATTGCCTGGGCAGTTAACCATACTGAAAATGTAATTGAGGACAAACTCAACTCTGTCAGAAGTTGTATCATGATGAGTATCAGATACTACGCAGGTTCAAATGACAAAGAAGACTTGTCATTCACAAGACAAATAATTCACGACTTCCTCGTTTATGATTCAACAAAAACCATATTGAGAGGCGATGCTTCTGCAGATATTCACCCTGAGACATACACGGCAAGAGACCATGCTATGACTCAAAAATCAAGACCGAAACCGGCCGCAGAAAAGAAACAGAACCTGGAAGATACAAACTTACTTGCTGCCGCTGAAATTATCAATCTTTCTGAGGGAAAAGAACCTGACGAAGAACCGGATAATGAGCCGGAAAGAAGAGAGCAAGGAAAGTCTTCCATGAGAACTCCTTCTGCTGTTGACTTTGATGAACCCGAACAGAAAAAACCGGCAAAGACAAACAAGACTTTATTGATTGTTGTAATAGCTCTTGCTGTTGTTTTGGTAGTAGCACTTGTTGTAGTAATGGCAACAACAAATTTGTTCAAGAATTTGTTTAATTCACCTGCCTCAAAGGTTGAAAAAGTAGTTGCTGTTGTAAACCAGATTGACATTGAAGTAGGCAAAACGACCAGCTTTATTAATAGTGTTTCAATAATCCCTGATACAGTTTCGTATTCTACTGACGTAAAAAATAAAGAAAACTGGGACGTTAGTTCATCAAACAATGAAATATTTGTGGTCAGACAGGGCGAAGGCTTAATAGAAGCAAAAAAAGAGGGAACTGCAAATTTAAGAATTATCGACAAGTATAGTTTAAACTTTGCGGATGTAACAGTAGTTGTTCATCCACAAGGATGGAGTGCAGAGAAATGAAATTAGGAATCGTAGGTTTGCCGAATGTTGGCAAAAGCACTTTGTTCAATGCAATAACAAATGCAGGTGCTGCATCAGCAAACTATCCGTTTTGTACAATCGATCCAAACATTGGAATGGTTAGTGTTCCGGATAAAAGACTGGATGTTTTGGCTGAGATGTATCACCCGGAAAAATATACTCCTGCTGTTATAGAGTTTGTTGATATAGCCGGACTTGTTGCCGGTGCATCAAAGGGTGAAGGTCTTGGAAACATGTTTCTTTCTCACATAAGAGAAGTAGATGCAATTGTTCATGTTGTAAGATGTTTTTCAGATACAGATGTCATTCATGTAGCCGGTTCAGTTGACCCAATGAGAGATATAGAGATCATAAATCTTGAATTGATTTATGCAGATCTTGAACAGATAGAAAAGAAGATAACCAGAACAGAAAAGCTTGCAAAAGGCGACAAAAAACTCCTATCTGGCCTTGAAACATTAAACCATATCAAAGATGTCTTAAACTCAGGCAAATCAGCTAGAACAATAGAACTGACTGAAGATGATAAAGAGTTATTGTCTGATGTTAATTTGTTGACTCTAAAACCGATCATTTACTTAGCTAATATAAGCGAGAGCATGATTGCCAGCGGCTTTGAAGACAGCGAAGTTTACCACAAATTAAAAGCATTTGCAGACAGTGAAGGTTCTGAAGTAATCTCTGTTTGTGCTCAGGTAGAAGCAGAATTGGCTGAACTATCCGAAGAAGATAAAAAGTCATTCCTTGAAGACTATGGTATTGCAGAGAGTGGTTTGAATGCTTTGATCAGAGCAAGTTATCACTTGCTTGGATATATTAGTTTCCTTACAGCCGGACCTAAAGAGGTCAGAGCTTGGACTATTGTAAAAGGGACCAAGGCTCCGCAAGCTGCCGGAAAGATACATTCTGATATGGAAAGGGGTTTTATAAGAGCAGAAGTTGTGTCATTTGATGATCTCGTAAAATGCGGCTCTATGAATGCTGCAAAGGAAAAAGGTCTTGTCAGAAGTGAAGGCAAGGATTACGTGATGCAGGATGGCGACATTGTTCTTATAAGATTTAACGTTTAACAATGAGTAACCTTAGGATAGGCTGTCATTTGTCTACTTCCGGAGGGTATAAGCAAATGGGGATAGATGCTATAAGTATTGGCGCAACCACATTTGCTTTTTTTACTAGAAATCCTCGCGGCGGAATGGCAAAAACAATTGATAGTGAAGATGTAAAAGAGTTTCTTGAATTGTCATCTAAGAATGATATATGCAAGCTTGTTGCACATGCTCCATACACTTTGAATCCTTGTTCTTCTGATGAAGGACTTAGGCAATATGCATTGGAAATGATGCTTGATGACATGAAAAGAATGGAGTATACACCCGGGAATTATTATAATTTCCATCCGGGCAGTCATACCGGTCAGGGCATAGAAACAGGCATAGAAGAAATAGTTAATTTGCTTGATATAGTGCTCCCAACCGCAACAAATACAACTGTATTACTTGAAACAATGGCGGGCAAAGGTTCAGAAGTCGGAAGCAGATTTGAAGAACTGGCTGAGATAATTCGAAGAGTTAAAGACAATTCTCATTTAGGTGTGTGTCTTGATACCTGTCACATATGGGATGCAGGATATGATTTGCACGATTTAGATAAAGTATTCCATGAATTCGATGACGTTGTAGGTTTGAGTAGATTAAAAGCTATCCATATCAACGACAGTAAAAATTCACTCGGCGCTCACAAAGATAGGCATGAGAAAATAGGTATGGGATGCATCGGATTAGAGCTTTTGACCAATGTGATTAATCACGAGGCAACTCAGAATCTTCCGTTTATACTTGAAACGCCGAATGAACTCAATGGGTATAAACAGGAAATCGAATTGTTGAGAGATAACTACCACAAAAACTGAATTATTCTGTCAGAATGGGTTTAGACATTTTTTGTGTCTAGCCCATTTTATTTTTATGATTTACATACGTAGTTATATTATGTTATAATAGCGAGTGGAATTATTAAACAAATTGGGGATGGCTATGAAAACAAAAATACTAACCATTGATGATGATAGAAATATATGCGAGGCTATAAAGCTTTATTTGGAAAATGAAGGCTATGATGTAGCAACAGCTAATGATGGCTTAGAGGGAATAGATAAGTTCAAAACTTATGAACCTGATTTAGTATTGCTTGACATTATGATGCCTCAAAAAGATGGATGGCAGGTCTGCCGAGAGATACGCGAGATCTCTTCAAAACCTATCATTATGCTCAGTGCAAAAGGAGAAGTAATAGATAGAGTTGTCGGCCTTGAACTCGGAGCAGACGACTACATGGAAAAGCCTTTTGACATGAAGGAATTGCTCGCAAGAATAAGAGTTGTATTGAGAAGATGTCAAAACAACAAATCAAACAATGAAGAAAAGACCATCAAATTTGATAAGATAGAAATTTCCTTAGACAAATATGTTCTTATCCTTGATGGAAAATCTTTGGATATTCCTCCAAAAGAATTAGAACTGTTGTACTTTTTGGCATCAAATCACAACCATGTATTTACAAGAGATCAATTGCTTGACAAAGTTTGGGGATTTGATTTTGTGGGTGACTCTAGAACAGTTGACGTTCATGTTAAAAGATTGAGAGAAAAACTTGAAGGCGTAAGCTACAAATAGGAATTGAAAACCGTTTGGGGTGTAGGCTATAAATTCGAAATTCGCGAATAATTGTTTTTAGCGAATAATAGAGAAAGAAAGAGGTAAAGGGATTGAAAAAGAGTATATTTACGAAATACCTTACAGCTTTCTTGGTGATTGATTTCATCAGCTTTTTGATTTTATCTATTGTGTTGACCTCGCTTACAGTTAGATCATCAAGAGTGCAGAAAGAACAGATAGTTCACAATACAAGCGACTTGTGTATCGAGTACATCACAAATGAAATCAAAGACTATTATCCCAGATCACAAGGACTTGAACAGTTTATTTTTGACAACAAGAATGAAATGTCTGCCATGATTAATATCTTGTCAAAAAACAATGAGAAAATGGTATTTCTGATCACAGACATTTCCGGCAAGGTCCTTCTGTCTACAGATAAGTTTTTCAGCGGAACCATTGCTGATGAAAAACTTTTAAAAGTGATTAAATCTAGTGAAAACTCCGTTGTTGTCACAGACCTTAATGGATTGTTGGACAGCAGCAACACTGCCT
>JAEEKG010000052.1 GCA_016282315.1 Clostridiales bacterium | reverse complement strand
TTCGTGTTTATAAAAAGGTTACCGATATGATGGAGGTGCTGCTCAATGGCTGATATAGGCGCTTCTGTTCTTGCAAAACTGCGGAACAAAGCAAAAGAAACAGGCAGAAGCAATCAACTTTGTATGCAGCTTTTCTGCCAGGAAGAATTCTTGCGGAGACTTGAAAAGTCAAAGTACGCTGACAACTTTGTCCTGAAGGGCGGTTTGTTCCTCTATACCCTGACTGAGTTCGACAGCCGCGTGACCGTAGACGTGGACTTTATGCTCCGAAAAATCCCGAATGCGCCCGAAAAACTTCGCGAAGTTATCAGCGAGATCATTGAATCCGACACAATGAACGATTTTATTACATTCGAGATCAAAAGCGTTTTGCCGATTTCGGTAAACAAACAATACCCCGGCATTCACGCCGACATCGTTGCAAGGATCAAGAATACACGTACTCCGTTCGGAATCGATTTCGGCATCGGCGACGTTATCGTACCTGGCGCAAAAAAACGCAAACTTCCAACACAGCTTGATGAATTCCCCGCGCCGATCGTAAACACCTATTCCATCGAAACGACCGTAGCCGAAAAACTTGACGCGATACTCGGGCTTATGGAATTCTCCAGCCGGATGAAGGATTATTACGATATTTACTATCTTGCGGGCAGGTTCGATTTCGACGGCAAAACGCTTACAGAGGCGATGAAAAAGACGTTTGCAAATCGCAACCGCTCCTTTACTGTTGAGCAGTTCGACCAAATGCTTTCTTTCTCTGCTGACGACGCTATGCAGAAGAAGTGGACGACGTTCTGCAAGAAAGTTAACACAGAAAGCAACTTTGATACTGTCCTTGAAACGATCCGTCTGTTCCTCCTTCCGCCCTATCAGGCGGTTGTTAGCGGCAATGAATACAAAAAAACATGGATTGTTGGCAAGCAGATATGGGAATAGTCCGTTTTATAGTACTGCATTTGTTTGATAATATAATCGTGATGGTGTATGTCGAATGAGTTGTTTGTTGAGGTTACAATCGACTATTGGTACTAGATTCCAGACGGGGGGAAAAATGATTCAACTTGTTGGACAAGAGAGGTACATAATCAAAGTTGCAGAACTAATAAATGCTTAATGACAAAAAACGGTATGATTCAAAAACGGAGTCATGCCGTGTTTTGCGCTCTGTGAGTGATTATAACATTGAACTTCAAGAAGTCAGCAGAGACAATAGTATTTGAACAGCAAATTGGTGAACAAATGGAAGCGGAAGAACAGGACAATGTAAGAAAGACTCGCACAATTAGGATATATAACATCCATGGAAAGTACGAGTCCTTGCATATTTGATTGAACCGCCGTGTACCGAGCGGTACGCACGGTGGTGTGAGAGGTCGGTCACTCAACTAATGGGTGACCTCCTACTCGATTATCTTTTTGTATCACTTATTTTCAACTACATCTAATAGGAATTGCTCCCATCTGTCATCTTGCTCTGATCCTTCTTTGCCTGACCAATAAACAGGGCACGCTTTTCCTGTTACGTCATAATGGCGTATTACTCTTTCAATAGGCAGGTTGTATTTTTGACATAACCAGCTCACCAATTGAACAAGCGTATCATAAGTTGCTTGATTGAATTTGCCGCTTGAATCAGGGTGACAGCACTCAATAGATATTGATGTCATGTTGTATGATGTTGAACCTGCATTGTAAGATACTTCATCAAGTGGCAGACATTGAACTATTTCTCCATTCAAACCTATTATGAAGTGAGCACTTGCAGATGCCTTGTGGGATGTAGCCAGACCATTAAAATAATTTCGATTCTGCTGAGCGGTTGTTCCGGGATTAGCTACGTAGTGGACAATAATCCATTCTGTCGAATCCAATTTAGTACCAGGTCTGCTGTATTTATTCTTTACCAGAAGATCAACCTTGATTTTTTCCATCAGATCTTCATAATTGACAGTTTCTTCACTTGTTTGTTCTGTAGTTGTTTCATTTGTAGTGGTTTCTATTACTATTTCGGTAGTTGTTTCTTTTGTTGAAGTTTGGATAGGAGTGGTCTGTGTCTGCTTTTCGGTCGTTGTTTCGGTTGTCGTTACAACAAATGATGTCGTAGTTATTTCTGTTGGAGAATCTGTATGATCATTTGTCGTACTGCTTTCTTTAGACCCTCTTGTTCCGAAGAAGATGGCAGACAAAACAATTATGACAAACAACAGAATCGTCAATATTAATTTCAAAACAGATGAGCCGCCATTGCGTTGGCTCTTTTTTAGAATTTCACTCGACATCTTTGATCTTCCTTACAAAAAACTTCACATAGTATAGCACTTTAGTGCTGAAAAAACAAATGTTAATCTATTTCCAAAAAACGCGATCTGTAGATTCGATAAAATCTGGAGTCTTGACTTCTTTATCCTTTGTGTCCAAAGCTCTGTAAACTTCAGGCACATACGCACTGTTGTCGACATGAATAATAATCAGATAGTTGTGATCATTATCTCCTTTGAGGGTGAACACTCTGCTGTTTTTGTCCTCTTCGTTATTATATTTCGTGTATCCCAGACAATCCGTCAAGTCGCCCTCTTGAAGTTCTCTTGACAGTTTTCCATAAGGAATATATGTTCTTTCTCCCCATTTGATGCTGGAATAATATATTCCTGGCATTGGACTATATTCACCAATATCGAATGAAATGGCATCCCATGGTAAATCCGGGTATAAACCTGATTTTTTACAACCTGCAAAAGACAGCAATACTATGGCTGCCAGAATCAGAGTTACGATACGTTTTGTCATTTTTGCCTCCTATTTTTTGTTTTTGAATACTGCTATTCTGAAATCTGCAGTAACTGTTAATTCATTTATGCTGTTTAATTTTTCCTTATCTTCTATGCTAGTGTTATAAACATAGGGTGTCATTGCAAATAAGTTTGCAATTTCGTCATTAGAAGAAAGGTTAATTTTGTATGTCAGTTCTTCATCTTCCGATAGAGAATAATTTCCGAAATCCGGAACGGGGGATTCGTTTTCATATGGTTTGTCATAAACAATCTCTTTCAATTCCCATAGATGTTTTTTCTGTGGCAGAACCATTATAAGAATACCGTTATTCTTCAACACTCGCCCTATTTCTCCAATATCATGTGGAGCAAAAATGTTCACGACAATATCCACTGAATCAGTCGGTATAGGCAAATCAAAAGCACTGGCAACAGCGTAATTGATGCCAGGGTTCCTTCTACAGGCATAATCAAGTGCGGTTTTTGAAATATCTATGCCCAAAACTGTACCGTTAATACACTTCTTGTCCAGATTCTCTTTGATGTGGGAAGTGTAATAACCCTCGCCGCAGCCCAAATCCAGAATACAGCAGTTTGAAAAAGCATATTGTTCGACTTTTCCAGACACAACGTTGGCCAGCTTGGAGTAGTAACCCAAATTCAAAAAATCACGTCTTGATAAAACCATGTTTTTGTCATCTCCGTGATTTGTGTTGTGTTTGGATAAAAGCAGATTGACATATCCTCGCTTGGATATGTCAAAAGAATGATTGTTTTTGCACTTAAGCGAATTGCCTGCAATAGTGAGAAATTCTTTACAAACAGGACATGAAAACACTTGATTTGTCATTTTATTCTCGTGGTTTTTCCGGCATCGAGTTTAATTACATCGCCTGAATCACCAGTAATCCATATGTCATGGAGGGAGTTGTTGAAAACAGTACTGTTATCAGCGCTGAAAACCAAATTTTTCTGAGCGGTCGCATAGTCATACAGCTCTATATTTGTGCAGAACCATGCATCTTTGAACTCGGATAAAGATTTTGACATTCTTTCTGCCAAGTCCCAGTTATTGTTTCTGTCAAATTCATAGCTGTGGCCCCAGATGTAGAAAACCGATCCGAATTGCCATTTTTGATCCTGCATGGCCTTGAAACTCTCATAGTACCTGTCAAAATTCAAATGGTGACAAGTAGAGTTCCAATACAAAAAATCTGCTGGGAAGAAGAAATTGCCTGATACGGTTGTTCTCGCATAACAAATACCATTTGCCTTCAGAACGGTTTCTGTGTCTTTGGAATAAGATCCATAAGGATATGCAAATCCCCTTACGATATAACCGGTCAGTTGTTCCAGTCTTTTCTTATCTTCATAAATTTCAAAATTCTGCTCAGATAATGGAAGTCTTTCCAAATGAGGGTGAGAAAAACAATGACATGCTATTTCATGCCCTTTATACAGAGTTGAAATTTCTTTTGAAGAAACGACATCTCCGTCATCAAACCTTGATGAATTAAGGTTAAAGGTGGCTTTGAGCCCATTGTCATTGAATATTTTTACAAGTCTTCTGTCAGCAATGTTTCCATCATCGTAACTCAGGGTAATGGCAAACTTTTTTCCGTCCTTGAATCTGTTCAACTTCACAGTTCTATTCTCACTTTCGTCATAGGCTCAATTTCAACCGGTTCATCGTTATTAGATATGCATACGGTTGTGTCTGTGGGGTTATAGAAAGTCGTGCCGTCAGCGCTTCTTCTGAGGCTCTTTATTGCGTTCATGTAGTCATATATCTCAATATTTGTTGCAAACCAGACGTTGTCTTTTAGGGCAGATAATCTCTGAAGTATTGCTTCAAATCTTTCCCAGTTTGTCGGAGCCTCGTCATTGTCTAGTTCATAGCTGTGACCCCAGATGTAAAGCACGCCTCCGGCTCTCCAAGGAGCTTTTGTCGCATTGTATTCGAATCTTTTCACCATAGGTTCACACTCGTTGTGGTGACATGTCGGGTTCCAGATTTTGAAATTTTCGGGAAGAAGGAAACTATTTGTGGGAACATTTGTTCTTCCGTAAACAATTCCGCATACATCCATGACATTCAATGTGTCATTGTTATATGTTCCGAACGGGTAGGCAAGTCCTCTGACTATTTCTCCGCATGCCTCTTCAAGCACGATTTTGTCGTCAAATATTTCCCTGTACTGGTCAACGGGGGCCATTCTCTCAAGGTGAAGGTGATTTACCGTGTGCACGGCGATTTCATGGCCTTCATAGAGGGATTTCACTTCGTCAATTTTTACGCCTTTTCCGTTCTCGTTTTTCAGACTGGAGGACATCACGTTGAATGTGCATTTC
>JAEEKG010000051.1 GCA_016282315.1 Clostridiales bacterium | reverse complement strand
TGATGGTATTCTTAGAAGAGAATGGAAGTTTTCCTGTCACACCTTCTTTTGATGAGTGGACAAAAATGAGTGAAAAAGAAAAGAAATCAACTAGAGAACACCCTGTTGAAAAATCTATATTGAAAGCAACATGTGAAGAAGTTAACAGATATCTTGTCGACTGCGGTGGGATTTGTGAACTATTGGAGAGACTTAAATTGACTGAGATTCTAGGCAACAAAGCAAGTAAAAATGAACTCAATTCTCTCGTAGTTGACGCATATAACAGATTTGATTTAAACAAGGATTTAATCTTCGATGATTTTTCATACGATAAAAAGATGAAAGATATAGACGGAACAGCTTTTCCTTTGACAAAAGAACTTATATACGAATATGACTATGGTGACGGTTGGGAAGTTAGAATTACTTTGGAAGATATTTATGATTGTTCATCTTTGAGCGATATGAATAGTGGTAGTTTGTATGATGAATTGAAAGACAAAATAGAATCAGTCATTACTCATTATATGCCAATTTGCATTGAATCCGATGGTCTCCCTGTGATGGATGATGTTGGTGGAACTAGCGGATATTGCACATTCTTGGAAGATTTGTTTGGCAAACAATCAGGAGAAAATGTAGATGAATTGAGAGAGTGGGCAAGAATGCAAGGATGGACTGGAAGAATGAACAAGCCGGAAAAGATGTTGTGATATTTTTCTTTCATTTTACAAGTGTTTTTTTAGATTATGGCATTGTTTTCTAATCCAGTGATAACGAACACTTGAACAAATTGTTTAAATAATGATAGTGAGTATTTGAGCCACCCTCCGAGGCAGTTTTTCAGTTAAAGCGTGGCTGGTTTGGCGGAATAGTGTGGCTATTATTCCGTTAAGGTTTAGCTGAGCATCAATTTTTTGCAGAAAGTTTCAAATTATCTAATCATTGACAAAATGTTGCATAAAACAGTGACTCGATTCAGTGCATAAATTTGTGAAATTCCGACAAAAATAAGGATATTTAAAAAATCTTTCAATAAAAAATCAACTTTTAGCCTTTCAAAACGCTTATATAGTGAAGGGGTATTTCAAAAAACGAGAAATATAATGACCTTCAAAATATAAAAAAACTTGAAAGGTATATAGAATGTTTCAATTTGACACACAAGATTTTATTCCAGATTCCAAGACAAAAAACGATTATAGACAAGAAGCAATAAAATTGTTTCCAGAATACATTGAATTCTGTTCAATGAGAGAATTGTTCAGGGAGATTTTTGAATCAAAAAGCCAGACCATAAATGGTTTATTGAGTCAAGGCCTATATCTGTTTGTTGGTGAACCCAAAATAGGGAAGAGTTTCTTCATGCTCCAAATGGCATACAAGGTCAGTATGGGAGAGGACTTTCTCGGATTTGAAGTTCCATCACCAGGACCCGTATTCTATTTTGCCCTAGAAGACACCAAGGCCCGTCTTCAGGACAGACTGTTAGAAATGTTTGGTACAAGGCCGTCAGACAATCTTTTCCTTATAACTCATGCAAGCACCATTGAACAAAATCTATTAAAACAATTAGATGACATTTTAAGAAACCACAAGGATACACGTCTTGTCATTATAGACACTCTGCAGAAAACAAGAGGAGATACATCCAATCCATATAATTATGCTGCAGATTATGAGGCAATGGGAAAACTGAAATCCATTGCCGACGAGTATCAGATAAGCCTGATAGTTGTCCATCATACAAGAAAACAGGACTCTGCAAACAAAACCAATATGATAAGCGGAACAAACGGCTTATTTGGCGGGTCAGACGGTGCATTTATTATGTTTGCTTCAGATGAGACAAAAACAGAATTCAATATTGAGGTTTATTCTAGAGACTATGAATTTCAAAACTTTAAAGTAAAAAGGGATAAGAATACCCTCTGCTATAACCGCACCACAGATGAAACGGATAGTTTGTATTGCGAAAAAGATGAACTACTTGAGAAGGTATCCATGCTTGCAACCCTAGAACATCCGGAATGGATTGGAACCGCAACTGAATTGCTTTCAATATTAAAAGTAGATTTTTCGCCCAATGCGCTTTCGTATTATCTCAATGTAAAGTCCAGACGATTGTTCACTGACTACCATATAAAATATGAAAAGGGAAAAAAGAACCATACCAGGATGATACGCCTCACTTGGATTCCTCAGGAAAAGAAGACCTTAATCTTAGACGAACCTGATGAATGGTAATTTGGGGGACGATGGGGACGGTGTGGACGATGATTATCTTGCCACGTGCCTGTACACCAAAACATCGTCCACATCGACCACACCGTCCCTCATAATGTAATTGTTCTTTACTTAATTTCTGCACATATAACAATTATTGAAAAAATACTGCTAATATCAATATTTTCCTATTTATTCACAGATATTTCTGTGATACAATATTTCCGTATTTTTTTCACACTCATTGTGAAAAAAACAGCACATACGATACTGTTATAAAAGGAAGATAACAATATGGGCGAAATTAGATTCGGTACTGGTGGTTGGAGAGCCATAATCGGAGACGATTTCATCAAAGCTAATATCCAAAAAGTTGCTGCAGGTGTCAGCTTACTGGCAAAAGAAACAAAGTCAGAAAGCAAACCTATTGTTATTGGTTTTGATAGACGCTTTCTATCAGAAAAAGCAATGAAGTGGATTACTGAAGTTTTTTCAGGATACGGACTTCATTCTGAAATAATGAAAAGAAGTACTCCTACTCCTCTTGTCATGTATATGGTAAAAGAGAAAGATTATGACTATGGTATTGAAATAACGGCCAGCCATAACTCTTCTGAATACAATGGAATCAAATTGATTATTAAAGAGGGAAGAGATGCTCCTGTTGAAGTTACGAAGCGCGTTGAAGATATCATAAAGGGATTAAAGGATGAAGATATAAGAGTCATTCCTTTTGACAAAGCCATATCTCAAGGATTAGTACAATACTTGAAGAACCCATTTAATGAATACATTGACTCAATTCTTAATAAGACTGATGTTGAAGCTATAAAAAATGCAGGATTAAGAATTCTATTTGATCCAATGCATGGATCTGGCAATTTTCCACTTAACACAATTCTAACAACATGCAGATGCACTGTGGATTTAATGAATTCTAACAGAGATGCATACTTTGGCGGATTTGACCCTGCTCCTGGCATCATTCAGCTTCAAGATTTGCGCTACAGAGTTGTTTCAGAACATTACGACATAGGTGTTGCACTTGATGGAGATGGAGATAGACTTGGTATCATTGATTCTGAAGGAGAATACATATCAGCTAACAAGATATTAGTGATGCTATACTACTATCTTCATGAATACAAAGGCTGGAAAGGTCCGGTTGTTCGAAATATGGCAACAACCCATATGTTGGACAAAGTAGCTAATTATTTTGGTGAAAAATGTTATGAAGTTCCGATTGGATTTAAATGGATCTCTTCAAAAATGGAAGAAGTTGATGCCATTTTAGGAGGAGAATCATCAGGAGGTCTTACAGTAAGAGGACACATCAACGGAAAAGACTCAGTATATGCGGGTACTCTTTTTGTTGAGATGTTAGCAAAAATTGGGAAGCCTCTGAATGCATTCTGGTCAGAACTAGAAGAAAAATTTTGTCATTATGAAATGGTGGAATATAACACAAAAATGACTGAAGAGTGTAAAGCCTCGATTGGTGAATTGATTTTTAAAGAAAAGATATTACCGGATTTCAAGACGCTTATCGGTAAAGAACCAACCAAAGTAAGTTATGCCGATGGATGCAAAGCGTATTTTGACAATTCATTTGTCATTTGTCGTTTTTCGGGAACAGAACCTGTTTTAAGGATATTTGCAGAAAGCGATTCTAATGCAAATGCTTCTAGACTAATTGATTGTTTCTTAGATTATATAAATCTCAAAGGGTGATTACTCATATATTTCCATTAAGTAAAAAGGTCAATATACAATTGTTGTTTTGGTAGAGCAGACATAATTAAAAAATCATTTTAATATTCATATTTTAAATAGTAAGGTGGTGACATTATGGCAATTAGTAACAGTTATTTGAATGGAGTATACAAAGATCTATCCAGAAGATATCCGGAACAGAAAGAATTTCTTGAAGCAGTTGAAGAAGTTTTGACTTCACTAGTACCTGTTATAGAATCTGATGACAGGTATGAAAAGTATGGAATTGTTGAGAGAATTGTTGAGCCTGAAAGAGCTGTATCTTTCCGTGTCAGTTGGATTGATGATGCTGGAAAAGTGCGAGTAAATACAGGATATAGGATACAATTCAATTCAGCAATTGGTCCATACAAAGGTGGATTGAGATTCAGAGATAATGTCACATTATCTATCATTAAGTTTTTGGGGTTTGAACAAACATTTAAAAATAGTTTAACTACTCTGCCAATGGGCGGAGCAAAAGGTGGTTCGGATTTTGATCCTAAAGGTAAATCTGAAGGTGAAATCATGAGATTTTGCCAAGCCTTCATGAATGAGTTATTCAGACATATTGGACCTAGCGTTGATGTACCGGCCGGAGATATTGGAGTGGGCGGTCGAGAAATAGGTTATCTCTTTGGTCAATACAAAAAGCTGGCTAACAATTGGTCAGGAGTATTGACCGGAAAAGGACTTTCATACGGAGGTTCACTAGCTAGACCTGAAGCAACAGGTTTTGGCCTAATGTATTTTGCTAGTGCTATGCTAAAAGACGCTGGAAAAAGTCTTGACGGAAGCAAAGTTGTCATTTCAGGTTCTGGAAATGTTGCAATTTATTCTTGTCAAAAAGCAACAGAACTAGGCGCTAAAGTAATCGCTATGAGCGACTCAAATGGATATATTGTTGATGAAAACGGGATTGATTTTAAGATAATAAAAGAAATCAAAGAAGTTAAAAGGGATAGAATATCTACTTATCTAGATTATGTTCCAACCGCAAAGTATATTGTCGGTTGCGAAGGCATTTGGAGTACAAAATGTGATTATGCTTTCCCTTGTGCAACACAAAACGAAATTAGCAAAGAGTCTGCTGAGTTATTAGTGAAGAATGGAACAAAAGGAGTATTTGAAGGAGCAAATATGCCCTTGACTCCCGATGCAATAAAAATAATCAAGAATAATGGACTATTATTCTCTCCTTCAAAAGCATCAAATGCAGGTGGAGTAGCAGTTTCAGGACTTGAAATGAGTCAAAACTCAGAAAGATTATCTTGGTCATTTGAACAAGTTGATGGAATGCTTAAAGATATAATGGAGAATATATATCATTCATGTGCGATGGCAGCTGAAAAATATGGAATGCCTGGAGATATTCAGGCTGGAGCTAATATAGCAGGATTTCTTAAAGTTGCAGATGCCATGATAGCCCAGGGTGTTGTGTAAATAAGTAGTTTATAATGTATTAATGGTACCTTATCCATTGAACAAACAATGATAGGGTACTATATATATTATTTAAAACAGGTTTGTTCTGAGTATTATTAGTAAAGTAAATATACAAAAAAGTAAAAAGTGATCACTTTTGTGGAAAATATGTCTTGTATATGATATAATCATCGAACCCCATAGCACTAATAATAGACATAGTGCATTTAAATTGAAGAAAAAACAAATATATATTATTTAAGGAAAGAATATGTGCGGAATAGTTGGATACGTAGGTAAAAGACAAGCTGCCCCTATATTACTACAGGGACTAGCTAAACTTGAATACAGAGGATATGACTCAGCTGGTATTGCAGTAAGAGACGGAGAAGGCCAAGCTGAAGTTGTTAAAACCAAAGGCAGACTCAGTGTACTTGCTGAAAAGACAGATAATGGAAATGCTTTAAAAGGCACTTGCGGCATTGGTCATACTAGATGGGCAACACATGGAGAGCCAAACCAGAAGAATGCTCACCCACATGTAAGTGGAAATTGCAAAGGTAGTGGTTCCGGTGTAGTTGAATCAGAAGTTGTAGGCGTACACAATGGCATTATAGAGAACTTTGTTGAACTCAAAGAAAAACTACTTAAGCATGGTTATCAGTTCTACAGCGATACAGACACAGAAGTTGCCATTAAACTAGTGGACTATTACTACAAGAAATATAAGATGGGACCAATAGATGCTTTGTCAAAATCAATGATGAGAATCCGTGGCTCATATGCTCTTGAAGTAATGTTCAAAGATCATCCAGGCGAAATATGGGTAGCAAGAAAAGATTCTCCAATGATAATCGGCATCAAAGATGACGAAGCATTTGTGGCATCCGACGTTCCCGCCATTTTGAAGTACACGCGATCAGTGTACTATATAGGCAACCTTGAAATTGCAAAAGTATCTCAGGGAGAAGTACACTTCTACAATCTTGACACAGATGAAATTCAAAAAGAATTGACTGAAATAACATGGGACGCTGAAGCAGCTGAAAAAGGCGGATTTGAGCACTTCATGATGAAAGAAATTCATGAACAGCCTAAAGCAGTCCTGGACACCATGAACAAAGTCGTAAAAGACGGAAAAATAGATTTGAGTGAAGTCGGTTTGACCGATGAGGAAATAAAAGAAATAACAGGTATCACAATTGTTGCTTGCGGTTCAGCTTGGCATGTTGGCATGGCTGCTCAATATGTTTTTGAAGATTTAGCTAGAATCCCAGTTAGAGTAGAACTGGCTTCAGAATTCAGATATAGAGATCCTATTCTTGATCCTAAGAATTTAGTCATTATCGTGTCACAGTCAGGCGAGACAGCAGACAGTTTAGCAGCTCTAAGAGAAGCAAAGAGCAAAGGCGTTAAAACACTCGGTATAGTAAACGTTGTTGGCAGCTCCATTGCTAGGGAAGCAGATAATGTATATTACACGATGGCGGGACCTGAAATAGCAGTAGCAACTACAAAAGCATACAGCGCACAGCTCATGGCTATGTATTGTTTAGCTATTCAATTTGGTTTTGTCAGGGGCACAATAGACGAAAAAGAATACTCAAGACTAATATCAGAACTAGAAACAATTCCGGACAAGATAACAAGAATATTGTCAGATAAAGAGAGAATTCAGTGGTTTGCAGCAAAATTTGCAGATGCTCACGATGTATTCTTCATCGGACGCGGCATAGATTATGCAATAAGCCTTGAAGGCAGCCTCAAGATGAAAGAAATCTCATATATTCATTCTGAAGCATATGCAGCAGGCGAACTTAAACACGGAACAATTTCTTTGATCGAAGACAACACTCTTGTAATTGGTGTTTTGACTCAATCTAAGCTATACGAAAAGACTGTAAGCAACATGGTTGAGTGCAAGGCAAGAGGCGCATATCTTATGGGTGTAACCGGATATGGCAACTATTCAATAGAAGACACATGCAACTTTGTTACATATATTCCTAAAGTTGATGATCATTTCATGACAAGTCTAGCAGTTATACCTCTTCAACTCATGGGATACTATATATCTGTAGCGAGAGGTCTTGATGTAGATAAGCCTAGAAACCTTGCTAAGAGCGTAACTGTTGAGTGAGAATAAGCATATGAAAGAACTTGAAATACTTAGTCTATACGACTTATCTAACACAATAGCAAAAGATTTTTTGGCTAGATACACTTATCCTTGGGAATGCTTAAAAGAATTAAAAGAATATATAGTAGAATTAGGCAAAACATTGCCTAAAGAACAATATGAAGAAATAAAGGAAAATGTTTGGGTAGCTAAAAGCGCAACAATTGCACCTAGCGCATATATTGGTTCTCCTTGCATCATCTGTGACAACGCTGAAATAAGGCATTGCGCATTTATCCGAGGCTCAGCTATAGTAGGCAAAGGAACAGTAGTTGGTAACTCAGTAGAACTGAAGAATTGTATCCTATTTGATTCTGTTCAGGTTCCGCATTTCAATTATGTTGGCGATTCTGTATTGGGATTTCATTCACATATGGGAGCCGGCTCCATAACATCAAATGTAAAGAGCGACAAAACACTTGTCACAGTTAACGTAAACGGAACTAAAGTTGAAACTGGCTTAAAGAAATTCGGAGCAATGCTTGGTGACTATGTAGAAGTCGGATGCAACAGTGTTTTAAATCCAGGAACGGTTATAGGGAAACGCACAAATATATATCCTCTTTCTTCAGTCAGAGGATATGTGAAAGAAAACAGCATATATAAAAACAAAAGTGAAGTTGTTAACAAGGGGTGATATTTTTTGAGTAAGTATTTTGGAACAGATGGATTCAGAGGCGAAGCAAATGTAGTAGTCACATCTGACCATGCATATAAGATAGGAAGGTTTTTGGGTTGGTACTTCAGCGAAATCAAGAGAAGAGAAGGAAGCACTCAAAAAGCAAAGATACTTTTGGGAAAAGATACCAGAAGAAGTGGTTATATGTATGAGTATGCTGTTTGTGGCGGCATCGTTTCTTCGGGAGCTGACGCATGCATAATGCACGTCACTACAACCCCTTCAGTTGCATATATTACAAGAACAGATAAATTTGATTGCGGCATTATGATATCCGCAAGCCACAATCCGTTCTATGACAACGGAATAAAATTGCTTAATCACTTAGGCGAAAAGATGGAAGATGAAGTTACAAAACTTTGTGAAGATTATCTTGATGGTAAGCTTGAAGTATTCGGTAGGCATTATGATGAACTTCCTTTTGCAACAAGAGAAAATGTAGGTAGAACTATAGACTATGTTGCAGGTCGTAACAGATATATAGGATATCTCATTTCAAACGGCATATATTCTTTCAGTGATATCAAGGTGGGTCTAGACTGCGCTAACGGCGCAAGCTGGGCTATAGCTAAATCTGTTTTTGACGCTCTGGGGGCTCAGACTTATGTTATAAACAACGCTCCTGACGGCACAAACATCAATAAGGATGCAGGTTCAACACATATTGAACATCTTCAAAAGTTTGTTGTAGACAATAATCTTGACATTGGTTTTGCTTTTGATGGAGATGCCGATAGGTGTTTAGCTGTTGATGAAAAAGGAAATGTTCTCACAGGCGACAACATATTATATTTTTGCGGCAAGTATTTAAAAGAACAAGGAAAGCTTGCCAAAAACACAATAGTTGCCACTATAATGTCCAATATGGGCTTATTTAAAGCTCTTGATGAGTGCGGAATAGAATATGCTAAAACAGATGTCGGCGACAAGAACGTTTATGACTACATGAGAGATAACGGCTGTAGTCTCGGCGGTGAAGAATCCGGTCACATCATATTCTTCAATTTCAGCACAACAGGAGACGGTATCCTTACAAGTTTGAAAATAATGGAGGCTATGATTTCATCTAAAAAGAAAGCAAGTGAGCTTTCAGATGGTTTTGTCACATATCCTCAAAAACTAGTCAATGTCAGGGTATCAGATAAGGATGCTGCTATTCATGATAGAGAAGTTCAACTCAAAAAAGAACAAGCGGAAAAAGAACTCGGAGATAAAGGTAGAATCCTGTTAAGAAAATCCGGTACTGAACCTGTTATTCGTGTAATGGTAGAAGCCGAGACAAATGAAATGTGTGATAAGTACACTAGTCTTGTTGCAGATGAAATAAGAAAGCAAGGTTACGAAGAGAAGTAAATATACGTTCAGCTTGGCAAACAAGCGACCACAAGACTGTCTAGACTCTATCTGTATCGAATACAGATGTTTCTACGAAGACTACTTTCATGGTTGAAGTCAATATTTTATTAATTTTAAAGGGGCAAGATTTGTTATTTTGAACAAACTTGCCCCCTTAACATAATTATTGCCCCATTAAATGCTACAATAATATATGGATGGTAGGATATGAAAATTGAATAACTTGATCTGTACAAAAGAGAGAAATACTTGGTTAAGATGCGCGGTTTTTTTCACGAATGTGAAATCATTAAAGTCTTAACTTGAAATTGTCAATATAAAAATGATGTTTTTTTCCGATTAAAAATGTAGGTGTATTAAATTCCGATTTTTCTTGCCAACAAATTATTATCCATGTACAATAAATGTGTGTATTAGATTATCATATTATTGTGTAGAACTATTGAAAGAATCACATTTCTGCTGCAAAGACAAACATTAATACTCTTAGAATAGTTGCGAAATAATCTTAAGTTATTGTTAAAATGAATTCAGAGAGGGGGCTATCACGATGATAATAGCAACTAAATTACTGAATTCTGTAATAGAATATGTTGAAAAACACATAGCAGAAAAGATTGACTCTCTCGCTATTGAAAAAATAGCATGCTGCTCATATTCGGATGTCTCAAAACTATTTTCATTTGTGTCTGAAATGAGTATTTCCGACTACATTAAGTACAGGAGACTTACACTTGCAGGAGAAGAATTGAAATACGGGAAAGCAAAGGTCATTGATACTGCTGCCAAGTATTGTTACGAGTCACCCGTTTCTTTTGCTAGAGCATTCAAAGGATTTCACGGATTCAATCCAAGTGAAACATATAAGGAGCAGAACATTATCCGGGAGTTTCCCAGGATTGTTTTTCAGATTGAAGCCAAAAGAGTCATGGACCCCATTAGAAAAAGCACAATCAGTATTAATGACAAAGAATATGTGGCAAGTTATTACGGCGAATCAGGCATGACACATTTTTCAGATATCTATTCTCGAAGGCAATACTGGCGACTTAAAGATGCATATGAGGACTTCAAAAACAAACCCAGATTGAGATATGTATTGCCATACAACAATTATCCTCCAATAGACATTCATACGGGCGAAGTCTTTGTTATAGACTATTACAAAAAGACAGGAGAAATGGAAAGAAAAGTCTATCTTTCTGACGGAACAGTGTGGAAAGATATGCCATCAACGGTTGAAATCCTGACTTCATTCATGGATCCGATTCGCATTGATTCAATTACAATTAACGGAAAAGAATACCAGGCAGATTATTATGGCGAACAGGATATGTCTTCCTGGTCAGATTATGCAGATAAGCGGCAGTTCTGGAGACTACGTGACTGCAACGAAGATTTTGACAAGTGCGAAAAACTGCTTGATGTTCTTCCGTACAATAACTATCCACCTATAGACATTGAAGTTGGTCAGGTATTCGTCATAGACTATCTGAAAAAGAATGGGGAAACAGACAGAAGATTTTACATAGCAGATGGTACTGTCTGGAGAGACATGCCTTCGACCAGACAGATAATTATTTAATTTTTTTCTATCCACTTGAATTGTTGTTTTTGATTAAAAAATGAATATCATAATGTTTCAGAAATCTGTTGTAGAATTCCATATATATAATTAGCTTTGAAGGGGGTAGCATGAAAAAGACGATAAACGAGAAATATTCGAAAAACAAATACAAAGATATTGTTGAAGACGATGTTTTCATCGTTAATGTAAATGGTGTTAATCTTTCCTTTCGCAAAGACAGTCTCACAGATTCTCAGAAGTCTTACAGGAAAGCTCCTATCTCATTTTTCAGAAAACTCCTCGGAGCTGTAGCCACTTCCACAATTGTTGTACTGCTTGCCTTTTACGCCTTAATCTTCATATTGGTCACCGCAGTCATAATTATGTATGACTATTACTGGTCGATATTCATCGCGATTGTTGTTCTGATTATCTCAGTATTTCCGGTTTTGAGATCAATTGCAAAGAGAAATAAGTTCTATACAAGTCTCAGGAAATTTGAAAGGATACATGAAGGAGTTCAGGTGGTAAAAACCACAAAAAAGTATTCGTCACTTTTCAGTATTACGGGGCAAACGGATTTGCAGATCAAAACTGCAGAAGCAAACATCGAAATAATGTTTCTTCCCACGTTTGGATCGCTCAGGCACTTGCTCATATCCCGTGAAGGAGACCTGGCACTGTTCGTAAAAAGAGTGCCGCTTGGCAATTTCGGGAGAATTCTGAATATTAAGCCAAGAGTCAAAACAGAAAAAATCTCTTTTAAAACTTTGACAAAAGAAGATGGTGTTGTAAAAGTTGTGTTACTCAATCCAGTGCCACACGAATTCAGTGTATTCGAGTATAACAAGCATTCGGAATGCTATTTCAAGCAGTTTTCTGGTCCCGTTGAAAAGCTCGATGACTACTATATAGACAACATATCTAGTCTTTTCAGAAGAATTGAATCATATTTGTAAACTAATGATCATCTGTACGCGACTATATCAAATGCAGATGATTATTCTATTTCGTCAAAAGATTTGTAAGCAAACGTGCAGTTGTTGTATAATATACCTGTAACATTCTACGAAAAAAGAGAGATTATGAAAGACAACCTTACTCAAAGCATATATACCATTAAAGCAGATTTTGATAAAGATATCACATGCGCATTTGTTTCTGATCTTCACGACAGGCCAAACGAACCAATGCTTAAAATATTTGAAGATAACAAAACAGAAGTTGTCCTAGTCGGGGGCGACTTTGTTCATAACGGCAAAAAGTATTCAAGAGGACTTGAGTTCTTAAAGTTGTCTTCGGATAAATATCCCACATTTGTTGAGATTGGAAACCATGAAACAAAATCCGGACTTGACATTATAAAGCTGGTAAAAGAATCAGGTGCGACACTGCTTGATGACACGTTTATTGAATATAAGGGAGTTGTCATCGGAGGCCTTACCACCGGTTTTGGTTTTGGTCATAAGCAGTCTGCTTTTATGAGAACACCTGAGCCTCATCTTGAATGGTTAAAAGAGTTTGAAAATCAGAAAGGATTCAAAATACTTTTGAATCATCATCCTGAATATTACCCAAGATATCTTAAAGATTTGAATATAGACCTCATCTTGTCTGGACATGCTCATGGAGGTCAGTGGAGACTGGGCAAATATGGACTTATTGCACCGGGACAGGGATTGTTTCCCAAATACACATCAGGGATGTATGATAATAAACTCATCGTCAGCAGAGGAGCAAACAGCGTAAATCTCATTCCGAGAATTAACAATAAACCTGAAGTTGTCATAATACGATTGGAGAAATAATTAATGGATAGACTAGTAATTGGAATTGCCGGAGGAAGCGGTTCGGGTAAGACAACTTTTTCAAGAAGAATAAAAGAAAAATATAGTGATAGTGTTTCAGTAGTCGGATGTGATAATTACTATTATCCACATGATGATCTTCCAATGGAAGTCAGGAAAAAACTGAATTATGACTCACCTGATGCTTTTGAATTTGATCTGATGTCAAAACAAATAGATGATTTGCGCCATGGCAAAGATGTTCAGGCACCTATTTATGACTATAAGAATCACACAAGAAGCAAGGATACTCTTTTGGTTAAATCCAGCCCCATAATTATTATCGACGGTATATTGATCTTTTATGATAAATCTTTAAGAGACATGATGGATCTAAAGATATTTGTGGAGACTGATGCAGATGAAAGAATACTGCGGAGAGCCAAAAGAGATATGATGGAAAGGGGCAGAACTATTGACAGCATAATTGATCAATATCTTGCCACTGTAAAACCAATGCACAATCAATATGTTGAACCTACAAAAAAGTTTGCAGATATCGTAATATACGGCGGTAAAAGCGAAATTGTTTTAGATCTTGTCTGTTCAAAAATAAATGCATTTTTGTCTAGCTTATAGGAGGAAGAGAAATGAGAATCAAATACTTAGGAACAGCAGCCGCTGAAGGGATACCTGCTTTATTCTGCAAATGCCCTACGTGCATGGAAGCCAGAAAAAGACTTGGAAGAGACTTGAGGTCAAGGACACAGGCAATGATAGATGACACAATTCTGATAGACTGGCCTGCGGATTCTTATTATCACATGATGATTAACAATATTCATCCTGAGCAAATTAAAACATTGCTTTTCACACATATTCACGAGGACCATTTTTATCCGTTGGATCTTGGAAACAGAAAAAAGGGATTTGCGCACATAGACGGATGCGATCCTCTAACTATAGTTGGTTCCATGGATATACTGACAGAACAGCTGAACAATGTGGTGTCGAGTATGCAGAGCGAAGGGACATATCATGTGGAAGTAAAAACAGTGGAACAGGACGGCGAGCCTTATGTAACAGTTGACGGTTACACAGTCTGGCCTATAAAAGCGGTTCACGGAACAGAACACCCACTATGCTATGTTATAGAAAAAGATGGAAAAGCATTAATGTACGCTCACGACACAAGTGAATTTTTACCTGAGACATGGGAGTACATAAAGAAGAATATTAAACACCTGGACTTCGTCTCACTCGACTGTACCGAAGGCAGGGTACCCATGAGCTATAAAGGCCACATGAATTTCGAGAGGGATTTTGTTTTTGGAGAAAAACTGAAAGAACTTGGAATTGCCACAGATGAAACCATATTCTGCTGCAATCATTTTTCTCACAATGGAAAAGTAACATATGACGAAGGTGTCAAAATTGCTGGCGAAAGAAATTACCTTGTTTCATACGATGGTATGGAAGTGGAATTTTGAAATACCAAAATTATGGCTTTGTTCATACTTAAGCATTGACAATTAGGGAACAAAAATGTATATTTTTAAGCATAAAGTTCCCTAAAGAGGCGTTCTATGAATACATTTGAACAAATTCAGAATCTCTTGAGATCAAGAGCCGAATTACGCTCCAAACTATCGCTTATCCCATATGATGGTACTGTTGAAGTGAAAACGGTTAGCGGCAACCGATATATTTACATTCGCAAGAGAAAAGCGGGCAAGGTCACATCTACTTATGTTGGGCTGTTCAGCGATGACCTTTACAATCTTTTGCTTAGAAACTGCAAAGAGGCTCGAGAATTACGCAAGCAAATCAGGCAAGTCGAAAAGGAACTATCCGAACTCGGTTACGAGGAGAATGATCTTCCGGCAGAGACATTGCTTAACTTGGAATTTGCAAGAAGCAACATGAAGACTATTATTTATGACCAGGCCGTTTTGGAAGGCGTTTCGACGACTTTTCCGGACACTGAGACAATCATAGAAAACGGTAAGATTAACAACATGAAGTCCGACGATGTTCAGAAAATACTCAATTTGAAGTATGCCTGGGAATTCGTCTTGGACAAAGATGTGATACTGGCTCCATCGAGTTATTATCTTGCATCTCACATAGCTAGGATAGTAAACGAGGGATTTTATCAGGATGGCGGAAGGATCAGAAGTGTTCCCGTAACGATAGGTGGCTCATCCTATGTGCCTCCAATGCCAATCGAGTTCATTGTCAAGGAAGAAATTGAAACGATATTACGCTCTGAGATGGAGAAAATTGACATTGCAATTGAACTGATACTGTACGTTATGAAAACCCAAATTTACAACGATGGCAACAAGAGAACTGCCGTGATTTATGGTAATCATTTCATGATAGCTAATGCTCTTGGTTTGATAATCATTCCATACGATAGGGTAAGCGAATTCAAACAGAAACTCGTTCTATATTACGAAGATAAGGACTTGAACTCTGTCAAAGAGTTTTTGAAAGAATGTTGGGTTAAGAAATAGGGAACACAAATGTGTTTTTTTGCTTAAAAATGTTCCCTAATAAAAAAATTGAATCAAACACCTGGACTTCGCCTCACTCGACTGTACTGAAGGAAGAGTTCCGATGAGCTATAAAGGACACATGAATTTCGAGAGAGATTTTGCTTTCGGAGACAAATTAAAAGAAATTGGAATTGCCACAAATGAAACCATATTCTGCTGCAACCATTTTTCTCACAACGGAAAAGTTACATATGACGATGGTGCAAGAATAGCTGGTGAAAGAAACTACCTTGTATCGTATGACGGCATGGAAGTTGAGTTCTGAACAAATTTTTTACATATAATTCAATTGCTGCACATTTTGAATCTGTGCGGCAATTTTTTTAATATAGAATGTAAATCAAATATCATGAAATTATTCAAGAACTTATGGAAACAACAAAATTACACAACAAAAAGTGTCAAAACTGACAAAAAATGTAAATAAGAATATATATAAGCGTTGCAAAAAGTGTCATAGTGTGTTACAATGATATCTACAGAAATGGGGGGCTTGATCATGAGAATTGAAAGAGAAAAATATTTGAATGATCTTAAGATAAGGATGCATAACGGGCTTGTTAAGGTCATTACTGGTTTAAGAAGGAGCGGCAAATCCTATCTGATGAATAGTATCTTTTTTGACTATCTCAAAAACAGTGTTGGAATTTCGGAGAATCACATCATTAAATTTGCATTTGACTCCGCAGACGACTTGGCATTGATTGGGGAGGACCTAATTGAAATTGAGAAAGAAAAAAGGAAAGTCGACCCCAAAAAATTCATGGACTACGTGAAAGAAAGAATTACAGATGACAATGACTATTATTTGCTTTTGGATGAGGTTCAGAATCTGGGGTCATTTGAGAGTGTCTTGAATGGCTATCTCAGAAAGAAAAACTTGGATTTGTACGTTACGGGATCCAATTCGAAATTCCTGTCTAGTGACGTCATCACAGAGTTCGAGGGAAGAGGCGATGAGATACATGTTTTTCCTCTTTCATTCAAAGAATTCAGACAAGTGTATTCGGGCAGCGACGACAGAGCGTATGAAGAATATTCCTTGTATGGTGGTCTACCGCTTTTGTGCACTATGAGCACCGATGAGCAGAAAATGAGATATCTGGTTACTCAAATAGAAAAGACTTATTTGAAAGATGTAATCGACAGGCATGATTTGCGCTCAAACTCCAATGTTGGTGAGTTATTCAATGTGTTATCTTCTGGTATATCATCCTTGACAAATCCCACGAAATTGGAAGCTGCATTTAAAAGCAGGAAGAACGTAGCTATTTCTAGGCAAACAATATGCAATTATATTGAGTATTTCATTGAATCGTTCCTGATTTCCAAAGCTTTGCGATACGATGTCAAGGGAAAGAACTACATTGATACACCGTTTAAACTCTATTTCGAAGACATAGGAGTTAGGAACGCCAGGCTTGGATTTCGACAGGTAGAGCCAACCCATATAATGGAGAATATTATTTTTAACGAGCTCCGTTGCCGTGGATTCAATGTCGATGTTGGCGTTGTAGAATCGAGGGAGAGGGAAAACGGTGTAGTCGTAAGGAAGTACTATGAGGTTGACTTTGTGGCAACGCTTGGAAGCCAAAAATATTACATCCAGTCGGCTTACGATATACCTGACGAAGAAAAATGGTCCCAAGAGACAAAATCATTCAGCAAAATAGATGACTCTTTCAAGAAAATCGTTTTGGTCAGAAGCCCTGTAATTAACCGATATAGCGAAAGCGGTTATTTAATAATGGGACTTTTGGATTTTTTGTTAGATGAAAAAAGCTTGAATAGATAACCAGAAGCGTCAAAACTGACAAATAATTAATAATAATTGTCACAGAATTATTACAAAACCGCAAATTGTAAGAATTTAAAACTCTGATGGTGTAGAATTCATTTGTATTGGATTCCCCCAACCGCTGGAAACAGAATATACACGGGGGGGGGTAACTTTTTGAATGAGGTGACGGAAATGAAGATTATCCCGGGCAACAAAAAAGGGCGCTTATATACATTTCCGATTTGCCACAAAGATTCGGAAAAGATATAATAACGGGCGCACTTTGGTGCGTCTTTTTTTGCCCAAAATAACAGGAGGGTTTTGTGAAAAATAAAGAAAAACTTAATAAACAAAAGCCCGAAAAGAAGAAACGTCTTCCTGTAGGGCGAACAATTGCCAACACTGTTTTTGCATTGAAGCAGGTCTGGCATGTATCTCATTCGTATTTCATTATATATTTTGTCAATACAATTCTGTATGCACCCCTTAACTTCCTCTCAAGCACATATCTTTTGAGTGTTATTGTGGACGGTGTAAAGAACAACAAACCTGTAGAGGGCATTGCTGCTTTCATTGCCTTTATCGCAGTCTGGTCAATAGGAATGGAATTGTTCAGCGGAGTGTACTGGTCGATTATCAGTCCGGGCAACCAAGATAAAGTTGCCAATTATGTGAGAATTAAATTGTCGCAGAAGGCGGCTTCTGCAGATCTCAGCTGCTATGAGACTCCTTCTTTCTTTGACAAATATGTCAAGGCGATGGATGAAGCAAATGACAGAATATACAGAGTAATGGGTTCGGTGGACAACCTCATCTGGAGGGTGACATATATTTCTCTCAGCTCATTTCTGCTGTTCACAATCGATCCATGGCTCATTCTGTTCATGCTGTTTCCTCTTCTCATGGGCATCTTCAGAAGAATGGAGAGAAAACTGGGTCACGAATATATTACATCCCAGAAGCCAATCAACCGCAAACAGGATTATGTGAGAAGAACATTCTACCAGAGTGACTACTCCAAAGAGATGAGAATCGGTAATATGTATGTCCGCATGCTCAGGGTATACAGAGATTCTTTTTACGAGTTCAGGGATCTCACAAGAAAATATGGTTTCAAGACTGCCATTCTTTCATATCTTCAGAATTTCGGATTGGAAGTTGTCACAATTGTAGGAGCTCTTACATATGCCGTATACAAAACAGTTGTTCTCAAAGAACTTACAATAGGAGACTGCATCATAGTTCTCAATGCGGTCGGTGGTGTTTCATACAATCTCAACAATCTGCTCCAGAACATTGCAGAATTCGGCGAACATGCCCTGTACATTGACGACATGAGATATTTCCTGGACTATGAGCCAAAAATCAAAGAGGACGAGAAAGCTCCGAAGGCAAACGGAGGCGACATCGTAGTAGACAATGTCACATTCAGGTATGAAGGAGCAGAAAAAGACACGCTTAAAGGCGTATCAATGAGGATCCGGAAAGGAGAAAAGATAGCTCTTGTCGGTCTTAACGGTTCCGGAAAGACGACTCTTGTAAAGATGCTTCTGCGTTTCTATGATCCGAAGTCCGGTTCAATTAGTCTTGACGGAAAAGATATTAAGGAATACAGATTGTCTTCATACAGAGAAAGCTATTCGTGCGTTTTCCAGGATTTCCATATGTTCTCTCTTCCCGTGGTTGAAAATGTGACACTGAGAAAGAGAAGGGAAGGCGACGAAGAACTTGTTGAAAATGCTCTGAAAGAGAGCGGCGGATACGACAAAATAATGTCGCTTGAGAATGGCGTAAATACAACTCTTACAAAAGAATTTGATGAGAATGGTGCAAATCTTTCTGTCGGTGAACAGCAGAAGGTTTCTTTGGCGCGCATTTTTGCTGATGACAGTCCTTTCATTATTCTCGATGAGCCTTCCAGTGCTCTTGATCCAATCGCAGAGCACAAGATGTTTGAAAATATGATGAGGGCAAGTGAAGGGAGAAGTGTCATATTCATTTCCCACAGGCTCTCGTCTGCTGTCTCTGCAGACAGAATTTATCTCATGGACGACGGCGTGATTGCTGAAGAAGGCACTCACTCCGAACTCATGAAAAAGAACGGAAAATATGCAAATATGTTCTGTCTCCAGGCAAAAAACTATGTCGGAAAGGAGGCGGAAGCATAATGAAAAAGAATAATAACAAAAAGCCTAGCCAGAAGCTTAATGTTGTATTGAGAAACGATGGAAAAATGCTTCTCAAGGTATTAAAGACGACTCCTTCACTTTTCATCACTCTGGTTATAAGCAATGCCCTTGGAGGTTTGTCAAGTGCAGCAGGTACTTACTTTACATATCTTCTTCTCAATTCACTTGACGAGCAGAAAGAATTTTCTGAGATACTCCCGATACTGATTGCAATGGCTGTTTTCTGGACTGTATATTTCATATATGTAAGCTGGTACAGGCATTATTACGACAGGGTCATCAGAAGAAAACTGTTCTTGAAACTTCAGACGGAACTCTTTGAAAAAGCGATAAGTCTTGATGTTTCCTGCTATGACGATCCAGAGTTCTACAATGATTTTGTATGGGCTATGGACAATGCGGGTGGCGAAGCAACCGGTCTTCTCGACGATTTTGCTGCTCTGATCAGAACGTTGATTACATCGGGAACATTGTTTGGACTTCTCATTACAATTGACCCGATAATCGCTGCTGTAATAATGGTTTCATCTGTCATTTCCGTCATATCCTTCCACATAGGAAACAGACTGCCTTTTGAACAGGAAAAAGAAATGAATCCCCTGTGGAGAACAAGAAGATACATCAACAGGATATTCTATCTCCCCGACTATGCAAAAGAAGTGAGATCCGGAAAAATATCTGAAGTGCTTATAGACAAAATGAACGAAAACACCGGTAAGATAGTTGAGATGCGCAGAAAATACGGAAAGAAGTTCTTTGTCATTTACGATCTTCTGGGAGGTGTTCTGGGAAATACAACAAACATGGGTGTTGTTGTATATATGTTCATTAAACTTCTTAACGGAGACGTGCTTGCGGGTGCTTTCGCTGCAAGTGTTGGTGTTATCTGGAACTTAAGATGGAATATTTCATCTTTCATCGAGGGAGTGATGAAGTTCCCGAAACACTCGCTGTTCCTTGAAAAGTATTATGGATTTCTGAATTATGTGTCAAGAACAAAGTCAGGAACAGAACAGGTTCCTCATTTTGAATCGCTTGAACTCAGAAATGTTTCATTTACATATGACTTTTCAGATCATCCCAAATACGAGTACCACGACGAGGACTACAAACCTCCTGAGAATACTCACAGGGTTGATGCACTTAAGAATGTAAGCATGTCGCTCAAAAAAGGTGAAAAGATTGCCATAGTCGGCTACAACGGAGCAGGAAAGACAACTCTGATCAAGCTTCTGATGCGGTTGTATGATCCGAGCGACGGTCAGGTTCTGATGAACGGTAAAGACATCAGGGAATACAATCTAGAAGAATACAAGTCCAGGATAGGTACTGTTTTCCAGGATTACAAGATGTTTTCTGCAACAATAGCAGAGAATGTGGTCAACGGGGAATATGACCCGGAAAAAGACAGGGAAACAGTCATAAAGGCGCTGGATGCAGCAGGTTTTGGTGAAAAACTGTCGGAACTGGAAAATGGCATAGATACAATGCTCACAAGGGAATTCGACGAAAAAGGCACAAATCTGTCCGGAGGCGAGCAGCAGAAAGTTGCAATTGCAAGGGTGTTTGCAAAGCCTTTTGAACTTATAATAATGGATGAGCCTTCAAGTGCACTGGATCCGATTGCGGAATACAATCTGAATCAGGCGATACTGCAATATGCAGCTGACAAAACAGTCATATTCATTTCTCACAGACTGTCTACGACAAGGATGGCAGACAGAATATACATGTTCGATTCCGGTGTTCTTTCTGAATATGGTTCTCACGAAGAATTAATGGAACTCAATGGAAAATATGCAGAGATGTTCAATCTGCAGGCTGAAAACTACAAAAAAAAGTCATAATGCAAAACCACTCACCGAAAATGGTGAGTGGTTTACTCAAAAACTTGTATCAGGCATTCTTTCTTAAGATTTCCAGATAAGAAGAATAGGAGAAAATCTTGTTTTTTCCGACTTTCGAAGATTGAACGAGAATTCCTTTTTTACACAGAATATCTATGTATTTTGCTGTCGTGTTATATGAACAACCAAGGGCTTCAGCAGTTTTTTTGGTATCTATTATCGGGTGATGCTTAAGGAACGAAAGAAACTCATTGAGTTTTTCATTCAGAAGAGGAGATACGTTTTTTATCAATTCCATACTTCTGTTATGTATCCTTTCTTCTTTCGGTATTAATCTCCCATTAAAACTCTTTAAATTGGACGAATTGAAGCAGTTAAAATCCAGTTGTAATTTGTCACTGTAGTACATATTGTAGTACATATTGTCAATCTTCTTTTCTCCCTCTGTTT
>JAEEKG010000050.1 GCA_016282315.1 Clostridiales bacterium | reverse complement strand
CATTACGGCAAATCGACAGAAGCTCGCGAAGCATACGAAAATGCGATAAAACTTTCAAAGCCGGGATTTGTAAGCAGAATTCAAAACGTGCTTGACCGCCATAACGTAAAAGATGTGTTGCGAAACACTCCGGAATGCAGTTTGTTTTTAAAGAGGTTTCCAAAAAACAACAAAGGAGAAAAGAACATGCCTGAGAAAAAACCAATTCGTCGATTTGGCGAAGCAGCCTATGTATTGGGAACAGTTTTATGTGCTCTGGGTGTCTGTCTGTCGGCAAAAAGCGGACTTGGTGTATCGACTGTGGTTGCACCTGCTTTCATTCTGTCATCTTATCTTGAACCTATAGCGCCGTTCTTCACATTTGGCAACACGGAATACCTCGTACAGGGGATTCTATTGATTCTTGTTGCGGTTTTTATGAAGAGGGTTACTTTGTCTTACCCGCTGTCTCTTGTGACAGCAGTGATATATGGAGTGACACTGGATTTGTGGAGACTGGTTTTTGGTACCGATCCCGTTGAGGAAATATATCTGAAAATAATATTCATGATTATAGGCGCTTTGATTACGGGGATGGCAATTGCCATGATGTTGCGAAGTTATCTTCCTCAGCAGGCATACGATTTTGCTGTAAAAGAAATAAGCGTGGTAAAGAAATTCAACATGAACAAGGTCAAGTGGATTTATGACATTGTTTCATTGATTGTTGCCATTGCACTTATGCTGATTCTATTTCATAAATTCGATTTATCCTTAATCGGAATAGGAACTCTGATTATTGCAGCCGTCAATGCACCTATGATAGGTTTGTTCGGCAAATTGTTCGATAAATTCATAGATTTTTCACCACTGTTTCCGCGTTTTGCAAATAAGGTATTCAAGGTAAAAATAGAAGAGGAAAACAGTGACAACGCTTGAAAAAGTCACATAGTTCCGGAATATATACAGACATCGATGGTAAGCAAAACTGATCATCGGTGTTTTTTGTTTACGAAAAAGTGTTAATCCGCCATATCGACAAAAAAGCAAATAATATATATAATGTAACGAGACAAAGGGTATTTGACCCAAAAAGTAAGCAAAAGAAAAGGAACTTATTCAAAAGTCGAATTAAGCGTTGTGTGAGTTGGATAAGGCCACGTTCTTCCAAGTAAAAACATTATTCCTGTCGAGACAGATATTACGGGGCTTGTTCTCGATGATTACTTGAGGTTTTTTAAATGAAAGAGAAGAAATACATTTCTGCAGCAGGCATAAAACTAGAGTATGGTTTTACTGATTCGATGATAAAACAATACCTGGGAGAGCCTGACAAAAGAAGCATTAATCCCTACTATCATACTGCTCCGATGGAAAAATTGTGGCTTATATCGAAAGTGGAAGAAGTCATTGAGAATCCCGAAGTCAAATCCAAACTTGAAAAGCTTGAAATCAGAAGACAAAAAGCCAAAGAGAAAAAAGAATTACTGCTGATTGAAAAACAAAAGCGTATTGAAGAAACAGCTGAGTTGCTGAATGCATATTCTTTGGAATATCTGGTTGATTGTTCAAAAAAATATCCGAAGGAGTATCACGTTCACTGCGGACCCACAAACAGCGGAAAAACGTACAATGCCCTGAAGAATGTTACTGCATCAACAAAAGGACAGTATCTCGGTCCATTGAGACTGCTTGCATATGAAACGGCATACAATCTGAACAAAAGAGGTGTGCCATGCACACTTAAGACAGGAGAAGAAGAAAAAAGGGTAGACGGTGCCATTTTCATAGCATCAACAATTGAAATGGCGGACCTTCGCAACGAAATGGATTACGCTATTGTCGATGAGGCTCAGCTTATATCAGACGATTTCCGCGGGCACAATTATACTGAGGCACTTCTGTTGTTGAAAGCAAAAGTAGTGCATGTTTGTGTTTCGCCAATTGGATTGAATCTTATCCTGGATTTGTTGAAAAGAACGGGAATGAAGATAACTGTGAACGAATACGAACGTTTGGCTCCATTGAAATACACAGGTTATCTGCTCTCGTTCAAGAACTTGAAAAAAGGAGATGCGCTGATTGTTTTTTCGAGAAGAAGAGTTATAGAAGTATCAGATATGCTCGAAAAAATGAATATATCAACGAGTATGATATATGGCAATCTTCCTCCCGCCAATCGTCTGGTTGAAGTTAATAAATTCAACAACAAGGAAAGTGATGTTGTGGTTTGCACTGACGCAATAGGGATGGGAGTCTCTCTTCCCATTCACAGAGTTATTTTCCTTGAAGACAAAAAATTTGACGGACAAGAATTCCGCAAGCTTACAAATGAGGAAGTGATGCAAATTGCCGGGAGAGCAGGCCGCTATGGACAGTTCGAAGACGGGGAATACCTGTTCTGGCATGAAACACCAAACACTAAATTCAAGACACGGGCCATATCTTTGACAATTTCCATTCCGTTTCCGAAAGAATTCCTCGACTCCGATATCGATTTGGATCTGATGCTGTCGACATGGAACAGTTTGAATGATTCTGATCTGATTAAGCACCAGAATCTGAAAATAGCATATGATTTGTTCAAGGAGATTTCTCTGATATATACAGATTATAACAGATACAAGAGACTGGTGTTTTCTCTTATTACATGTCCTTTCGATGTGAAAAGCTACGATTTGCTGTATTTGTGGCGTGAATATGCATTTGCCGTATTGGATAATCGGGAATTCTATTTGCCCATCCACTATCACGTCAACTACTCGGTGATTGAATCGCCGAGCATGGGATAAAAGCCATGCGAAGTGATTAAAGTGGTTGAGTAGGCTATGAGAAAGGTCTCT
>JAEEKG010000049.1 GCA_016282315.1 Clostridiales bacterium | reverse complement strand
TTCTGGGTGTTCTTCAAATAGTTTTCTGCCAGATATTCCTTTTAAATATTTTACGATGTTTGTTATTGACAGTTTAGGTGGTGCAGTTACAAAACAATGTACGTGATCCATTTCGCCACATTCAAACAAGTGTATAGTAAATCCTTTCTCCTTTGCAATTTCTTTTGTCACTTGTTTTAGAAATTCTTCTATTTCGGCTGTCAAAATCTTTTTTCTGTGCTTTACTGACCATACCATATGATAGTTTATGTTGCACACAGAGGTGCGGTAATGTATTAGATTATTCTTCATACACATAGTATACCACATTTCCAATTAATTGTACATATAAAAAGGGCGCCTGTATCTCGGTAATTGAATTATCGAGGATTAGGCGTCGTTCATCCCAAAAGTTTGTCGTATATTTTCCTTTTAAAAATCATAACTCACACCTCTTGACTGCATTTACGCACTTTAATTATTCCTAGATTGTTGCAATTACGCAACGTAATTTTGCAAATATTCTGCAATTACGCAGTATTGAGAAGAAAATATGAAAAACAAAAACAATGAATTGCTGTATTTTTTTCATATTCAAAAGTAAAATTGTGAAAAATCCTTATATAAGAAAACTGCGAACACAAAATGCATTAAACCCAAATTGACACGCATATATTTTAAAGATATAATTAAGGCAACAAAAAACTAAGGTGGATTATGCAAAAAAAGATTTTTGCCATTATATTGGCGCTGGCTTTGATGCTTATAGCGGTTTCCTGTGACAATCATGGGAAAATCATAGATGATTTTACTGAGACAAATGAAGAATCAGTTTTGTCAATGAAAGATAATACACTATCCAGATGTTATGGTATGTCCGATGAAAAAGGTGTATACCAGGTCGCTGAAGGAGTTGTGGAAATAGGAGAAGGCTGTTTTTCGGGAGACTCAAGACTGAAAAAAGTAATAGTGAGCTCAACAGTTAAAACCATATCTTCAGGAGCGTTTGCAGGGTGCAAAAATCTTGAAGAAGTTGTGCTGACAGACAATATAGAGTCAATAGGTTCATTTGCTTTCTATTACTGCGAGTCACTTGAAAGAATCAATTTACAGGACACATGCATTACAGATATCTACGGAAGCTCATTTTTGTGTTGTTATGCTCTTGAAGAAATAGAATTTCCAGAAACACTGGAAAGCATAGGACACACAGCTTTCGGAGGCTGCTCACTTCTTTCAAACGTTAAGTTTCCTAAGAGCCTGACCACCATTTCTTCTGAAGCATTTTCTTCTTGTATTTCTCTAGATAAAGTAGATATTTCACAATGCACTAAACTGGAGTCAATCGGCTCATATGCTTTTTACTCTTGTCCTATTAAAAAAATGGTTTTACCTGAAGGATTAAAGAGTATTGATGGCGGAGCTTTCTCGGATTGTAAGAAATTGGTAGATGTAACAATCAGTTCAACAGTTAAATCAATTTCATCTTATGCATTTTTAGGAACTCCTTGGATTGAAGAACTGACTGAAGAACCATTTGTAATTGTAGGCGACGGGGTATTGCTCAAATGCAATGAAAAACCTGTTGAAGGAAAATTGGATTTGTCCGGAAAAGGAATTAAAAGCATAGCAGGAACAGCATTTGACAACGGTGCATTTGACGAATCAGCTAAATACAATTCTAAATACGGATACAAATATGTAGATCTTTTGACTTCAATAGAAATACCGGAAGGTGTTACAGACATTCTTGCTGGTGCTTTCTATTATTGCGGAAACCTTAAAGAAATAAAGCTGCCGTCAACCCTTGTGTCAATCGGAGCCGATGCTTTCCACGTAAGTGAGAGCGGAAACACACACATAAGCATAGTCGATTGTCCAAACCTTACCATGATAGGCGTCAACGCATTCTACGGATGCGGAGGCATGAAACAGGAAGATGTCAAATTCTATGACAAACTGACATATGTCGGAACAGACGCATTTTTCCAGACAGGTTTCTTGAACAAATTCTGGGACAGCCACAAATACAACGAGTCGGAACCCTCCTTCTTTGTTGTTGACGATGTACTTCTGGGAGTCAATATTCCGAAAGGAGTTACAGAAATCTCCGTTCCCGAAGGGATAAGGATAGTAGCGGGAAGCGCAATGACAGGCTGGAACGTAGCTAACTACTACGACACAGAAGAAAAGGCACTTGCAGCTGGACTCAATTCATACAGCATGTCCAGATGGTACGCGACTAACGTTGTTACTTCACTTACAATTTCTGATGGAGTTGAATACATTTGTGACCAGGCATTTTTCAGACTGACTAAAGTTCAGGATCTTGTAATTCCGTCATCAGTTAAATATATTTACCAGAATGCATTCTCATATTGGGAGTCGCTATTAGGCATTGAATTCAATGAAGGGCTGGAATACATAGGCCAGAACGCATTCAACTATTGTACAGTTCTAAAGAATTTCAAATTGCCTTCGACACTTCTATATGTTGAAAGCGGAGCATTCGGAGCTTGCATGGCAATCAGGGAATTCACATTCCCGACTAGCGTCATTTCAATAGGCAGTGATGTTTTTGTAGTTAATACGGTTACAGGAAATGTTGTTTATTGCCAGAACCTTCAGATCGTAAATATACCGACAATAGCTAAACCCGTTATTTACGATATAGTGGGAATGAACACGAGTGTAACGGTCAACTACATTGTTGACAAAGAATAAAGAAAATTTGGCAGGAATGTTATCGTTTCTGCCATTTTTATGCACAAAAACATTTGAGCGAGAATCTTGGGTTAAAAATCGATTCGATTTGTATAGTCAACAGAGCGATTTTTATTGAATAAGCGAGCAAAAAATGGTACAATTTTTCAAAATTGAGTTTTAGGAAGGAATCCAAAATATGGCTGAAAATGTAATCGAGCGCATAAAAAGCGCAGAGAAGGCTGCTGAAGACAAAAAAGAAGCTTTAATAAAAGCACAGGCAGCTGAAATAGCTCAGTCAAGAGAACAAGCTCAGGCTGAAATATATAGCGCACAAACTGAAGCTTTGAAATATATTTCTTCCGAGAGAGAAAAAATAAAGACCGAAACCATAGTTGCGCAGGAAAATGCAAAGAAAAAGGCTGAAGAAGAGTCTGAAGTAATTTGCAGCAAAGCGCAGCAAAACCTAGATAAAGCAGTGGAGGCAGTACTGGAAGGCATAAGATGATTAGCAGAATGAAGAAATTGTCGCTTGTGTTACTGAAGAGCGACGAAGAAGCTGTTCTGAACGATCTCATTTGGCTAAAGACTGTTGAAGTGTCAGACCCAGGCGACATTTCAAACGACTCGATAGTGTTGAAAAGAGATTGTTCACAGGAAATCTTATCTTCTGAAAACAAAATAAGCTCACTTGAGAGTGCAATAAAAATGCTGTCTCCGAAGAGGAAAGACAAAAAGAAATTGCTCTCTTCAAAAAAAGTAGAAAGTAAAGAGCTGTTCATTCATCCGGATAAGAGCATAGAAGAAGCGGAACAAATAGCTTCCGATGCTCTGTTCTTGAAGGAGAGAAATGAAAAGTATAAGGAAGATATACGAAAACTGAAAATATATCTGACCAGTTTGACACCTTGGAAAGACTATTCGCTTCCATTGGGCTATTCTGGTGACGGAAGCATAAGGTGTGAATCAGGACAATTGCCATTGTCTACAAACTTGACTCAATTATCCATGAAACTGGAAGAAGCAAGTGAAGGCGCTTTTGAACTTACGGAAATAAGTCGCGGAAACACATTGTGCGTCAGCGTCATTTTCCACAGAGCATACAAGAATGAAGTGTTAAACGTTCTTGGTGAAAGCGGCTTTACAAAGAATTTGTTCCCCGTAAACTCAAAGACAGCTAAAGAAGAAATTGCACAGACCGAAGACAGAATCAAAGAACTTGAAAAGGCAATTAAAGATGCCGAATCAAAACTTGAAGAGTATTCCGGTTATTGCAGCAAAATGGAAACAGCAGCTGACATAGAGAGAACAAAAGTAGTCAAGCTCAGACACAAAGAAAGAATACTTGAAACAGGCCATACACTTCTCATGACAGGTTGGGTTCCAGAAAGAAATGTGGGAAAACTAGAAAGAAAACTTGAAAAGTACACATGTTTCTGTGAACTATCCGATCCTGTGGATGGCGATGATGTACCGACAGAGCTCTACAATGGTCCGTTTGGAGATGCTTATTCAATGATTGTTTCAATGTATGGGTATCCAAAGTACGGAAGTGTAGATCATTCTTTCATAACAGGTATATTCTTTGCATTGAGGCTGGGCATGATATTCTCAGACGCCGGATACGGACTGTTGTTTGTATTGGTCTCTATACTCGGTCTCATAAAGATGAAGCCCGAAGGCGGAACAAAGAGAATCCTCATAATTGTCTTGACTTGCGGAGTCTCGTGCATTATATGCGGAGTTCTATTCGGAGGATATTTCGGAGATTTGCCAACTCAGATTGCTCAGAACATTTTCCATTCGCATGATTTGGACAATCTTGCAATTATTTGTAACCCGGTAAGCGAACCTATGACGTTCATAGTTATAGCGCTTGTAGCTGGTGTAGTTCATCTGCTCACAGGACTAGGGATACAAATGGTTCAGTATTTCAAAAAAGGCGACTGGAAAGCAGCTGTATTTGATGTGGGAAGCTGGTTCTTCATCTACATAGGTCTAGCCGTAATGTTCTTAGTCAACAAGATAGCAGGCATGATAGTGCTCGGAATAGGACTTTTGATGCTCATCAGCATGAAGGGAAGAGCAAAGAAGAACATTATTTCAAGAATATTTGGTGGAATAGCAGGACTATACGACATGGTGAATTTTGCAACTGATGTCCTGTCATATTCAAGAATATTTGCTCTAGCTCTGTCAGGAGCTGTTATAGCATCAGTTGTAAACACTTTGGCGACGATGGGCGGATCCATTTCAGTAGGATCAATCATCATGATGATAATAATCGTTCCATTCGGACATCTGCTCAACATCGCAGTATCTGCAATAGGAGCATTCGTACACACATTGAGACTTCAATTTTTGGAGTTTTACGGCAAGTTCTTTGATGAAGGCGGCAGAGGATTTGAACCCGCTGCGCCGGATTTGAAATATGTATCTGTAAAAGATACGGAAAACAGTTAATAATTTGAAAGCACAAAGTGCTGGAAAGGAAATATATATGACATTCGTCGAATTCATGAACAATCTATTCAGTCAGTTGTTTACTGGCACAAATATTGCGCTGATAGGCGCAGCTATTGCTGTTGTTGCTACAGGCATAGGTTCAGCCAAAGGCGTTGGCCAGGTAGCTGAAGCGAGCCAGGGTGTAATGGCTGAAGACCCTACAAAGTTCACAAAGCTCTTGTTCTTACAGGCGCTTCCTGGAACACAGGGTATTTACGGATTCATTACAGCGTTCATTTTGTTCTTTAAACTCGGTTTGCTCTCAACACCTGTTGAAATTACAGTTACACAGGGCGTTTACTTTGCACTCCTCTGCATGCCTATAGCAATTGCCGGATACATTTCAGCAATTAAGCAGTCAAGAGTTGCAGTAGCAGGTATTTCAGTTATAACAAAGCATCCGGAAGAATCAACTAAGCCTTTGATTTCAGCAGCTCTTGTTGAAATGTATGCTATTTTGGCACTGCTCATTTCATTGCTTCCAATGCTCTCATATCAGTTCTGATTATGGCAAACGGAATCGAAGCTATAATAGCAAAGATTGAGTCAGATACAAACGAATACATTGCCAAGTTGACACAGGAACACAAACAAAACCTTGACCAGATTGAAAAAGAAAAAAACGATAAGATCTTGGAAATAAAGACTGAAGCAGAAAAGACTATTAGTCTGGAAAGATCTGCAGCGGAAGAATCAGTCAGCAGAAGAGCAGATGCAACAAAAAGAGACATGCTCTTAACTGAAAAGACAAAATTGATGGACGAAGTCTTTTCTAAAGCTGAAGCTAAATTGAATTCTTTAAATGAACAGGAATATATTTCGTTTTTTGCTCCCATGATAAAAAAAGCATGCGATGGGTCAGGAGTCAGTATAGATAAAATTACCCTCATTTTCCCGTCAAATGGCAGAGTTGACTCAAATAAGCTGATAGAAGAATCAAAGGTGGGAAAAGTCTCTTTTTCCGATACGGGAGATTTTGAAGCAGGGTTTATTATGTCAACAGATGAGTTTGAATTTGACTGCACATCACACACTCTTATATACAACAACAGGGAAAGACTGCAATCAATTGTGACTTCAGTCCTATTCTCATGACTTAATTTATATGAAGAAAAAAATAAAGACAATTCCGGAAACGGAATATGTGTATGCTGCTGCCAGAATACATGTGCATGACATGACTTTGCTTAACAGGGATAGTTTTGTCAGAATGGCAAACTGCCAGGATATTGACTCCCTCATAAGGCTCATTTCTGAAGCGGGATATGAAGTTAAAGGCAAAGATATTTTTTCTTCTCTTGAAGAAAAGCTTTATGAAGACTACAAGCTTTGCTTTGAAATCGTTCCTGACAAGAAAGTATTTGAGTTTTTAAAGTATCCTTATGACTGCAACAACATTAAGTCTGCTATAAAATGCACTTTTACTCCGGGCTTTGACTACAGTTCTCTTCATTACAAACTGGGCACTTTGAGCGAAGAAGAAATAATGAATTGCGTTAAAAATTCTGACTTTTCTTTGCTGCCAGCAAATATGGCAAATGCTTGTAAAGATGCTTTGAAGAATTATGCCGAGACTCTAGATCCGCAAAAAATAGATTTGCCTATTGACTCATCATGCTATATTGACATGCTCAATTGTGCAAGTGCTAGCGGAGAAAAAGTAATGGTCGAATATGTCAAAGACCTGATTGACTCAGTCAATTTAGTTAATGCTGTAAGAACAGCCGAAATGGTGCGTGACAACTCATTCTTTGAAGAAATATATATCGAAGGCGGAGACTTGTCTAAAGAGACGCTTGATCAGATAATAGGCGATGTCGGCACAATAGCAGCGCAGCTTAAAAATACAAAATTTGAACAATTGTTCTTCTCGGGATTCGGCTCATTTTCATCTGCTGAAAAGAAACTTGAAGATTACAGAATGGAAAAGATCAGCGAATACAGACACAGCGTATTCGGTCCTTCTTCTATACTTGGGTATCTTGTGGCAAGAGAATACGAGACAAAGAACATAAGAATAATCTCGGCCGGTGTAATGGCAAATAAACCTGCAGAAGAAATCCTCGAAAAAGTGAGGATTGCGTATGTATAAGATCGGAATTATAGGGGACAGAGACAGCGTACTGGGTTTTCTGGCAGTTGGCTTTTCAGTTGAAATTGCCGATGACTCAAAACAAGCTGCTCTGTGTCTAAAAAAGATGGCAGAAGACAATTTTGCCGTTATATACATTACAGAGGAACTTGCATCTCAGATAACAGATGAGATAGACAAGTACAAAGACGATATGACTCCAGCCATAGTCCTTTTGCCGTCAAAAGACGGAGGAGTGGGACTAGGAATGAGAAATATCAAGAAGAGTGTTGAGCGTGCAATAGGCGCAGACATACTCTTTAAAAACAATGACTGAATATAGTCAAAGAAAGGTAAACATCGATGGTTCAGGGAAAGATTGTTAAGGTTTCAGGACCTCTCGTTGTAGCCAGCGGAATGAGAAATGCAAACATGTATGACGTTGTACATGTCGGCAAAGATCAATTGGTTGGCGAAATAATAGAAATGCGCGGAGACAGGGCATCCATTCAGGTATATGAAGAGACAGCCGGAATCGGATACGGAGATGAAGTTGTATCTACTGGCGAGCCTTTATCTGTTGAACTTGGCCCCGGTCTTATAACGAACATGTACGATGGCATTCAAAGACCTCTTCAAGTCATGTATGAAAAATACGGAACTAACATAACCAGAGGCATCTCCGAGCCATCACTATCAAGAACTGACAAGTGGAAATTCTCCCCTAAAGCCAGTGTAGGCGACAAAGTGGAGCCGGGAGATATTTTGGGCGTAGTTCAGGAGACAGAACTTGTTGAACAAAAAATCATGGTTCCAAATGGTGTATATGGTGAAGTTACAAGTATTTCTGAAGGCGAATTCACTGTTACTGACGTAGTAGCTTCAATCAAAAAAGAAGACGGAACAACAGTTGAAGTTCAGCTTATGCAGAAATGGCCGGTAAGAAAAGCCAGACCATATAAAGCAAAAGTTGCGCCTCACGAGCCTCTCATTACTGGACAAAGAGTAATAGACGCTATGTTCCCGATTGCAAAGGGCGGTACAGCATGTGTTCCTGGTCCTTTTGGTTCAGGCAAGACAGTCGTTCAGCACCAATTGGCTAAGTGGAGCGATGTCGACATAGTTGTTTATATAGGCTGCGGCGAGCGCGGCAATGAGATGACAGACGTTTTGAGAGAATTCCCGGAATTAAAAGATCCTAAATCCGGATATTCACTCATGAAGAGAACCGTTCTCATAGCTAACACATCAGACATGCCTGTTGCAGCAAGAGAAGCTTCAATATATACAGGAATTACAATAGCAGAATACTTCAGAGATATGGGATATTCCGTAGCTGTTATAGCAGACAGTTCATCAAGATGGGCAGAAGCCTTGAGAGAAATGTCAGGACGTCTTGAAGAAATGCCCGGTGAAGAAGGTTATCCGGCTTATCTAACATCCAGACTTGCTCAATTCTATGAAAGAGCCGGAGATGTTATTTGCAATGGTAAAGACGGACGACGCGGAACATTGTCAGCGGTAGGCGCTGTTTCTCCTCAAGGTGGAGATATATCTGAACCTGTATCACAAGCAACATTGAGAATTGTTAAAGTATTCTGGGGACTAGACAGTTCACTAGCATACAGAAGACATTTCCCGGCCATAAACTGGCTCACCTCATATTCTCTGTACAAAGACAGATTGAGTCTGTGGTTTGAAGAAAATGTATCAAGAGACTGGAACAGCGTTACAGGCGAAGCTATGAGACTGCTCTCAGTTGAAAACGAGCTAGACGAAATAGTTAAACTTGTAGGCGTAGATGCTTTGTCTCCTAATGAAAGACTGACATTGGAAGCCGCCAGAAGCATTAGAGAAGACTTTTTACAGCAGAATGCTTTTGAAGAAGGAGATATGTATACTCCACTGGATAAGCAATTCGGGTTACTCAAACTCATATTGTCTTTCTATACTAAATCCCTTGATGCAATAAAGAAGGGAGCAGATATAGAGAAGATAGCAGATTTGCCTGTAAGAGAGAGAATAGGCAGGGCAAAAGCTGCTTTAGACGATGTATACAAGAAAGAATACAGTGAAATAGAATCTCAGCTTGACGAAGAATTGTCGGATTTGGTTAAAGAGGGAGGGGACAACTGATGATTAAGGAATACAAAACCATTCAAGAAGTCTCCGGACCTTTGATGCTGATTAAAAAAGTAGAAGGCGTAAAATATGACGAACTTGGCGAGATAGAATTGCCTGATGGTTCACTCAGACGATGCAGAGTACTTGAAATAGATGAAGACAATGTTCTTGTGCAATTGTTTGAAAGCTCAGCCGGAATTAACCTTGCTGACAGCAAAGTTAGGTTCTTAGGCCACGGAGTTCAACTGGGTGTTTCTAAAGATATGCTCGGAAGAGTATTTTCAGGTATGGGCGAAGTTATTGACGGAGGCCCGAGAATAATACCCGACAAGATGCTGGATATAAATGGTACTCCTATTAACCCGGCAGCTAGAAATTACCCTTCAGAATTCATTCAGACAGGTGTTTCGACTATTGACGGACTCAATACTCTTGTCCGTGGACAAAAGCTCCCCATATTTTCAGGCTCAGGTTTGCCGCACGCAAATTTAGCCGCTCAGATAGCAAGACAAGCAAAAGTAAGAGGAACAAATACTAATTTTGCTGTTGTATTTGCAGCTATAGGCATTACATTTGAAGAAGCAGATTTCTTTATCTCGGATTTCAAAAAGACAGGCGCAATTGACAGAACGGTTATGTTTATAAATCTGGCGTCTGACGCCGCAATTGAAAGAATTTCAACTCCTAGAATGGCGCTGACAGCAGCAGAATACTTAGCGTTTGAACAAAACATGCATGTTCTAGTCATTTTGACAGATATTACTAACTACGCAGAAGCGTTAAGAGAAATTTCTGCAGCCAGAAAAGAAGTTCCAGGAAGAAGAGGTTACCCCGGTTATCTTTATACAGACTTAGCTACAATGTATGAAAGAGCAGGCAGAAAACTTGATTGTGAAGGATCCATCACAATGATTCCGATTCTCACAATGCCTGAAGATGACAAAACTCACCCGATCCCAGACTTGACTGGATACATTACTGAAGGACAGATTATCTTGTCCAGAGACCTATACAGAAAAGGAATACTGCCTCCTGTTGATGTATTACCTTCACTATCCAGACTTAAGGATAAAGGAATAGGCGAAGGCAAGACAAGAGAAGATCACGCCGGAACAATGAACCAGTTGTTCTCAAGTTATTCACGAGGCAAAGAAGCAAAGGAACTCATGGTTGTTTTAGGCGAAGCAGCCTTGACACCTCTTGACAGACTTTACGCTAAGTTTGCCGACGAATTTGAAAAACAATATGTTAATCAAGGATTTACCGAAAACAGAACAATTGAACAGACTCTTGATCTTGGTTGGAGTTTACTCAAAATACTCCCGAGAGCTGAGATGAAGAGAATTAAACCTGCTATTCTTGATAAATATTGGCCAAAAGAAAACTAAGATTCATAAATAAGTATTAAAGAAAGGAGATAGAAGTGGCAGAAATAAGAGTAAACCCAACGAGAATGGAACTAAAAAAGCTCAAGAGTCGTTTGGGTGTTGCCAGAAGAGGACACAATCTCTTGAAAGACAAGCGCGACGAGCTCATGAAACAGTTCATTGACATTGTTCGTGAGACAAAAGAATTGCGCGAGAGAGTTGAATTGTCCTTAGCTAAATACAATAAGAGCTTTGCATCGGCATCAGCTACATCGTCTCCTAAAATGATGACTGAAGCTTTGATGCTGCCTAAAAAGCATGTTTCACTTGATGTTGAAGAGAAGAATATAATGTCTGTGCACGTGCCTGTATTAAAATACAGTCTGCACGGAGAGAAGTCTTCTGACGGATACAATTTCGGTCTGGACTTTACATCAGGAGAACTGGACGCTTCAATTCAGGAACTCTCTGATATATTAGATGACATGGTTAAACTTGCCGAGCTTGAAAAAACTTCGCAATTGTTGGCTCAGGAAATTGAAAAGACAAGAAGAAGAGTCAATGCGCTTGAACACGTAATGATTCCTCAATACGAGACGACTATAAAGAGCATAACAATGAAGCTTGATGAAAATGAGAGAGGCAATATAACTAGACTCATGAAAGTCAAAGACATGATGATAAATGAGCAATTGAAAAAGCAGTCATTATCAGAACAATAAAAACTTTAACATAACAAAACTGCAGCTAGCGTAAAAACTAACTGCAGTATTTTTATTGTTTAGTGTTCTATTTCAAATTCTCGAATGTGTAATATGCATGTTTAGAATAGTAATAAGCATATGAAGGCTTTGTTGCTATTATCTTGAAGTATCTCATAGAGTGGCGCAATGTTGTTTGTCCTTGAGAATCTGTGCTCTGAGTAGTAATTGAGAATGCTTCTTTTGCCATAAATTGTACATTTGATGGAATGATGACAGCTGTCAAAGTCTTTGTGACATCTGCAAACACATATGCCGGGATTCTCTTAACGCTTGTCGGAATTGTCAAAGTCGAAACATTGTTGCTTCCCTGATAGAGCATAAGCACGCCATCACCAACTACAACATAGTCATTATTGTACTTTTGAAGCCATCTTGTCGATGAGAAAGCACCTGAACCGATGTATACAACTTTTGACGGAATTGTTATATTATTAAGTCTTGTGCATGAATCAAATGCGTTTGAAGAAATGATCCTTAGAGACTCAGGCAAGTTGATTTTAGTTAGCTTAGCACAAAATTCAAATGAAGCATAATTTATCTGTTCTATGCCATCTGGAAGAGTTACGCTTGTCAAGTCTGTGCAATTAGCAAATGCAGCTGAGCCTATTGTTTTAATTCCGCTTGGTATTGTTATTTCTTCTAGACCATCGCAAGCGTAATATGTTCCGGCTGAAATTGTTTTGTCATTTTTGCCTACAAGTATGTCTTTTAAGCTTCTGCAATAAGCAAAAGCATAAGGTCCTACGTGAAGAACTTCAGACATTTCAGGGTAACTAGAAAGCAATACACAGTTAGAAAAAGCTGATGTGCCAATGTTTTTTATGGTGTCGCTCAATTTCACTTCAGTTAGTTTTGAGCAAGACTCAAACATTCTATCTGGGATTGTATCTACTTTAGCATTTATTGTCACTGATTTGACTGAAGAGCTCAAAAAGATTGCAATTCCGAGTTTAGTAGTGCTTTCCGGGATCACAAAACTGTCTAGACTAGCACATTTAGAAAAAGCAAAACTTCCTATTGATTCGAGTTTATTTGATATTGGAATATCTTTTATTGAGTCACAACCAAAGAAGGCATATGAGCCTATATTTGTAATTTCGCCGCATTTTACAGTTTCAAGTGACGTACAATCAGAGAACATATATGCGCAAATTGTTGTAATTTTAGGCATATTGATTGTTTTCAAATATGTACATTTTTGAAAACAGAAATTGCCGACTTTTTCAACATTCTTTAAATCTATTTCAACAAGAGCTGAGCAATTTCTGAACGCATATTCACCAAGTTCTGTTGTTTTGTCCGGGATCGTCATTTGCTTAAGAGAAGTACAATAGTTAAAAGCGTATTGATTTATCTTCTCAACACCTGATGGTATCTCTATATTTTCAAGTTTTGTGCAGGAGTCAAACATTCCAATAGGTATTTCTTTTAAATTGCTTGGAAGTTTAACCGATGTGAGATTTGTGCATCCTCTGAAAGCATATAGACCTATATCTGTAAGAGTATCAGGCAACTCAACGCTTGTAAGACTCATACAATAAAGGAAAGCATAGCTTCCGATTTGTTCGACACTGCTCGGTATATTTACGCTTTTTAGTTTGGTGCACATGTAGAATGCGCTTCCGCCTATAGTCTTCAGAGTGTCTGGCAGAACTACTTCTTCAATTTTGTCGTTGGTTGAAAAAGCACCCTGGCTTATTGTTGTAACGCCACTAGGAACTACAATCTTTTTGTCTGTAGGACTCAAAGAACATGGAATAGCAACCAATGTCTTTAAATCTTTAGAATACAATAAGTTATCTTTTGAAGCATAATTTTCATTATTTATATCTACTTCGTATGACACGATATCATAGCAATTGAAAAAAGCATTCATTCCTATTGTTTTTAGAGTAGACGGGATTTTGACTACTAAATCTTTTCCAGTGTTACCTGTGTCTGAAAAAGCATATTCACCTACATATTCAAGTGACTTTGCTTCGGACAGATCCGGAACGGCTCTTGAGCAACCGGAAAAGGCGTTGTTATATACATATTTTGTAGAAGAAGGAAGCGGAATGGTTTTTAAGGCAGTGCAGCCATTGAATGCGTACGCACCGATAGTTTCTAGAGTAGAGTTTCCGTGGAAAGTTATATTTGTGAGCGAAGTGCAGCCTTCAAAAGCATTGGCACCGATAATTTTGACTGATGGGTAAAGTTCAATCGTCTGAAGATCTGTGTTGTTAGCAAATACTCCGTTGCTTACGCCTACAACCTGATACCTGCCGTCAAGTCGGTTCAGCGTAAGATATGTTTCTTTGCCTGAATATGAGACAATGATAGCTCCGTTGTTGTCATCAAGTACATATTTGTACAGTCCGTTGTTGCTTGTGTGTATCTCGCTTGAAGCAGCAAAAGCATAAATGCTTAAAGCGGAAATAATCAAAACAAAACAAGCAATAATGCATATTATCTTAATCCATTTGTTCTCTTTCATATATATGAATACCTCTACTCGTGTTGGTATGAGTTGACCCGATTTTTCTATGTCGCTATTATATCACATATATTTATTGATGGCAATTATTCATTCTACGTACGTATTTTCACGCATAGATTAATTATTCATATATATTTTTTCGCGGTTTTTGGTCTGTTTTTATTAAAAAAACGTTTTTTGCGACACAAGATGTTGTGCCATATATTTATAAATAGACACAAAATATTGGAAATCGTAAAAAAATGTGAAAAAATGCTAATTTTTTTTTGAAAAAAATATTGACAAACAATTGACAATGGAATAAAATATTGCACGAACCGAAATAGGTTCTCATGAATTTTAGGGCAAAGCAATCGTGAGATTGTGACGCAAAGCTATAGGGACTAATTGGTAGTCAGCCAGTTGCAATTCATAACTGAACATCAGGGCAAAGCAATCGTGAGGTTGCGACGCAAAGCTATAGGGACTCAGCGCAGTCAGCCAGTTGCAAATTCAGAAATGAAGTTGAAAACGGGTTGGCTTTTTTTGTTTATCCTAGACCGCCCAAGCCAACTTAGCGGTCAAAGAATATGATCGTTAGGAGGTAAGCTGAAGTGGCTAAGACAAATCCGGTAGAACAACTACTTGATAACAAAATAGTTCCGGTAGAAATCTTCTACAAGAAAGTTCTTGGAATTCCTGATGAAGACCTCCTTGGTTACAGAACATACCTGAATGTGAATTCAATGGACACAGGAGTCCTGTCACCTGAAGATTACAGATTCGTTGCGAGAAGAACAGTTCAATGCGAACAGTTGGCTGATAAGAACATAACAAAGGTTATGCGGACCATTCACAACGATGAAAAGAACCTGATAAGAGGAATTATCTCAGTTCAGATTCCCGGTAGGATGCTAAAAGATGGAAAACTCATGGAGATTGTAACATCTCTGTTGAGAAGATATCCAAGAGCAAGCGCAAACAGAATATGCCTTGAGTTCGACTCTGAAATATTCTTCAGCGATTTCGATTTCATAAAGAGTGAGATTGAAAAAATAAAAGCACTCGGTTTCAAAATAGGGATAAATGAAGTTGGTACGGAATACTTCCCATTGATGAAACTTCAACAAATGCCGGTAGATGTGGTTTTCCTTGACGAACAAGTCAACAAAAACCTGAACACAGAACAAGAAGAAAAAACAGCAGGTAGCTTGGTAGCATTCCTACTCAGACTCAATGTTCAGGTAATCCTCATGGGATTGACTCAGGACAAAATGAGAAGTGCTGAAAGGCTTGGTTGCACCGGGTTCTGTCACATAGATTACGACGGCATCTTCCCGCCAAGAATAGTAACCGAAGAGGGCTGATATGGCAGAGAGAGCAGAGAAAAAAAGCACCTTAATCCTGAGAAGTGCCACAGAAGTCAAAAAGTACACTGTAAGACAAAAGATAATGCGTACGGCAATCGCCGCCATGATAATCTTAGCGATTATCATTTACCTTATCTCAGTTCTTTACACAAAGACAGGTAGTTTTACAGTAAGTATTAACAAGTTCGATGCTACACAATACGCGTTGACATTATCCGACACAAGAGACTTCTACACACAGACTGCTTTGCTGAATGCAGAGATTTCAAAAGAGATAACGAACATCTCCGAATCCTGGCTTCCGGCAGATCTGGATAACATAGATGGCGCCCACAACGGAGACAACTACGTAGCTTACACATTCTACTTAAAGAATGCAGGCGAAGGTACAGTTGAATATAACTACCAGATGTACATAGTGAATATTGTAAACGACTTAGACGAAGCAATAAGAATCAGGTTGTACATTGATGGTGTATATACAAATTTCGCTAGAACAGCGACAGACGGTTCAGGAGCTGAACCGGGAACAACAGAATTCTTGACTGAAAGAATTATAACTCAAGGTCAAAGAGGAAACTTCGGACCAAACGATGTGACAAAGTTCACAGTCGTTATTTGGATAGAAGGAGACGATCCGGATTGTCTTGATGACCTGATAGGCGGCGAACTCAAAGTTGCAATGGACTTTGACATAGTCAAGTAAAACGATTCGATGCCAAAAAGGCTTTGAATTAATTAAATTTGAAAAATAAAAAAATAAAATACAAAATTCAAAAAGGAGATTTTTTAAAATGAAAAAATTTCGTAAATTAATCCCAGCACTTGCTCTTCTTCTTGTATCTGCAGTGCTCATGTCAACAGCATCTTATGCATGGTTCTCAATGAACAACAAAGTTACTGTTGTCGGTATGGAAGTAAAGACAAAAGTTTCAAGCAACCTTTTGATTGCTCCAGACGAACTTGCATCAACTGCAAAATTAGATGATAGTTTATTTACAACTTCTTTGACACAAGTTG
>JAEEKG010000048.1 GCA_016282315.1 Clostridiales bacterium | reverse complement strand
GAAGCTGATAAGATTTCGAAAAAGATTTTGTCTGCTGCATCATTCAAACACGGTGCAGAAATCAGATCATGAGGTGAATATTATGGTATACAAGATAAACATTGCCGGACTTGATAGAGAACTTCCTCTCTGCAACTTGAACGAGTCCCTAAAAATCGGTGCTTTTGTAATGTTCGGAGACGTAGAACTAACTATCGCCTGTGCAAAAGAACTTTTAAAAAGAATACCGGAACATGACATTATGTTAACTGCTGAAAGCAAAGGTATACCTCTCACTTATGAGATGGCCAGACAAAGCGGAGAAAACAATTACCTATTAGCAAGGAAGATGCCGAAATTGTACATGACAGGTGTATTTGAATCAAAAGTTAAATCCATAACAACGGCTAAAGAACAAACACTTTACTTAGACACAAAAGATGCTGAATTTATGAAAGGCAAAAGAGTTGTTATTGTCGATGACGTAATCAGCACCGGTGAATCATTGAGAGCACTTGAAAAACTAGTTGATGATGCAGGCGGCGTTGTTGTAGGTAAAATGGCAGTATTAGCTGAAGGAGAAGCAGCAAACAGGGATGATATAATCTTCCTTGAGCCACTTCCACTCTTCAACTCAAAAGGAGAAGCTCTCCCATATTAACAAAGAAAGGAATGAGTTATGAATATTGAAGTAAACAAGTATATTGATGAACATGTCGGTGATATGATTTCAGATCTTGGCAGATTGGTACAAATACCAAGTGTCAGCTCAGAATCCGAACCGGATGCTCCTTTCGGTTCAAATTGTGCTAAAGCTCTGGAAGTAATGCTTTCTATTGCAAAAAATGCAGGTTTCACCGTATCTAACTTCAACAATATAATGGGAAACATTGACCTATATCCCGGTGAAGAGCCGGAACTAGCTGCCCTCTGCCACTTAGATGTTGTGCCAGCGGGTGCAGGTTGGAATTCCAATCCATTCTCATTAACATTAAAAGATGGAAGAGCTTACGGAAGAGGAACCGCTGATGATAAAGGTCCTGCAATCGCAGTCTTCTATGCAATGAAAGCAATTGCACGCAGCAAAGTTTCACTGAACAGAAACATGAGACTTATTGTCGGAACAGATGAAGAATGCGGCAGTGCAGATTTAAAAGAGTACAGAAAGTATAATAAACTCCCGAAAATGGTGTTTACAGCAGACGCCGATTTCCCTGTTATCAATCTTGAAAAAGGTATGATTCGTTCAGGAATCAAAGGAAAATGTAAATGCGGCGGTTCAAAAACCATTGCAAGCTTGCAAGGCGGTACTGTAGTTAATGCAGTTCCGGGTGAAGCTGTTGCATCAGTTGCAGGATTCTCCATCGAAGAACTCCAGGAAGCTGCCAAGGCCATGGGAAAACCGGAGCTATTCACATTCACGGAAAACGGTGCAATTATCGATATCAAAATTCAAGGAAAAGCTGCACATGCTTCATATCCTAGAGCAGGAATCAATGCTGTTACAGCAGGCGTTGCTCTTTTATCTAATCTCAATTGTGATGACGGAACAGGCGACTTGTTCAAAGCATTGAATACATGCTTCCCATTTGGTGAAGACAATGGTGCTTCTCTCGGAATTAAGATGGCTGATTCCAAGTCCGGAGTTCTGACAGAAGTATTGAGCATTATTGACTACTCATGCGGAGAATTCAATGCAAAGTTTGACATCAGATTCCCGACATGCGGTTCAGTTAACGGAATAAAAGAAGTACTCACATCAAAGTTTGAACAAAAAGGATTCAAATTGACTGGATTCAATGGAGTTGAACCACATTATGTAGAAGAAAACTCTCCATTTATCCGTTCTCTTTTGAAATCTTATACCGAAGTGACAAATAAACCGGGCAAGTGTGTGGCAATTGGCGGCGGCACATATGTTCATGACATTGAAGGCGGAGTTGCTTTCGGCGCCAACTTCCCAGGGGATGGCGACTGTGAACACGCTCCAAATGAATACATAGACATTAAGAGACTTGTTGTTGATGCAAAAGTATATGCTAATGCAATATTGAACATTTGCACCATGTAAGCAACAAACCAGAATAGTATAAAAAAGAATCCAAAGGAAGATGAATTACTTCTCTCCTTTGGATTCTTTAATTATTATTCTCTTTTATCCAATAGTAACCGAAATTTTAATGTTTTTCTTTCCTCTAGGATCTATCACATTGCCTTTGATTTTCTTTCCATCGACAGTTATTGTTTTTACTTCACAACCATCACCGACTCTCTTATATTCGACATCGATTTTACTGCCTCTGAACACTTTTGTTATTGAGCATTTATTCCATGATGGCGGTAGACAAGGATCTATTCTCAATCCTTCGATTTCCGGATGCATACCAAATACATATTCAACAGTGCTCTTTAATAGCCATGAACTTGCTGCTGTTCTCCAGCTCTGACCCGGTGTACCTTCCCTATAGCCGCATTCCGGAGCAAAATATGAGTTGAACATCGCATATGGTTCACCGCATTTAACTGCATATGTTGTATCCCAAGGAAGCATTTTTCTCAATCCCATTTCAACTTTGTCAGCTCGCTTAAGTATACTGTCTGCAGCAAGCTTCCAAGCTGAACAATGCAAATAAACACCTCCGTTGTCCTGGCAGCCTGCCGGTTTCTCAGAACAACTGCCAATATAGTCGAGTCTATGTGTGAATGCGTGATAAGATAATCTTGTGCCCAAGTCTATTTCAAGATACTTGTCAACACTGTCCATAGCAATCTTTTCTCTTCCGATTTCAGAAACACCTGACAGAACAGACCAAAGTTGCGGTATCAAATACATTTCACCTGCTTCACTTGTTTTGGAGCCCAAAACAATGTCATCATCAGTTCTGGCGTAGATGTAGTATTCTCCGTCCCAGCCATATTTTTCTATTCTTTCCTGCATTATTTTTGACTGTTCATCTACCATTTTGGCGTCTTCTTTTTTACCCAGATAAGTAGCAATTCTTACAAATGTTCTTGCTGCTCTATACCATGCCAGAGACAGCCATACAGATACTCCTTTTCCTTTCAGACCCGCATAGTTTACACAGTCATTCCAGTCGCCGCCCCAGATTCTTACTAATCCATAGAGACCCTGGAAATTATATAAGAATTCAACAGATCTCTTCAGATGTTCATAAACCGTTGCTTCTGTGCCATCGTTGAATTTAACTACATCATCGTACAAGGATAAGTCGCCTATTTCTTTAACTATTGTGTCAGCTGCAAAAGTCATCCACACAGTGTTATCTGAGAAGTTTCTGTCTTTTAATGAACCATCAATAATCGTTCTTGGAGCGTATCCGTTCGAGTATTGGTAAGATAAAACTCTCTTGAGTCTTTCCCATGCAAGCTTCGGGTTAACGCATCCAAAGCACTCTGAGTCACTCGTCATATCTCTGTAGCCATTGTGACGAACTCTAGCCCATCTGCTTCCCATATCGGCACAATATTTCATCCAACCATTGATTAAGTAATCAAAATTCTTCCAAGGAGAATGGATTTCAACTCCGGAAAGATCCTTTTCATACTTTTCTTCCATTTCACTGAAGAGCTTTTTTACTTCAGATGAAGAATATACTGGGTATTCTTCTTCATTTGTAGTTGCACCAACTGTGAAATGTACTGTTTTTTCTTCACCGGCTTTAAGTTTTAATGTTGTCTTTAACACAAGACAAATCTTTTCTGAATTACATTCTGTGTTTTGTGTCAAAAGCCCACTTGTAATTCCATATGGATGCTGTTCATCACCATATGTCCCTATAAAAGCATTACGTCTTGAATCATAACCTGTTATTTTATCTGAGCATCCCATGTATGTTCTGACAGGAATATTGTATACAGAATAGAAAGGCATAAATGACCTTCCATATACAACCTTGTTTTTCTTATCAAAGCCGCCAGTACCCGTGTTGTATCCCTGTGGCTTATATGTACCATCAACTTCAGTTTTGGCATAAGATATAAGTTCAAGTGTTCTTTCGTCTTCAGAAGTATTTTTTACTGTAACACTCCAGATTTCACACATTCCTTTATTTGGAACAAAAACCCTGAACGAACTCTCAACATTTTTGTATTTGAGACTTATTACACTGGAACCGTTTTTGTGGACACAACTATATTTCTTGTATCCGTAATTAATCGGCAAACCGCAAATGCTCCAACTTTTTCCATTTTCCGACAAAAACAAATTTCTGTTTGAAACTACAGGTATTCTTCTTCCCAAATCATCCTGTGCAAAGCCTTCACCGAATCCAACTTGAGATGTGAAAGTTACATAGTCATCATTGAAAAAATAGTTGTACCAATGCCTTGGTGTATCGGGTTTAGTAATTACAAATTCTTTTCCTTCATTTTTGTATTTTCCGTACCAAACGTACTTATCCATTTCTTACCTCCAAAAAATCCGAAGTCACAGTTTCTTATAACAATGTGTACGTATTTATTATATCATAGATTTTTTCAATGTGTTGTAAAAAAAGCCATTTTATAATTTGTCTTCTTTTTTGGTAGTTTTATATATTATCTTTATCATTTTAAAATAATATACTTGAAATATTTAATTATTTATATAATAATTGCTTTTGTTATGTCCGTGGATGAAATATATTCATTCACATCAATTAGGAGAAAAAATGAAAAAAAGAAACATTAAGAGAATTAACATTGCATATTTGGTAACTTTTTTAATAGTAGCTGCCATTTTCGCTGCAAGTTTTATAAAAACAAATGTTTTCAATTCTTTAGATCACAAGTTTTCTTTTGCTGGCCCGGAACTGTTTAATCCAGAAGACAGTAATGGAGATGTAACCGTGAAAGCAGCTGCAAGAAGCAGCACATGGGGAAAAATTTTCGATTTTTACAATGAAGGAATTACAGATAACAATTACCAGGCTTTTACCTATGACTTTACATTTTCCAATAACACAAATGATGAAGTAAACTATTTCATATTTAAGTTGACATTCAGCAAAGAAATCTTTTTGGCTTCCGGCTGGAATGGCTCAGTCGAAATCCATCAAAAATTGAATGGTGGAGAGATTGTTTCTCTGGTTCCTGATTTGCGTGTTTTCAATAAAGAGAATCACCCATTGGACACGGTCACAGTTGATGGAGAAACGTTTATTCGAATGAAACCGGGTGATTATTTCATATACAACCCGAGTTCATCTATGAATGCTCTCGAAGTTCCGATTAAACCACATGAAGGAACCACACCGGGTTTCATTTTATATGTTGCAAATGGTGAAAACATAGAAGAATCATCTCTGGAACTTGATTATAAGTTCCACAGACTTATTACAAGTGAACCCTTGTTCTTGATATCAGTTGCTCTGTTTGCAGTATGGCTCGTTGCTTTTGTTATATTTGCCATAACTTCTGTACAAATCCGAAAATATAATGAACGTCACCTGCGCGACAATGAAATCATTAATGAGTCAATTGAAACATTTACCGGTTTCATCGATGCAAAAGACCCATATACAAACGGTCACTCCAAGAGAGTCGCGGTTTACACCAAAAAGATAGCTCAGGCAATGGGCTATGAGGGTGAGGACCTTGATCGAATCTATTATATTGCTCTTCTCCACGATTGCGGAAAGATAGGTGTTCCGGACAACATTCTTGGTAAGCCCGGAAAACTCACTCCAGAAGAATTTGAAATCATCAAATCTCATACTGTTATAGGTGGAGAAATCCTTACAAGTTTCAAGAGTCTTGAACACGTTTATGAAGGTGCTCGCTATCACCATGAGCGCTATGACGGCAAAGGATACCCTGAAGGAAAAGCCGGAAACGATATTCCTCTTATTGCACGAATGATCTGCGTTGCTGACTCATTTGATGCTATGAATACAGACCGTGTTTATCGTAAGAGATTATCTAAAGAACAGATAATCAATGAGCTTGAAAAGAATAAAGGTCTGCAATTCGATCCTGAAATCGCCGACATAATGCTTAAATTTGTAAAAAATAAAGAAGTTCCTGTAAGCGATTAGAATAACACTACTACCTCAATCTTCAATTCAAGGTTGGGGTAGTTTTTCAAAGGCCACAAATACGATTGTTATTAACATATATTCTTTACCAAAACACTACAATTTGTTATAATATACAGGAATTCAAAAAAGCGAGGAATAACTATGGGTCCGGGATTTAGAGTAAATGACAATAACAAAGAACCAAGACCTCAAAATATAAAAGAAGTACCTGGTTACTTATGGAGACTTATATCTAAGTTTTTCTCCAGACTATTCTATATCTTTAAGTTGGTTTGGGAAACTAAGCCTATCATACTTGCTGCCCTTTTGTTTTTCGCTATTTTCACTGGTGTTATACCGGTTATTTCTTCAATCGTATCAGCAAATATCATTAACACTCTTGCAAAAGATTACAATATAGCTCAAACAACTCAAGCATTTAGTGACGAGTTGATGAAAGACATAATGAAATTGCTTATTTGGCAATTTATTATTATTTTCGGAACAAGCCTTATAAATCACGCAAGAACACTTGTGACGCGTATTGCAGGCGACTTGGTTTCAAACCACGTCACTGTAAAAATAATGAAAAAAGCAAAAGAAGTGGATCTGGCTAGTTTTGACAGACCTGAATTCTATGAAAGATTTGAAAATGCATCAAGAGAAGCAAATTCTAGACCGCTTCAGATATTGTCTTCTACGTTTTCTATTGTCAGTACGGTAATTAGTATCGTTTCGTATATTATAGTTCTTTGGGCTGTAAGCGCATGGGCTCCATGGGTAATAATAGCATTGTCAATTCCTTCTGCTATTATTTCATTCTCATACAGAAGAAAGTATTGGTTCTATATGAGACACAGAAGCAAAGACAGAAGGCAGCTATCTTATTACTCCGGACTTATGACAAACAAAGACATGGTCAAAGAAATAAGAATGTTCGGCCTGTCAGACACACTTATAGAAAGACACCAATCAATATTCAAAAAATATTTCAAAGGTCTCAGACATCTGTTCTTAGCTGAAGGCGCATGGAATATAGGCATTGCTATAGTTACATCTTTTGTTAACTGCTTGTTATTCATTTTCATAGCCAGCGGAGTTGTAAGAGGCGAAACTCAGGTTGGTAACTATTCCCTTTACACCGGAGCCTTGAGTTCGATTTCTAGTGGAGTTGCATCATTTATTTCTACTACTGCTTCAATTTATGAAGGCACATTGTTCATAGACAACTTAATCCTGTTCATGAACGAAAAAAGAAATATTGCCCCAAGCGTTGCTACACCTGTTCATGTGAAGCATCATATAGCCCATGAAATAGAATTAAAGAATGTATATTTCAGATATCCGGGTTCTGATCATGATGTAATTAAAAACTTGTCCTGCAAAATTAATGCAGGTGAAACAATAGTCTTGGTCGGCTTAAACGGTGCGGGAAAAACCACATTGATTAAACTAATCACAAGACTATATGACCCAACTGGTGGCGAAATATTACTTGACGGAATCAATATAAAAGAATATGATGTTGGAGAGCTGTATTCATTATTTGGCATTACGTTCCAGGATTTCGGCAAATATGCTGTATCAGTTAAAGAGAATATTGCTTTTTCAAACGTTCATAATCCAATTGATGATGAAAAAGTTAAAAAAGCAGCTCACGAGAGTTATGCTGAAGACTTTATAAATAAACTTCCAAACAAATATGACACACCTTTGATGAAATATTTCGAAGAAAACGGAATAGAACCATCTATTGGACAATGGCAGAAACTTTCCGTTGCCAGAGCATTTTATTCAGATGCTGACATATTGATTTTGGATGAGCCTACAGCATCACTTGATGCAATAGCTGAGCAAGAGATATATAATCAATTTGATGAATTGAGAAAAGGTAAAACCACCATATTTGTTTCACACAGACTGTCCAGCGCTACAACAGCAGATAAAATCATTGTAGTTGATGAAGGACAACTGATTGAAATGGGATCTCACTCTGAATTGATGAAAAAACATGGCAAGTATTATGAACTGTTCTCTACTCAGGCTCAGAGATACATTACTAACAGCGAAGAGGAAAAAATTAACGAGGGTTAAAAATGAGGAAATTAACACAAGAATCAAACTATGCTCCATTTAAGCATGGCTATTTCATGCATATTTTGTACATATTGATGCCTATAGCATTTTATTTGGCGCATTCAATACTTGAAGCATCATACAAGAAAATTGAGCCTTCAATGACTTTGATGCAACTTGATTTTGAACCAGCTATCCCATATATACCCTTCTTTTCAATTGCTTTCTTTTTGATGGTAGGTATTTTGGTGTTCTTAACTGTATTCTTAATGTTAACCGATGTTTGTGCTTTTAAAAGATTCAACATAATGCTGTATATAGGATTGTTCCTGTCAATTCTAATTGCTGCAGGATTTCCTAATTACAACACATTGCTTCCAGATATTTCTCATGATGACTCATTCTTTGGATCATTGATGAAAATAATAACGAATTTTGATTCTAACACAAACAACTTCCCAAGCATTATGGCCATAGGCGCAGCAGCAATAATGTATTCTGTATTTGACAGTAAAAAGCTCAACAAGACATGGCTGAAAATAGTATCAATCGTTGTAGCAGTGTTGATTGTCGCATCTTCTATATTCATTAAACACAACTCTATAGTTGACCTAATTCCATCGGCTATTATTTCTTCTGTATTACTAATTCCTCTTTCGCTGATCAAGAAAAAAGATGGAATAAAACTAGGCGAAGAAAAAATTAAACGAGTTGTAATAGACAAGTATTATTGATCAAAAAGAGCATGGCACAAAGCCATGCTACTTCGTTATATATGAACTCATTTACAATGATAGTAAGCAGCAAATTCTCTGTTGTCTTCTTTTTGTTTGCTGACTATTACATTGCTTATCTTAATTCCGTTTACATATCTAAATGTGAAAGCATATCCATCAGACAAACCATGTCTGTCAAACTCAGGATACTTGTTGTCTATAGGCAAAGGTTCATTGTCCTTTCTCTCCAATCCTCCAAGAACTTCTATGTTCCAATTGGTTATCTTGATATTGTTTATTGGATTGTTCTCGGATTGTGCAACTACTAATGTCTCACTTATAGGAAGAGGATGGCCGAATGTTCTTGGTGCTCTTGCGTTGATATTTGAGAACGTCAAATTCTTCATGTCACTGTTTCTGACTACTTCAATTCCCCTTGGCAATCTATTCCTTATTCCTGTAACGACATAAACAGGAGCTGCTGCGTCTGTGACATCTATTCTGTCAAAGTAAACATTTCTGACTTTTGCTCCATCAACTGATTCCAAAGAAATAGCACATCTGTTGACGTTCTTTACAAATACATCTTTAACTTTCAAGTTTTCAAGTGAGTAGTAAGTGTCAGTGCCAAATTTAATGGCAGAAGCCAAACTCTGAATACTCATGTCGTAAACATCAATGTTCTTACATCCGAACAAATCTGAGCTCTTAAAGCAAAGCCCGTCATCACCCGCCATTATGTTACAACCATATATTGTCATATCTGAGCAGTCAACAGGATCTACACCATCTCTGTTCGGTGTATTTTGACAATCAAGTTTAAGATTTTTAATGGTGATGTTTCTGGATGAAAGAGGAACTACTGTCCAGAAAGAACTTCTTCTGAAATTAATGTCTTGTATCTGAATACCATCAGAATATGTGATGTAAACTATATCAGGTCTGGCATCCTCGTTTCTCCTAAGTGAAACAGGATCGTTTTCTTTAAATCTGTACAATCCATTGCCATCGAGCATGCCTCCACCTTTTATCGTTACATTTGTGACATTCTCACCGTAAATAAGCGCACGTCCTAATTGTCTATGAGCACATAGTGATGCTCCAGGTTCTCTCAAAGGATATTCACTGTGATCATGTGTACCGAGTATCACGGCATCTTCATCAACATATAATGTCATGTCACTTTTTACACGTATCTCTCCCGAATAGAAAACTCCTCCCTTTACCAATACCGTTCCGCCTGTGTATGCTGCATCGTCTATTGCCTTTTGAATGGCTTTGGTATCCAATGTCTTACCATCGCCTTTCGCTCCGTACTTTTTAACATCATACACTTTTCCTTCAAACAAGTTTCTTGAAAATGTTCCTGTATCACTGACCCTGAGTCTGTTTACATATATTTTACCTGAACTGATTGAGTAATTTGTTGCACATACAACTGATTCATTAGTTAAAACAGGCTTTGAAGAAGCTAGTTTAGCACCATCTACCCATAAATCATATGTTCCTGTGTCGCATCTGACCACAAATTTGACGTCATACCAGTTGCCCGCCGGGAAATAGCAATGTGGTGCAACTTCACCCAAAAGTCTTGTCCATGAGCCGTTTTCGTAGTCGAAAACAGTATTGGCATAGAATGCAGCCGAACAGACTACATTGTTTTGTCCATCAACAAGATTTACAGCGACACAATTAGTGTCTGTTTCAACAAATATTCTTGAGTCTGAACAAATGACACCATTTGTAATCTTACTGTGAGGTATTGTGATTGAACCGCCCTTTTCAGTTTTGATTTCAAGGCTCTTGTTCTCCTTGAACGGAAAATCTGTAATCTGTGTTTTAATGTTTTTGGTTTTCTTAAATACAACTTTTGTGTCAAATTCTATATCATCAATATATGTTTCTGTAAAGTCTGAAACATATATGTTGTTTACAATCAGTCGTCCTTTTACAGATTTGATTGAAACATTGACCATCTCACATACTTCAATTGACTTAATGTGGTTTATATAGTACTTTGCGGTTTTGCTTACTGTATTATAATCAAGAGCAATAGACAAAATAGTACCTTGTTTATTCTTGGATAATACTTTTCCGTCGTGTATTACTTTTCCATCAATCAAATCAAGGCCAAATATTCTGGAGATCCCTTTATTAACTATAACATCAGCTCTAATCTCATATCTTCCCTTTCCAGGCTTATATGAAATTGAAGCTTTGCTGTTCAATAAACAAGTTTTCTTAGCACTGTCTTTCTTAGATGGCACTACACTGCACTTTCCAGAAAACTTCAAGTCATAAGAATCCAAATCATCACTGAACACGCATGCTACGTATGATTTGTATTCTTTTTCTTCAAGCAGCTCGTATTTCTTACTTGGTATTTCAGCTATTTCCTGGAAATCCACAGCGCTTTCCTCTGTTTTTGCTTTAGCAAGAACAAAATATTGGTTGTAATCTCCTTCAAAGCCGGGCAGGACAATGTGAGTCTTCCCTTCAAATACTTTGGAATAAACTGAAAATGTCAATTCTCTATTTGTCTTAATAACGTATTTTTCTTTATTCCATCTGCTGTATTCTTCTGGCAACACACCATCATCAACAGCTTTTTTGTCAAACGCAACAAAAACAGTTGATTTTCTTTCAACATAAAAATCCGATTCCTGGTGGTCGTCAAATCCATTGGATTTTGAATCAAATGTTACTATGTAGTCAGCTCCTTTAAGTTCAGAAGGAACATCTTTTACCTTTGTTTCAGTGTTTGAATAAATTACTGAACCATCTTTGAAATCTTCAGATAAATAATACCAACAATCTGCGTCCCATGGAGCAGAAAATCTGGAAATGACAGGGGTTACAGGAATACTTTTTATAGTGCTCATATTGTCGACCTCGTGTAATTCAAATATTGCTCAATAATTTTACTATTGTTTTTTTAAAATAACAACATCGTTGACAAAAAACAATGACTTAATAGTTACGAGTTTTATTATTTTAATATATAATTAGTTTGACAAATGAAATAATAGATGATATATTATCTACATAAAACATGAGGGAGTAATTTGCACACCCGTGCGACAGGCCGTCATCACGACGCAAGTCCGGTTCTGTCATAGTAATGAGACTCATGCCTTTTGGGCATGCTCTCATTATTTTTTTCACTTTTTTTGGAGGAAAATATGTTTTTTTATCAAAAAAATAAAGAAACCGTTTTAGAAGAACTTCAATCAAATGAAGAGGGTCTATCCAACAGCGAAGCTGAGTATAGACTAGCTCAAAACGGAAAAAACAAATTGGATGATCCGCCACAAAAATCTCTTTTAAAAAGATTTTTGGAACAATTGATTGATCCAATGATAATAGTATTGTTGGTTGCTGCTGTTATTTCAGCCGTAGTCGACATAATCAACAAGGAATTCCCTGCTTCTGTTTTCATCATATTGTTCGTGGTTATACTCAATTCAATTTTGGGTGTAATTCAGGAATCAAAAGCTGAAAAAGCAATTGATGCTTTGAAGCAGATGACTTCTTCAACTTCAAAAGTTATCAGAGATGGAAAACAAATTGTCGTTAAAAGCGAAGATTTGGTTGTAGGTGATGTTATAGTTCTGGAAGCAGGTGATGCAGTTCCGGCAGACTGTAGATTACTTGAATCAAATTCTTTAAAATGCGAAGAAGCAGCGCTTACCGGTGAATCCGTTCCAGTTGACAAGCATGTTGCAATTCCTGCTAAAGCTTTATCCGGAGAAATACCACTTGGTGACAGAACAAATATGGTTTATTCTGGCAGCACTGTTTCTTACGGAAGAGGAAAAGCAGTTGTTTGTGAAGTCGGAATGAAAACCGAAATGGGCAAAATAGCAAATGCTATAACAGAAGTTGCCGAAGAAAAAACTCCTCTTCAACAAAAATTGGCTCAACTCAGCAAAATCCTCACATGGGGTGTTATGGCTATATGTGTCATCATCTTTATAGTGGGTCTGATTAAAGCCGGTTCACTTGATTTCACACAAGTTATTCTACCAACATTTATGGTAGCAGTAAGTCTAGCTGTTGCAGCTGTTCCTGAGGGACTTGTTGCCGTTGTAACCATTGTTTTATCCATTGGTGTTACTAAGATGGCAAAAAGACAAGCTGTTATAAGAAAACTTACAGCAGTTGAAACACTCGGTTGTACTCAGGTTATTTGTTCAGACAAAACAGGTACACTTACTCAGAACAAGATGACTGTTGTTGATGATTTCACAACAAACAAAGAACTGTTGGCAATGGCCATGGCTTTGTGCAGTGATGCTGAAGTTGGTGACAACGGTGAAGCTGTAGGCGAACCAACTGAATGCGCACTTGTGAATTATGCAACATCTTTAGGACTTAACAAAAACAACCTGAAATTTGAACAACCAAGAGTAGCTGAAGTTCCATTTGATTCGATGAGGAAGATGATGACTACCATTCATAATGCTGATGGAAAAATCATTCAGTTTACTAAAGGCGCACCTGACGAAATACTAAAGAGATGTAAATACATACTCACAAAAGACGGTCTGATGGAAATGACCGATAGAGTCAGAATGGCTGTTTTATCTAAAAACAAATCATTTGCTGACAAAGCATTGAGAGTTTTAGGTGCAGCATATAAGATGCTTAAGACTGTACCGACAGAAGAAATGTGCACTTCTGAAATTCTTGAAAAAGACATGATTTTCATAGGTCTATGCGGAATGATAGATCCAGTTAGACCGGAAGTTAAAGATTCTATTATCTCTTGTAAAGGTGCCGGCATTCGCCCGATCATGATTACAGGCGACCACAAAGATACAGCAGTTGCAATTGCAAAAGAACTTGGAATAATCAAGGACGAAAGCGAAGCAGTTACAGGAGCTGATCTTGATAAACTTACTGAAGAAGAATTTGATAAGGCAGTTGAAAAGTATTCTGTATATGCAAGAGTCCAGCCTGAACACAAAGTAAGAATTGTTAACGCATGGAAAAAGAAAGGCAACGTTACTGCTATGACAGGTGATGGAGTCAACGATGCTCCATCAATCAAAGCAGCAGATATCGGTGTCGGAATGGGCATAACAGGAACTGATGTTACTAAGAATGTTGCCGATATGGTGCTTGGTGATGACAACTTTGCAACAATCATCTATGCTGTTGAAGAAGGAAGAAAGATTTACAGCAACATAAGAAAGACAATTCAATTCCTTCTCTCTTCAAATATCAGTGAAGTTATGACAATATTCACAGCAACAATGCTTGGCTTTACTATTTTGAAAGCTCCTCATTTACTCTGGATAAACCTGATAACAGACAGTCTTCCGGCTCTGGCACTCGGTATGGAAGCCGGCGAAAAAGATGTGATGAAGCAAAAGCCTCGTTCAAAGACGGATGGCATTTTTGCAGGCGGTGTTGGATTTGATTTGTTATATCAAGGTCTCATCATTACAATACTGACAATCGCTGCTTATTTAGTAGGCGCTACTATTGAATATGGACCTGGCTTTGATATTACTCAAACTTCTTCACATGGTATCACAATGGCCTTCCTGACGATGTCAATGGCCGAAATCTTCCATTCATTCAACATGAGATCTCAAAGAAAGTCCATCTTCTCGCTCGAAAAGTTCAACTTCTATTTGCTCGGCGCAATGGGATTGGCTATTGTTCTTACAACAGCAGTAATTGAGATTCCATTCCTTGCAAATCTTTTCGATTTCACAGAACTCGGATTTACTGAATATGCAGTTGGAATGCTTCTTGCAGTACTCATCATACCAATTGTTGAGTTGATAAAATATATTCAGAGATTAATTACAAACAAAAAGAACAAAGATACTTCGGCTCAAGAACCTGAACAAGAAGAAGAAATTGAAGACGAAGATAATGAGTTTTCTGATATGAATGATGAAGAGTTGAATGAAAGACTCTCAGAACAACAAGAACCTGAGAATGATGAAGAATATGAACCTAAATTTGAAGTAACAAATGAAGGTGCAAAAATCGATTTCAACAGATTGAACGAAAAAGAAAAAGTTGATTCTTAATATCAATTAACAACTTATAAAGGAACTATTTTAAAACCAAACATTTGATCTGGATTTTAAAATAGTTCCTTTTTTTCAATAAAAAACACTTTTTCATACGTCTTAGTATATAGAAAGGTGGTTGAATAATGGACAGAAAAGAGTTTGATAAATGTTTTGCTCTTATGTTAACCGGTGACAAAGAAGCATTCACGACTGTGTATAACGAGATGAAAAATCCTGTATTTACAATTATCAACCGAATCGTTAACAATAGTTTTGAATCGGAAGATATAATGCAGGAATTGTTTCTGCGACTCTTAAGCAAAGGTAATGAATACAAAGTTAAGAATTCCAGAGCATATCTGTTCATGATGGCAAGAAATATGGCAATAGACAGCCTCAGAAAGTATCATCCGGAATATTTGGATGAAGAGATGACGGATTCAGAAAACTCCCAATTTGATGATAGAGTTTGTTTGACCACATCTATAGAAGAGGCAATACTTCAGTTAACAATAAAAGAGAGAGAAGTAATAACTCTTCATATCAACGCTGAAATGAAGTTTAAAGATATTGCTGCAAACCTTGATGAACCACTTTCAACAATTACCAGCAGATACAATTCTGCCATTAAAAAACTCAGAAAGATAATGAAAGGTGAGAATGTATGAAAAAAGCATTGGTTACTATTTTTGTGTTGTTTTTAACACTGGTTTTGTGCATAAGTACTTCAGCCGGATTTCTCGACAAGCTTTGCCCAAATGGCGAATACCCTGATGATATTGGCGCTTACTATTACGGAATGACCGGATATAATACCGAGACTCCCGATATTAAACCTCATCAGTTCTTTTTCGTATATGTCGTAGAAGGAACAAGCGAAGAACGCATGAATGAAATAAGGGGTTATTTGGATCCTACAGATACTATTGAATTCAGGTTCTGCAAAAGATCTAACAAGTTCTACACGGAACTTTCAAAAAAAATTGGTTCGGAATTTAAATCGAGCTTTGGGGAAATAACGAGTATTGTAATTGGTATTTCTGAAGACAATACTTTCCTGATTATGTATGTGACAGATAATGCCGATAAGATTCAAGCGGAAGTCGATGCTGCATACCCCGAATACAAAGGCGAAATCAAGGTATATTACTATGACGTAACAACCGGAATTGATGAAATGGGATATCAGATGGTATATGAAAATACAGGTTCTATTTCGAATCCGAGCAATTCTAATGTACTCATCTGGATTATTGCTGTGTCAGCAATAATGATTCTTGGATTATCCGCAGTAGTTGTAGTTAAGCTCTCAAAGAAAAGAGTGCTTGCGACAAGTTACGGAAATGAAATTGAAGAAGGCGGAAATACAAAAGGACATGTTGAAGAAGCTATTTCCATCGGACAGGAGCCATCAGACAAGGTTTATGAAGAAATAATAAAAAAGAGCAAATAACAAAAAAACGCATATAGCAATGAGCAGCTGTTAAGAAGCTTTGAGTTTCTTAACAGCTCTTTTTGTTGTTTTATGTCAAAAAATGTGTATAATTTAATAGGTACAAAAAACGAGGAAAAATGAAAAGTAGAGGAAAAAATGTTAGATAATATTAAAAGATTCGACATGGAAAAGGCACCACAAAGACAACACTTGCGACACTTAATCAGATTGTTGTCTCAGCCTGACCTGTCTTCCCATAAAAACACATTGACAATAATTAATATGGAAGGAATAAAACCCCCGTATTTGCTTTTGTGCAATCACAATGCATTTATGGATTTCAAAGTCGCTTCTAAAGCGGTTTATCCAAATAGAGCAAACTTTGTAGTTGCAATTGATGGCTTTTTAAAACGAGAGTGGCTGTTAAGATTTATTGGTTGCATTTGCAAGAGAAAATTCACAAGTGACATAACTCTTTTAAGACACTTGAAAACAGTTATAAATCGTGGGGACATTGCCGCAATTTATCCCGAAGCAAGATATTCTCTTTGCGGAACCAATGCAATTTTGCCAAACTCTTTCGGAAAACTTGCTAAAATGCTGGGAGTACCGGTTGTTGTCCTTATTTGTCATGGACACCACATCAACTCCCCTTTCTATAATTTGCCTGATCACCACATTAAAGGAACTACGGCAACTATGACTTGCATAGCAAACAAAGAGCAAGTCATGGCAAAAAGCGATGAAGAATTGACAAAACTCATTGAAGATTCATTTGTATATGATGAATATAAATGGCAAAAAGAAAACAATATAATTTGTACATACAAGGACAGAGCTGTTGGACTTCACAAAGTCTTATACCAATGCCCTCATTGCAACCATGAATATCACATGAGCTCTTTTGGTACCACTTTAAAATGCAATGATTGCGGAAAAGAATGGGAAATGACGGAACTGGGTGAACTGAAAGCAAAAACAGGCATTACAGAGTTTTCTCACATCCCTGACTGGTATGAGTGGGAAAGAAGCAATGTCAAAAAAGAAATTGACTCAGGCTCATACCATTTTTCCTGCCAGGCAAGAGTAGATTCTTTGCCAAATCCGAAAAAGTATATTGATATTGGAATGGCAACATTGACTCATGATATGAATGGATTCCATTTAAAGGGCAATGCATTCGGTGAAGACTATTCTTTGGATTGGGCACCCATATCTTTGTACTCATGTCACATTGAGTATGAATATCTTGGCAAATATGGAGACTGTGTTGACCTGAACACACGAACAGACACATTATACATATATCCAAAGAATTGTGATTTCTCTGTCACGAAAATGTCTTTGGCAACAGAAGAATTATACAAAAAAGCATTCAATGAATCACGAAAGTAAGAGGATTGATTTGTGAAAAAAATCATAAAGATTACTTCGGTAATTTTGCTTTTATCTTTAGTTACCGTTTTTTCCGTTTCGTGCAATCTCAGCTTTATCATTTCATCTGAAGAAAACGGAAATAATAACCAGGGACAAGTCTACACAATTAATTTAAACTATAATAATTTTGAGACTTTTAATGCCAGTTACTCAACAGGAAATTATGGAGAGAAAAATATCAGCGGCTTTAAGTATGGTTATTACAGAATGGCTAAAGATGACAAAAACAAGACTATGATCCTGTTGAATCCGGAATTAAATGAATATATTCCTGCTCTTCCGGGTTCATTTTACAACATATCTTTGATCTCAGATATCATATCCATTGAAGTAACATATCAAACTGATTCAGAAGCATACATAAAATACGGCAATAATGGGGAAAAAACAGTTACTTATACTTTGCCTAAAACAAGTAATGACTACAACACTAAAAAAATTGAAATCAAGAACACTAACTTTTTTTCAATTGAAACAGGAAAATCCCGAGTCAGTATCAAATCTATTGTAATCAAATTTACAAGAGATGATGTTGAACAAACCTCATTTTCCACTCAGTATAATTACAGGATAAATCCTGTAGTTTATAAAGGAAATCCAATGCCCGGAGCTACTGTATCTGTTCCAAATGAAATCAGAATAACTGATGGCAAATATGAAGTCATATCATACAAAACATACACATATCACACAATGGATGAAGTAATTCAAAATCCAAGTATTGCCCATTCAGTTGCTCTTACAGATCCTGTTGATATAGCATATTACAGCATAGCATTTGGGACATTCCCCGTGAACTATGTTGCTCGTGAAGATTACAATGATGCCTATGAATATTTCAAAGATGACACGAGATGCTTTTTTGAATACAACAGAACAGATGGTTATGTACAATCAGTCCCTTACAATACTAAAAACAGAGATTTTGTGTATTACGAATTGGATATAGCAATAAGCTCAAAGGGCAAATACAATGCTTCAAACAGAGGTGTTGGAAGAATAGTCTATTTCAAATATGGTTTTGATAATCCCGGATATGACAACAGCCCTGTTGTAGTATTCACAGACGATCACTACACTACTTTTTCAGAGTTTAACAACTATGGAAGTTTTTCAAATCGTTTTGATGCCAAAATGACCATCGTTTTCATTGATTATGATTCGATTAACGTTTCAAAAAAGAATTAACTTTTATCTTTAACCCTTAAAAAGCCTCACACGAAATAATTCGCGTGAGGCTTTTGCATGTCTTAATAAAGTATTAATTATTGAACTGTGTATGTCAATTCAGAACAACTCACAAATTTGGATGATCCTCCACCCTTTCCGATTATTCTGAATCCGTCACAATTTACAACATTTGTCAGCGAGAAAACATATGTTTCATATGAACTTCCATAGTCTGATGCGTTGATTCCAGTAGGATACTCAGGAGATAATTCGTATTCAACATTCTTCCATTCTCCGTCAACCAGTATTTCAAGTCTCAAACCATCAAACCATCCGCCGCTATCAAAGTGGGCTCCTTCTATGAACTCAACACTCTTGAGAGCTTTTGATTTTCTGAATATATATCCAATGTATATATCTCCGGAATAGTTGCTTCCGTCATATGTATCATATTGATTATATGTGGATTGTCCGGCTAGAGGTACTTTTCCATCTCTGATAATACCAATATTTCTGTTTCCGCTGCCAAGCGCAGCATTTCTGTTACAAATTATTATATCTTCTGCTCTGTCCGCAATCCTGTTGTCGTTGAAGTAAATATTGTCAAAGATAGGCAAGAATTCACCACAAGTAATATATGTTTGTTCACCTGCAGGTTTTCCCTTTAATCTCACACCTTCACATTCAACTGATTTTTTCAAAATGAATTCATATGTCTCAAATGGATACTCAAGAGGCTTTCTGTATTCTGTAGGATAATTCGGATGCACATGATCAAGTTCCTGTTCCACCCAATTACCATCAACCAAGACTTCAATTGTCGGGATTTCAGCAAACCATCCGCCTTTTTTGTTTTGATATCCTTCGTTGAAAATTACACTGGTCAATAATCCTTTGCATTCAAAAGTTACACCAATCCAAACAGATGTTTCTTCTTTTCCTGTATATGTGTCATATTGCAGCAATTTGTCTCTTGACCCCTTAGCAGGAGTCACACCATCACAAATGACAGATAAATCTTTATTGCCTGTTCCTACAGGATCAGTAACTGAGCAAATAGGAGTCAATTTCATTCTCAGATTTCTTGGAGTAATCAAAATATCCTGGGATATTTCAAATACATCATCATTTGTACTTGTGAATGTGGCTTTTACAGTATATGTTCCAAGTTCTTTGTATACATAAGCTGAAATAGGGTCACTGGTTACATAACCATCGCCCATGTCTAATTGCATGGTTTTGATGTATCCGTTATGTTCAACCAAGTTGATAGATACTTCATTGTTTATTTGTCTGAAAATATACACGCTTACATAGAAATCTGTAGGCCATTGTTCGAACTCAACCGGCTTATATACATTGTTAACATGAATTGTATATGTTCCGTCGCCATTATCATCGATGAACGGACTGAGTTCCATTCCTTCCTTGAGAACAGCAAAGTTCATATCAACTGCTTGTTTGACTGTTACATCAAATCCCTGGAATGTATCGGTTTCAGATAATCCCCTGTAATACTTTTCGGGTACATTTTCAAGTCCCAAATATGTTGCCATTATTCCTGCTACGGTAGATGGATTGCAATCGCTGTCCTGACCGCATCTTCCGGATATGATGACGCTCTTTTCAAAGTCTTCTTCGCCATACAATAGACCTAATGCACAATAAGCTGAATTGACTTTTGCGTCAATATTCATTATTGCCTGACTCTCTCCAGCTTTACTTGTAGCGCATCTGTCGGTATCACCATATTTATCTTCGATTTGTCTCCATACAACAGTCCAATCAAGGCCTTTTTCATAACCCTCTAAGACTATGTTTATACAATCTTTGAATAGTGTACCATCAGGAATGACTGCTGCACCGGCTCTTACTATTTCTTCAACTGAAGAAGCTGTGTAAGCGGCTGCTCGCATAGCAGAAACAAAAACACCACCGTATACGCCATCGCCATAATTCATTATGTGCCCGGTTTCAAAAGCTCGTTGAGCCGCTTCGTTGACAAGGCCGGGATAAGACATTCCTAAGTAATCACAATCTATTTGCCAGTCAATGTCATCACAATGCTCGTTGAACATGTAGTGTCCGCTGAATGGGTACATAATTCCTTTTTCAGCATTGCCTTTGCCCATCATGTTTGCATGATAAGTTGAATAATCTGCTTCAGCAAATGCATCTGTTACTAGTTGAAGATCACAATTAATACCATGTTCATATAAAGTGATTAAAAATGGCATTTCTATGTACAAGTCATCTTGGTTGAATGCGGAATTAATCATGGTTTCTTTCCAGGCAGGAACTCTGTTTTCAGGCATTATTCTGCCGCAATAACCAAATTCTGTTGACGCAAACCAAGTTACACCGATCATCTCTCCAATCCAACCAGCATACACTTTGTCATATAACTCTTGTTCAGTCAAAGTAATTGTGGGTAAATTTGGATCAACTACTACAACTTCTTCTGTAGTAACAGATTCCGTGGTTGTTTCTTCAGTAGTAGTTTTTTCGGTGCTTGTTGTTTCTGTTGTAGACTTTTGTGAGTCTTTGGTTGTTTCTTCTTGTTTTCTATCATTACAACCGACAATCATCAAAGTTGTTACTACAAATAAAATAGCAAATAACAAACAAAAAACTCTTTTAATCATGATAGTCTCCTAGCTTATTCCATTTCTCTTTCACAAGAAAGGAGCCATGTAATTAATTTGCCTTCACTATACGCATTAATCCAACTGTCATGTTGAACACCTTTATATAGTGTCATATTAATGAGTTTACCACCTGCTCCAACGATTGCATCATACATCTCTTCAGTGCCTCTGCAAGGAACGGTAGGATCTGCTGTTCCATGGAAAGCCCAAATATTTATGTCAACCAATTCCTTGGCATGACTCGGGAAACCTGCTCCGCATACTGGAATAGCTGCTGCAAACATTTCGGGATTTCTCGTTATAATTTCCCAAGTACCATATCCTCCCATTGACAAACCGGAAACGTAAACCTTATTTCTACGTACTTTTCCACTTGAAATAAATGTTTTCAATAATTCCGTTGCAGCTTCTAAGGATATTGTCGGGTTCTTGGGCAATATATCTCTGGATGCAATAGACCATTGCTGATTAACTCCAACCCAGTTATATTGTGCTTCTGTTCGGCACTGAGGAGCAACAATTATACAATTATCTTCTCTGATCAGTCGTTTAATCAATTGATTGTCAACATCCAATACTCTTACCTGCTGAACATTGTCAGTTCCTGCTTCACCATATCCGTGAAGGAATAACAAAATCGGATATTGTTTTTTAGAATTGATGTCATAATCGCTAGGCAAATAGAACCTGTAAGGAAGTTCTATGCTTGCGTTCTGAGTAGAACTCTTGTATTTGAAAACACCATATTCCATTGTGTCGACTGATTCCAGACCTGATTTATCATTGTAAATAAGTATCTCATCAATCTGTCCCAGGAACTGTCCTTTGTCTCCATCGCTGCCGTCATAGCCTATAAAAGCACCGACATCCGAATCAACATCAACAGCACTGATGCAATTCTGATAAATACCATCTACATAAAAGAATACGTTACCAGAATCTCCGTCCTGAACTATTTTGTATGTATGCCAACCCTTATCAATATCGTTATGAAGGTAGCTGATAATATTCTGTTCAGTGTTGTTACCTGTAATACCGAATACCATTTTTGGAGAAGTCAATTTAATCCACATGCCAAAATAGCTGTATTTTCTATTTGCCTTGTCCAAACCATTGTTTATTATGCATGGCCAACTCTGAGGTTTTTCACCTGTCCATTTAGCTGTCACTATTACAGTAAAACTATCGCTTTTTGAAAACTTAAGATTATCTGAACTCTCAACAAACAGATGATCGCCTACACTTGATAAGTTAATTGCGCCTCCATCCTTACCATCAACGATGGTAGGAGAACCGCTGACTTTGGCATCATTTCCGTTTCCTGATACATCTTTGACATATCCATTTTCTATTGAATCAAAAAGCCATCCTGCAACCAGATTCTTGGTTACTTTTTCATTAGGTTCAGCCGAAGTAGTCTCTTCTGTTGTCTGTTCAGTTGTTACTGTTTCATCTGTTTCTTCAGTGGTCTCAATAGTAGTCTCAATAGTAGTTTCAATGGATGTTATATCGGTTAAATAATCTGTAGTCGTCAATTCGCTTGTAACAGCTGTTGTCTCTTCACTCTTTTTATCTGAGCAAGAGACGACACAAACCAACACCATAATTATGGCAAGTGACAAGGATAATAATTTCTTCATAAACTCCTCTGACAGATTAATAATTTCAAATATTTCGCTAGATTTTTAATTATTCTTCCGGAACTACAGCAATATCGTAGAATACGATTTCATCAATCATACCTACCCATTGTCCCTGGTCGCCGCTGTTGCCGTTGTATCCGACAAATATATCTTCATCAGTTACAAAATCTTTTGCTGTTGTCTCAGTATAAAGTGTTCCATCGATATAGAAACGCAATGTTCCTTCTTCAGCGTCTTGAACAATTGTGTATGTATGCCAAGCCATATCTGCAGTCATTGTTGCATAGTTAGCTGTTGATGATTGTGTATCATTTGAAGTACCAAATTGAATTACGGAGTTGCTTGTGCTTATCCAAACACCATAATATTTGAATGCTTTTGTTGACAACATCAAACCTCTGTTAATCAAGCAAGCCCAGTTATCCGGGAACTCGCCTTCCCATTGAGCTCTTACAGAAAGTGTGAAACTGTCTTCAATAGTGAAATCAAAAACATCAGAGTCTTTGATAAGGAGGTGATCTCCTAAAGCACCAAGATAAACTGAGCCTTTGAAAGCTTCACAGTTACCACTTACAATAGCATCATTTCCGTTGCCAGAAGCATCTTTAACAACGCCATTTTTAATCTCATCAAAATACCAAGCACCAACTATATGAGCCTGAAGAGGATCAACTTCTTCTGTTGTAGTAACTTCTTCGGTAGTTGTTACTTCTTCTGTTGTAGTTACTTCTTCTGTTGTTGTAACTTCCTCAGTTGTTGTTACTTCTTCTGTTGTGACTTTTTCAGTTGTTACTTTCTCGGTTGTAACTTTTTCTGTAGTAGTTACTTTTTCTGTCACTGTAGTAGCTTCAGTTGTAGCTTTTTCGGTTGTTGTAACCTTTTCTGTTGTAACAACTTCTGTCTGTTCAGTTGTCTGTTTTTCTGTTGTAGTAGTAGACTGTTGACCAGAACATGCTACAAGTGCAATTACAACAACTGCAACTAATAAAACAAATAAAGATTTACGCATTTTTTTATCCCCCTATAATAAATATTCGCTAAAAATAAATGCATGTATGTCTTTTTAGTTCTTATAAATTATACATAAAATTTTGTTTGATTACCATATTATTTGCTTTATTTGTCAAAATATATTATAATTTCCTTACCAAGCCAAGGAGAGGGTAATATGCTAACAAGACATATCGTTTTAAATACACTATATAATGCCAGAGATCTCGGCGGACTTCCTACCAAAGATGGAAAAACAACCAAATTTGGCGTATTTATTCGTTCTGAAGCGCCCTTTAGAACCTCGCAATCAGACATAAACTTCCTGATTGATTACGGAGTTAAATCTTCAATGGACTTCAGAAGCGAAAGCGAAATGCATTCAAGACCCAGTTCAATTAAAGATATCCTTCCCTATTACCCCAGACCTCTTTTCAGGGAGTCTGTTTCAGTATCAAATGAAGTTCCGAAGACAAGAAGAAAACCCAAATTCAAAAAGAAAGAAAAACAATTCGGTATAGACTGGGAAGAAGAATATATAAACATGCTTGAAAATGGTGCAAGCTGGGCTAAAGAAGTTCTGACAATTGCTTCCCAGGCTCCCGGATGCCTTTTGTACCATTGCACTACAGGAAAAGATCGCACAGGTCTTGTAACCATGATGATTTTATCTATCGCAGGAGTCAGTCGCGAGGATATAGCGGCAGATTATTGTGTAAGTCAGATATATCTTGAACCTGTGTATGACTCTTTACCACCAATGAATTACGATTTCTATGTCACCCCTTCAGATGCTATGCTGGGATTGATTGATTACCTAGATAACACATATGGCGGTGTACTCGGATATATCCGAAAAGCAGGAGTAACAGAAGAGACAATTCAAAGAATTCGCTCTAAACTTGTCGAATAATAATTTCAGCCGTGATTTCTCACGGCTGTCTTTTTATATACAGTCCTTTTTGTCCTTGCAATTTGATGTTTTCAGTTTTTCAAACAAATTGAACAATTCGTTTATTTCCTGTTCACTCAAGCATGAAATAAACTTTTTTTCAATATCATCAATTGCTTTTCTGACTTCTGATTCTGATGCTATACCCTTCTCAGTAAGCTTTATGCTGTTAAGTCTTGCATCACCATCAACTTTTTCCCTTACCACTAATCCTGACTTTTCAAGACGGGATACGGCCTTTGATACTGCAGCTCTTTTCATGGAGAATTTTTTCTCTATGTCCTTTTGACAAACCAAAGTGTCAATATTGTCATAAAGATAAGGTATTAACCAATTATCCGGCCAAGCCTTTCTTTTTTCTTTTTGCAACACTTCGGAATTCTCAAATTCTCTATGCAGCATGTTTGACAGAATACACATTTGAAAACCGATATGGTTTTTGTTTTCCTTGTTGCATTTATTCATTTGACACCAAATTACGTAAGACGGAATCCTAAATCGATCATGCCCAAAACGAATCTGAACATGTCAATAGATGTCTTAAAAACCTTTTTTGTGTAATTGGCAATAAAATGAAAAGACATTACTTTTTCTTCTCTTGAATACCATACAGCTTTTTCACTTGCGTGAGTCAATATACTTTCCATTTAATACCCTCCCTTTACTCAAGTTCAAATGCACCTGTATACAACTTCCAATATGTACCTTTTTGTTCGATTAATTGATCATGTGTCCCTCTTTCAATGATTCTTCCGTGATCAAGAACAATGATAACATTAGAGTTTCTTACAGTAGATAATCTGTGAGCGATAACAAATACAGTTCTGTTCTCCATCAAGGCATCCATGCCCTTTTGCACAATAGCTTCTGTACGTGTATCTATTGATGAAGTTGCTTCATCCAAAATCATTACAGGCGGATCTGCGACAGCTGCTCTGGCGATGGAAATAAGTTGTCTCTGTCCTTGAGACAATCCTGAACCATCTCCCTTCAGCACAGTGTTGTATCCTTCCGGAAGCATTCTGATAAAGCCGTCAGCGTTTGCCAGTTTTGCAGCAGCTATACACTCTTCATCCGTAGCGTCAAGTTTGCCATAACGAATGTTGTCCATTACTGTTCCTGTGAACAGGTTAACATCCTGTAATACAACACCCAAAGAATGTCTTAAATCTACTTTGTTGATCTTATTGATATTAATTCCATCATACCTGATTTTTCCATCTTCTATATCATAGAATCTGTTAATCAAGTTAGTGATTGTAGTTTTACCCGCACCTGTAGCTCCTACAAATGCAACCTTCTGACCTGGCTTAGCGTAAAGACTTATATCGTGAAGAACTGTCTCGCCTTCTACGTATGCAAAATCTACGTTCTGCATCACTATGTCACCTTTTAGTTCAGTATAGGTGATTGTGCCTTCGGCATTATGCGGGTGTTTCCAAGCCCACAGACCTGTTCTCTCTTTTGTTTCTTCCAATTCACCATTGGCGTTTCTCTTTGCCCTGACAAGAGTTACATATCCGTCATTAGTTTCAGACTTCTCATCTATCAAAGCAAATATTCTTGTTGCACCTGCCAGTGCAGCTGCAATTGAGTTAACCTGTTGCGCCATTTGGTTTAATGGTCTTGAGAATGTTTTTGTCAAAGTCAAGAATGAAACGATAGCTGCTAAATCAAGGGCGTTCATTCCAGTCAGAGTCAAATTGTAATTGACATCGGACAAACCAATATTTGAGATAGCTAAAATGCCTCCCAGCAATGCGACCAAAACATAAAGAATCTGTCCTGTCGCATTCATTATAGGTCCCATTATACCAGCATAAACATTAGCTTTTGTTGCATTGTTTTTAAGGGTATTGTTCTTTTCGTCGAACTCCTGTTCAAACTTTTCTTCGTGGTTAAATACCTTGATGACTTTTTGACCTTCAGCCATCTCCTCAACAAATCCGTTAACTTTTGCCATAGATTGTTGCTGTTTGACAAAATAGTCTCCGCTCTTGAACATTATGCTCTTAGTAATTGATAAAACAATTATGTTATACACTACTACAAATACCGTTAGCCAAACACTGATGCTAAGCATTGAAACGAAAGCAAAGATTAAAGTCAAAACAGAACTGATGGTCTGTGGGAATGTCTGAGCTATCATGAAATTAAGAGTATCTGTATCGTTTGTGTAGAAACTCATTATTTCACCATAAGTCTTTTCATCAAAATACTTGATTGGAATTGTTTGCATGTGTTCAAACATCTCATCGCGTATTTCTCTTAAGATCTTATGTGACACAATAGCCATTATCTGTGAATATACCAAAGTAGACAAGACGCCTACAAGGTAAATTGCACCGAATGTCAAAATAAACCCGACTAATTTGGCAAATAATTCATCAGTAAATGATGCAGTAAGAGGATTAATATAATCTCTTATCAGGTATTGCCAGAACAATGATGAAACTACAGAAATGACTGCTCCTAATACAATCATTACAAGGACGATAGATAAAGCGAGCTTATGTTTGCCAAAGTATCCCAGCAATCTCTTGACAGTCTTCTTATCAATCTTTTTGTTGCCCCTGATCATCATATTTCTTGATCTTGGTACAGTATTTGTATTCTGAGGATTCTTGTTTTCAGCCATTGTCATCGCCTCCCTTCGTCTGGGAGTTAAACACTTCTCTGTATATCGGAGAACTTGACAACAACTCTTCATGAGTTCCAAAATCCACGATATTTCCGTCGTCGAGAACAAGAATCTTATCTGCATCCATAACAGACGCAACTCTTTGTGCAATTATAAGTTTTGTTGTTTGAGGCAACTCATTCTTCAATGCGTTTCTTATTTTTGCATCAGTTGCTGTGTCTACTGCACTCGTAGAGTCGTCTAGAATCAATATTTTTGGCTTTTTGAGAAGAGCTCTTGCGATACACAATCTTTGCTTCTGACCGCCTGACACATTTGATCCGCCCTGTTCTATTTCTCTGTCGTAACCATCCTGATGTGCTTCAATGAATTCATCAGCACAAGCAATTTGACATGCATGTCTGATTTCTTCATCTGTGGCATTTTCATCTCCCCATTTCAAGTTATCTCTTACAGTACCTGAAAACAAAGTGTTTTTCTGTAAAACCATTGCCACGCTGTCACGCAAGACATATAAATCGTAGTCTTTAACATTGACTCCGCCGACCAATACTTCACCTGAAGAAGCGTCATATAGTCTCGGAATCAATTGAACCAAAGTGGATTTTGAGCTACCGGTTGCACCGATTATTCCTATTGTTTCGCCGGAATTAATCTTAAGGTTGATATTGCTCAAACAATTCTTATCTGCGTTCTTAGAATATGCAAATGTAACATCCTTGAATTCTATGCTTCCGTCTTTAACTTCTTGGACAGCATTCTCAGGAGAAACTATGTCACTTTGTTCTTCCATTACTTCGGAAATACGATCAACACTGGCTTTTGACAATGTGATCTGGACTATGATAAATGACAGCATCATCAATGCCATCAATATTTGCATAGCATAAGTGATTATACTTGTGAGTTCACCTGTAGAAAGACCGCCTGTGCTACCATCTGTTGCACCTGAGGCGATAATGAGTTTTGAGCCAAAGAAAGCAATCAGAAGCATTACTAAATACATGAAGAAATTCATAGCAGGAGAGAATAAACCTACAATTCTCTCTGCTTTTGTAAAGTTTTTCTGTATTTCTGAAGAAGTCTTCTTAAATTTTTCTGTCTCGTGTTCTTCTCGAACAAATGACTTAACGACTCTTATTCCTCTGACGTTTTCACTTACCGTTCTGTTCAAATCATCGTACAGTCTGAATACTTTTCCGAAAATCGGGAAAGCTGTCTTGGCAATCAAGAATACAACTACTGCCAAAAACGGAACTGCTAACAGGAAAATAAGAGCAATTTCCTTATTTACTATTATTGCGGCAATAAATGAGAACACAAACATGAATGGTGTTCTTATTGCCATTCTTATAAACATCAAAAATGCTTGTTGAATATTATTTACGTCTGTAGTCATTCTTGTTACTAAACTAGCACTTGAGAATTTATCTACGTTTGTAAATGAAAAGCCTTGGACCTTGTAATAGATATCATGTCTCAGATTTGCACCAAATCCGACACTGGCAATAGATGACAAAGTACATCCTGACAGACCGCACATAATCATGAAAATTGCGAGTAAAACCAGTATACCGCTGTATTTCAGAACTTCAGTCATATTGCCAGCCTGAATACCATCATCGACAAGTTTTGCACTCACCATCGGTATTAAAACTTCAAAGAATGCTTCCAAAGCCATAAAGAGTGGTGCCAATAAAGCTTTCGCTTTGTACTCACGTACAGCACCAAAAAGTTTAAACAATTTTTTCACTTTCGGCTCCATTTATATTTTCATTCTTCGTTATTATATTAATATATAATTATTAAGTCAACATTTTTTTGTTTCCACAGAAACATTTTTTTGCAAAAAAAGTACGCAGAATTGTTAAACTCTGCGCACTATTTTTTTTAATCTAAAAGTCCTGACAAATAGTCTATTGCATAGCAAGTTGTTAAGGCAACTGAAGTATTAAGAACGTCTTCATCAATGTCAAAATTACAATTGTGTTGAGCAACACCTGTTTGAGGAATCTGTTCGTTGTGTGATCCTATGAATAGATATGTGCCCGGCACCGCATTTATAAAATCGGCCATGTCATCGCCTGTAAACGGAGGAATTGAATCTGTTACCACCTTATCTTCACCAAACAATTCTCTTGCGACTTTTTGAGCTTCTTTTGTGGCCTTGCTGTCATTGCTCAAAACGGAAGTATTGTCTCTCCATTCATAACTGACAGTTGCTTTGAAGGTTGAGGCAATTGAATTGGCAGTCAATTCAATTAATTCCTTAATCTGTTTTCTGACCACTTCATCAAATGCTCTTACGGTCCCCTCCATCACTGCTTTTTCCGCAATAATGTTATATGTAGTACCGGCTTCTAATTTGCCAATACCGATTAAAAACCTGTCTTTTAATTCTTCACTTTTGGGAACAAACTTATGCAATGCTTCAACAATTTTTGAAGCCACAAGCAAAGAATCAACACCAAGAGTGGGTTTTGTAATGTGCGCACTTTTGCCATGAACTGTGATTCTGAACCAATCTACTGATGCATTTATCGGTCCTTCCTGAGCCAGAATAACTCCAGTCGGATATGAAGGAGATGTGTGGAATCCAAATGTTCGGTCTGCCCCTTCAAGGCACCCCTCTTTTACAAACATACGTCCGCCATAGCCAACTTCTTCAGCTTGCTGAAAGCACAATCTTACTGATCCGCCCCATTCTTTTTTGAGTTTTGTTAAAAGTCTTGCCACTCCTATTAAGGATGCTGCATGTGCGTCGTGTCCGCAAGCATGCATAACTCCGGGATTGACGGATTTGTAATCGCAATTATTCTCTTCCTGAATGGGTAGAGCATCAATGTCTGCCCTTAGAGCAATGACCCTGTTTCCTTGTTTTTCTCCATTGATTTCTGCAAAAACACCTGTCTCACCGACTCTTTTATGCGAAACACCTATTTTATCCAGTTCAGATTCAATTGTTTTAGCTGTATTGAATTCTGATTTGGACAATTCAGGATGAGTATGAAGATATCTTCTCAGAGACACAACATAATCATGATCTTTTTTTGTTTCATCAAGTACTATTGAGTGAATATTTGCCATTATTTAAATTCCTATCATTCTAATTAAACAATACTATTATTTTCTGTTGTTCCAATAATCATCGATTTCACTTACAAGGTTAGCAGAAGGAGTGAAATCTTCGTTGTAATCAAATACAGGAAAATATGTTTCTTCATATGCAGCGAGGATATATTCAGCCACCAGTTGTGAATGATAAGCTTCAACTACTTTCTTATATACTTCGTTGTCTTTATCTGCTGTTCTGGCAACAATAACATTTACATACGGATTGTCTGCACTTGCGTCAGAAGTTTCAATAATCAGTCCGTCTTTTGATGGAACCAAACCTGCAGGAACTGCATATGTTCCATTAATAACAGATGCTGCATAGTCTGTCAAAGTTGATGCCAGAGTGTTTGCTGTCTGCGGAATAAGTTCTACATTGTAAACATATTTTGTAATATCACTGAGTTCAGGTGAATATCCTGCTTCAGGTCTAACTTCAATTAATCCTGCTTTTTCAATCAATTTGATAGCTCTTGCCAGATTTGTAGCATCATCCGGAACAGCTATTTTTGCCTTGTCCTTACCTGATGATTCAGAAGCAAGACCTGCTTTATTCTTAAGATCCAATAATGAGCTAGAATTCTTTGAATAAAGTGTCAATGGAGCAATAAGTGTTGTTCCGATTACTGTCAAGTCATATTTGTTATTCTTTATTTCATTGTTCAAAAATGCTACGTGCTGGAAAGCGTTCAAATCTATATCTTTAGAATTGAGTGCTTCATTTGGAAGAGTGTAAGCATCAAATAACTGGAGTTTAATCTTTATGCCTGCATTTTGTTCATCCAAAACTTTCTGAACTGCATACCACATTTTATTATTAGGGCCACATACGCCTACTGTTACTACTACTTCTTTTGGATTACCACTGTTAGATGTGCATGATACCAATGCAATAATGCATAGGGATGCAAGTACTAATGCGAAAATTTTCTTAATTGTATTTTTCATAATCTTTCTCCACTTTCTATATTATTATTTATGTTTTTTCCTAATTAATGACTTATTTGTTGTGTTCTTTGCCAGCGCATCACCTATGCCCTGAAGTAATAGTACAACTATTAACAATAGTGCAACACAAACGTAGATTATATCTGTATGATTCAATCCTTGTCCGAAGTTAATTGCAAATGCTCCCAGTCCTCCGGCTCCAACTGCACCCGCCATTGTAGTAAGTCCAATAAGTGATATTGCAGTAATTACTGTCACTCTTATCAAATCCGGAACCGCCTCATGTAAATATACTCTGAATATGATTCCGATTGTTCCTGATCCCATTGATTTTGCTGCTTCAATTTTACCGGGATCCACTCTTGAAAGAGCAGCCTGAACCTGTCTTGTAAAGAATGGTACACATCCGAACACAAGAGGAAGAATTGCACCCTTTACACCAATTGCTGTTCCAACAATGCTTCTTGTAAGCGGAATCAAGAATATTAAGAGGATTAAAAATGGAATTGCTCTGAAGAAACTGACTATTTTATCCAGAATGTGGAAGATAACCGCGTTAGGCTTAATTCCATCTTTTTTTGTAACTATGAGTATGACACCAAAAAACAAACCAATCACAAAAGATATGATCCCAGACCAAAACAACATCTGGTAGGTTTGTTCAATACTCTCAACGAAGTTTTTAAAATATGCCGCCAGGTTAGGGGCTATTGATTTAATCCATTCCATTATTTAATCACCTCAACTCTGACGTTACTGTTTGCCAAGAAATCCAATGTCTCTTTCACTTTATTGTCATCACCTGAAACTATCGCGACCATGCTTCCCAGTGTTCCCTCTCTCAAGTTATCTACATTGGCAAGTACTATGTTGAGGTTCACACCAAATTTTCTTGATATTTCAGATATTATTGCATCTCCAACCGCATCTTTTCCGAATGTCAGTTTTACTAATTTTCCGCTGTCTGAAGAAATAGCATTTTCTTTAAGCAGCTGTTCCAACTTGCCGACAGGAGAAGCAGAATTAATAAACTTTTTAGTTATAGGTTTTTGTGGATTAGCAAAAATTTCATACACATCTCCCTCTTCCACAACTTCACCATCTTCCATTACGGATACTCTGTCACATATTTGTTTAATTACTGACATTTCATGAGTTATGATAACTATCGTAATGCCCAGTTTTTCATTGAGTTCTTTTAATAAACTGAGTATTGATTCCGTGGCATCAGGATCCAGTGCGCTTGTTGCTTCATCCGAGAGCAATACCTTTGGGTTTGATGCCAATGCTCTTGCAATAGCAACCCTTTGTTTTTGTCCCCCTGACAATTGACTTGGATAGAAATTGATTTTGTCTTCCAATCCAATCAACTCAAGCAATTCTTTCACGCGATTGCTTATTTCCTCTTTGCTTTTTCCTGTATATTTCAATGGATAAGCTATGTTGTCAAAAACAGTTGATCTGTCAAGAAGGTTGAATGATTGGAATATCATCCCTATTCCTTTTCTTGCGTTATTCAGTTCTCTTCCTTTTAAAGTTTTTCCTTCGGAATCATAAATAACTTGACCGTTAATTGAAATATATCCTGAGTCAGGTTTTTCAAGAAGGTTCAATAGTCTTATCAGGGTTGATTTGCCGGCACCGGAATAACCTATAATACCGTAAATCTCACCATCTTTAATGTCTATGTTGACATTTTTAACTGCATCGACTACTCCGTTTTTGTTATTAAATGTCTTGTTTAAGTTTTTGATTTGAATCATATACACCCGAAAAAATAGGAGGGCGTCAGCCCTCCAGAATAGTTATATTCAAACGAAGGCATGGAAAATGAGTGTATTTGTTACCATACACATGTGACAGCACATATTCATCATCATGCCAAAACTATTCTCCATGGCTTCCTCCTACATTAATTTATGCGCATATTTTACTACCTATCGCACGCTGTGTCTAATACACTTATTTGATAGTGAGTTATAAATACAATTTATATATATTGCTTCAACTATAGTTTTTTTAAATTTATTTTTCAACCACTTTCAGATAAGTTTTCATTTCCTCTATAAACTCTTTTCCCATAGTACTCAAAACAGTATTGTTCTTTGTAATATATCCTATTTCCATAATCGAATTAGGTGTTTCCTTATCTGATTTAAAAGGAACTGCAAGATAATCATCACCATTCAGCTCTTCGCAAATGATACCCGAGCACAATGTATAAGCGTTCAATCCAACCATTAGATTTAAGTTAGATGATCTGTCATTTGTATGAATTATCTTCGGATATTCCATTGTGGATAGGATTTCTTCATTGAAATAAAATGAGGAATCGTCTCCTTGTTCAAAGAACAGGCACGGATAATCTCTCAATTCTTCAAATGATATTGATTTCTTATTTGCCAATGGATGATTCTTATATAGATAAACATATGCATTAGCTTCAATTAATTTGTGGAATTCCAGATCATTTTCATTCAACAGCTTAATAATGAATTTTCGGTTAAAGTCTGATAGGTGTAGTATTCCTATTTCGCTTTTCATTGTCCAAACGTCGTTTATAACATCTTTTGTTTTGGTCTCTCTAATTGCAAATTCATAATCATCAATATTGTACTTTTTCACCATCTCAACAAAGCATTTAACTGCAAATGAGTAATGTTGAGTTGAAACTCCGAACTTTTTCTTTCTTTTGGCACCATCACCATACTTATCCTTGATAGTCTCGTATTGCTGGTATAACTGTCTAGCGTATGAAAGAAATTCTATTCCATCATTTGTTAGTGTTACTCCTCTTCCGCCTCTGTTAAAAATAGTAATTCCTACCTCTTTTTCGAGTTCTTTTACTGCTGAAGAAAGTGACGGTTGTGAAATGTACAGACTCTCTGCTGCTTTGTTCAATGATCCCTTTTCTGAAATTGTAATGATGTAGAATAATTGTTGAATAGTCATTGCGCACCACCTATAGATATTTTCTATGGTTATATATTAACATATATTTGCAAATTATATCAACATTTTGAATAAAAACAATTAATAATGCCGGCATTACTCCAAAAATCCGAGTTAATGCCGGCTGCTATTATCTTCTATTCGCAAATATGTTCAATACCTTTTTCCAGTATCATCTGAACATGTTCATCATCCAAACTGTAATATATCATCTTGCCATCTCTTCTGCTCTTGACAAGCCTGAATTGCTTAAGAATTCGCAATTGATGTGAGACTGCGGAAATTGTCATGTTCAGCGATTCGGATATATTGTTAACACATGATTCTTTTTCAGACAAAATCATCATTATTTTTATTCTGGTCTGATCTCCGAAGATTTTAAACAAATCTGCCAAATCATCTATTTGTTCGCTATTCAGTGATGTTATCTTATTATTTCGTTCTTCCATAATATCCATCCTTATCATAGTTTTTTGACAAGCAGTGCTCTTATAGCATTCAGAACAGCTATTATCATAACGCCAACATCTGCGATAATCGCAATCCACATATTTGCAATACCAAATGCACCAAGTATGAGGCAAATAAATTTAAT
>JAEEKG010000047.1 GCA_016282315.1 Clostridiales bacterium | reverse complement strand
TTTAACATATAACGACAAATGCCTCGCGTTGAGCGGGGCGATTTGTCACAAATGAGGGTTTGAATGGAAGATTTTGGAAAGAAATGGGAATTGTTTATACGAGTCTTCATAGATAAAGGCGGATATAAAACAGTTCTTGATGGATTGCTGAACACAATACAGATTGCCATATTCGGCCTTATTATCGGCATGATAATAGGGACAATATTGTCAATGGTAAAACTGTTGCCAAAATACAAAAAGAGTGCTGTTGTTGCCGGCAAAATATGTGATATCTATGTCGCATTTTTCCGCGGCAGTCCTATGGTAGTTCAATTGCTTTTGGGATACTACGTAATACTTCCTCTCATGGGAATAAGAGTGAGTTCGGTAATAGCGAGTATAATTGTATTCGGACTGAACAGTGGCGCTTATGTTTCTGAAATAATGAGAGGCGGAATATTGTCTGTTGATCCCGGGCAAATGGAAGCAGGACGCGCTCTTGGTTTGTCATACTGGACTACTATGTTCAAGATAGTTATTCCTCAGGCAATCAAAAATATATTGCCGACATTAGGTAATGAATTTATAACATTATTGAAAGATACATCCATAGTAAGCTTTGTCGGTGCAAACGACTTGACAAGAGCATTTGGATACATAGCAACAAACAACTATGAGTACATAGTTCCATACATTGTAATGGCGATTGTATACATAGTATTGGTGCTGATTATTTCATCATTCATACGCCTCATAGAAAAGAAGATGAGAAAGGACGAAAGACATGCAACAATCCACTGATAATAATTGCGTACTTGATGTCCAGAATCTCTGTAAATCATTTGGAAAACAACAAGTATTAAATAACATTTCCACAAAAGTCTATGAAGGAGAAAAACTTGTCATTCTAGGCCCTTCAGGCAGTGGAAAGAGTACATTTTTGCGCTGTCTTAACTGTATGGAAGATCCTACTTCGGGCTCCATATACTTTGATGGTGTAGATATAGCGGACATGAAAGTAGATATAAATGTCCACAGACAAAAAATGGGTATGGTATTCCAGCAATTCAATTTGTTCAACAACAAAACCGTACTAGAAAACATTATTCTGGCTCCAGTTCATGTCAGAAAAAAGGAATTGCTGAAAAACAAAAAGAAATATCCTGGATTAACTGTAAAGAAAATAGTCGAAGAAGAAAAAGAAAAAGCATACGAACTACTGGATAAAATAGGCCTAAGAGAAAAGGCGGATGTTTATCCTTCAACCCTGTCAGGCGGTCAAAAACAGAGAATAGCAATTATACGAGCCCTTGCCATGAATCCTAAAATTATGCTGTTTGATGAACCTACATCTGCTCTCGATCCTGAGATGATAGGGGAAGTACTTAATCTCATTAAAAGAGTTGCCGACAATGGCATGACAATGGTGATTGTCACTCATGAAATGGGATTTGCAAAAGAGGTCGGAACAAGAGTGATGTTCATGGCCGATGGAAATATACTGGAGGAAGCGCCTCCGGATGAGTTTTTCAATAACCCCAAGAATCAAAGACTCAAAGATTTTTTATCCAAAGTATTGTAAGAAATCGGCAACTTGTCCAAGCAAGTTGCTTTTTCTTTCCCCTATATTTATTTTTCTACTCTAATTTGTTAGAATAATTACAAACGAATCCTAAAGGGGGAAAACTTATGAAAAAGTATTATGCATTTTTCTTAGCACTAGTCATGGTACTTTTATGCTTTGTTTCTTGCAAGAACAATACTGATAATCAAGATTTTTCTCCCGTAGTAACAGTAGACAAGCCATATTCAATAAACGGCAATGTTATAAATGCAACTTTCTACAATTGCGGAATAATATCTCCGTTTAAAAACATACATTTTTCAGAAGGAAAGCCACTGCTGTATTTTGATGACAGTTTGCAAGAGTATCTTGACAGCGAATATTTCATTCCCGAAGGCGGAGTTCACGACTATGTCATAGTTGTAAACAGCAATGACAATAGTTCTAGCGTCAAATATGTACTCAGAATAGAAAACATCTATGTGGATAAGCTTTATGTTGAAAAAGTTTATGACACCCAATACGCTATAGGTCAAGTATTCGATAAAAACTCTGTTTTGGTTTATTCACTTGACGAAAACGGAAACAAAATAGAGATAAAGGATTATGAGTGCACTTATTCTTTTGAAGAGGAAGGAACAAGCACAGTTGAAATATCTGTAGGAAGAATAAAGACAGAATATCTTGTGACAGTGTCAGGCACTTTTGTAGATATTCTCGATCAAAACATGAATTCTTCTTCGGGTGCTAGATACGAGATAGTTGGCAATAGTGCCGAGATAGTTGACGGCAAAAATGTCAAAGGCTCATTTTCTGTTCCTGAAAGCATAACTTATGAAGGCAAGTCATATGTCGTTTCAGCTATAAAAGACGAAGCATTTATGGAAAACAAAGACATAAATGCTTTGCAGATTAATAGTCCAGTAGACATAGGTGAATCTGCTTTTAATGACTGTTCAAATCTAACATATGTGGATTTGTGCGAAGGCACCACAATAGGAAGATTTGCTTTTGCATATTGCACATCACTTAAAACTATTGTTTTGCCCCAAGACTTAGACAGAATAAAAGACGGAACATTTACTCATTGTGCTCAATTGGCACTGACCGAGCTGCCTTCTACAATTACCAAAATTGAAAGTCAGGCTTTTTCATTTTGCGAATCATTAACTGAAATTCATATCCCGCAAAATACAGAATACATAGGTGCCAGAGCATTTAAGTCATGTTATTCGCTCAAAACACTAGTCTGCGGAGCAGGATTAAAAGAAATCGGCGATGGAGTTTTTTCAGATAATCCCGCTTTGGAAATGCTTGTTTTACCCGGCGATGTCATTGTTAAAGACGTGAATGTAATTCACGGAGATGACAATATAACGGTGTATGCCGGGTCCACTTCCATGCTCATTTATCATTGCAACAAAAACGGCATACCTTTTGTGAAATTGAAAGATAATTCTTCAGAATTGATTATCAAAAAGAAAACATTCAAACTGAATGATGAAATACGTGATTCTGAAATAGGCCTTATTCTTAACACAGAAGATTATTTGGGCTTTGCACCTAATTTCGGCTTGTCTTATGATTTCTCGGTTCCAGGCGAAAGAACAGTGAGCGTAAAATACGGGGATTATGCAGCAACTGTTAACGTATTTGTTGAATACAAATTGAACCTCGCTGCTGACACAGATGAATCAGGAAACATATATGAACTAGATGAAAACACGGGCAAAGCATATTTGAAAGAATTGAATTCTAGCGATAACGGAACATATATATTGCCCACTTGTGTAATAAGCGGAGACAATGAATACGAAGTGGTCGGGGTAAAGAGTGGAGCAATAGGAAATTGCAAAGATTTGAAAAAACTCTTTTTACACAGCAACACTGTATTTTTAGATGAAAGAGCAATAAGTGATTGTGCTACCCTGGAACTCATTTACTTTGCAACTCCAAAAGGAATAGCTGTCAAAATACTTGATGATAACTTCACTCGACTTAGCGGCGACTTTATTATTTTGTGTTCAAATGTGAACGCTACAGTAATGTACAATTATGTCAGGACCAACAATATTAAATTTGCCGGACTTGAAAGAGACAGTTTGTATATAACATCAACAAAATCAGCCCAAAGACTGTACGAAGACGGTGAAGAATTCAATCCCGAAGGCTTTAACATTGTGTACATTGACTCTGACTGGAATTGTATTGATCTTAAGCCTGACGAAGTGAATATAAGATATGATTTTGGCAAGAGTGGCATAGTTGAAATAGAATATAAAGGAAAAGTGGCAACATATGTTGTGACGGTGATTTGAACATGAAAAACTATTTACCGAAATACCGCATATTGTTTCAGAAGACATCGTTATAAAAAAGCTTGAATTGGAAAACAAAGACGATCTCACAGAACTTGTTCGTGACCCTATGGTATATAGATATTTGCCTACTTTTTTGTATGAAAAAAAGTACCATGATATTGAGAAAGTCATCAAAGGACTATATACAGAATGCTTTAAAGATTCAATCATTCTATGCATATTCAAAGACGATGTTTTTGTGTGATTGATAGAACTTTACGGATACAGAGAAAAAGCTCACAAAATAAGTGTAGGTTACAGACTTTTAAGCAAATATTGGGGACAGGGAATTGCCACAAAAGCTCTCAGACTCATGATTGAGTATCTATACAACGAGACCGAAATAGAGATAATTACGGCAAGCACAATGCTTGAAAACAGAGCTTCGGCAAAAGTTCTTGAAAAAAACGGCTTCAGTTTAGTAGTACATGATGTAGGTGAAGACTGGGGATACGAAAAATTGATACCTACAGACAAATGGATTATGTGAATTGGCCCTATTTCGTTGACATGTAAGTTTTACTTTGTTAAAATCTAAATATAAAATATTTTTTTGCAAAGAAATATTATACATATCGCGCGACGTGCGCAAAAAATACAGCAAAAGAACGGAGGTAAAGTCAGAACATTTAGTTTTGGCTACCGCAAATGAAGAGAATCTTAGTTTTAATCGCTGCAATAATGCTTGTTTTGGGAGTTATTGCCATACCTGTAACTGCACAGGCTGAGAGCGCTAAAGAAGCAAAAGTTGTGTTTACTTTCATCAATCGTGGTGAAGTCGGTGTTGCTTGCGAAGAATTGCCAGTAAGCGACCAGGATAATGACGGCAAACTTACGATTTATGATGTCTTGGTTGCCGCTCATATCAAATACTGCTCAGCAGGAAAAGACGGATTTGGCACAGCAGACAGCGAATATGGTCCATTTATAGTAAAACTGTGGGGAGAGGACACTTCTGCCGTTTCTTATTTGCTGAATAACGGATTTGCCATGTCACTTATGGATGAAGTAAAAGATGGTGACTACATCGCTTCATACATTTATTCTGACCAGACATACTATTCAGACACTTATGCATATTTCACCGAGACAAGAGTAAAGGTGTCCGAGTTTGTTCTGGAGGCAAAACTCAAAATCAAATATAACACTTGGGAAGAAACCGGAAAACTCCTTCAGGGAGCTCAGATTTACATCAATGGTGAAAAGAGTGAATATGTCACAGATGACATAGGCAACGTAACAATCAAATTCAAAGAGGGCGGCAAATATGTTGTCACTGCAAAAGTTGACGGACAGACACTCGTTACACCTGTATGCGTTGTTGACGTTAACCCTATCCCTGTTTCAGTCATAATCATCTCCATAATCGGCGGTCTTGCTGTAGCTGCCGTAGTAACTCTTACTGTTGTTTTGTATGGTAAGAAGAGAGCTGAAAACAAAAAGGATGACAATAACCCTGACGACAACAAAGATGGTGAAAAATCTGGAAAAGATTCCGAAAACGACACAGATAAAGATAATGAGTCCGAAGAAGGATCAAAAGGAGATAAAGAATCTTCAGAAGAATCCGAAGAAGACAAAAAAGCAAAAGAAGAATTAGCTAAAAAGGCTGCAATGGCAGGCGCCGCAGCCGCAGTCGCTGCTTCACAAGACGAAGACGAAAACAAAGAAGATAAAGAATCCGATGAAGATGAAAAAGAAAAAGAGGATTCGGAAGATTCTGAAAATGATGAAGATAAATCCAATGAAGAAGATGACAATAAGTCCGAAGAAGATAAAGACAATGACGACTATAAAAAAGCTGCCGCAGCAGCTGCAGCCGGTGCGGCAGTAGGAGCAGCCACCGCTTCTGAAGACGATGAAAATGA
>JAEEKG010000046.1 GCA_016282315.1 Clostridiales bacterium | reverse complement strand
TTTGGGAAAAATGTCAGATATCAAATCAATATCTGAAATATGTCATAGACACAACGCTATTATGCTTGTGGACAATGCGCATGGAGCATATCTGCATTTTTTAAACGAAAAGATGCATCCAATTGATTTGGGGGCAGATATCTGTTGCGACTCAGCACACAAGACGCTTCCTGTTTTGACAGGAGGAGCATATTTGCATCTTTCTGATAATGTACCAAATGTTCTTGTTGATAACGCAAAAGAAGCGATGAATATGTTCGGTTCAACTAGTCCTTCATATCTTATTTTGAATTCTCTTGATTTGTGTAACAAATATTTAGATGAAAAAATGGCTATAGCACTAAAAAAGATGACAGATATGACAAAAGCAACAAAACACATTTTGTCAGATAACGGTTGGAAAGTCATTGAAAGCGAACCTTTGAAGATTACAGTTGTTGCTCCTAAAGGCAAGACTGGATTTGAAATAGCAGATATGATGAGAAAAAGAGGAGTTGAATGTGAATTTGCAGATAAGAATTTTGTCACGAGCATGTTTTCAACATTCAATTCTGAAGATGATGTCAGAAAATTCATCCAATCATTGAAAGAAAATGACGAAAAAGAAGCTAGTATAATCCCATCTGTTCACGGATGTAAAAAAGTAATGGATATCAGGCGGGCAATGTATTCTAGTAAAGAAACTGTAAAATGTGAAAAAGCATTGAACAGGATTTGTTCAGATGTTCATGTGTCTTGCCCGCCTGCCGTTCCGATAGTTATGCCCGGAGAGTTGATTGATCAACAAGCGATTGATCTTTTGAATTATTACGAAATTAAATACATAGATGTTGTAAAATAGAAAAATGGCCGAGTGATCGGCCGTTTTTGATATAAAAAATGCCAAGATCACTCTTGGCATACAGGGTATTACTTTTCTTCTTTTGAAAGTAAGTCTTTAAGAATTTCGTATTCTTCTTCGCTAAGTGTAACACCTTTACCCGGTTTCTCATGCTCAGCATCCCAAACACGAATGTCATACTTTGGTTCGTTTCCGTTCCAACTTACAAGGTTAAGTTCTTTTTTATATCCTGATGTTGTTTCAGATAAAACTCCCAAGTTTTTTGTGATCTCAAATTTGAATGGCATAACCACTCCTCCAAACTATGCATATTAGAAAATTGCTCTTCCTATATATATATTATATTATTATTTATTAATGCGGTCAAGACATTACATGAGTTAAGTTAATTAATTATTAACATTTGAAACATTGACTTTTGCTTGGTTATCAATTATATTGTAAGTGCATACTTAATTGGTGGGAATTATATGAGTAATATATATAAAGACATTACAACTGATGAAGAGAGAGCGTTGTTCGGAATAACAAATGCTCAGATTACTAATTGCAGATTTGATGGACCTGCTGATGGCGAATCTGCAATGAAAGAAACAGAAGACTTAGAAATAGATGGTTGTTATTTCAATTTGAGATATCCTATATGGCACTCAAAGAATACAACTATATCTAATTGTGAAATGACAGAAAAATGCAGAGCAGCTCTATGGTATGATGAAAAAATAACAGTTGAGAATTGCAAACTGCACGGCCCGAAAGTATTCAGGGATTGCAATGATGTCAAAATTCTTAATTGCGATATTGTTTCTGATGAATTTGCATGGAAGTGCAACAATCTCACAATAGAGAATTCCACCATAGAATCTGTTTACCCATTTTTGATGTCAAGCAATGTTCATCTGAAGAATTGCAAAATCAAAGCAAAATATATTTTCCAATATTCTGAAAATTGTGTGCTTGAAAACTGTGAAATTGAGACTAAAGATGCTTTCTGGGAATGTTCAAACGCTAAACTTGTTAATTGTAAGGTTTCAAGCGAATATGTAGCTTGGCACTCCTGCGGAGCAGAATTCATTAATTGCAATATAATAGGAACTCAACCATTTTGTTATTGCACTGGTTTAGTTTTGAATAATTGTAGTATGGAAAATTGTGATCTTGCATTTGAAAGAAGTATAGTAGACGTCGATGTTGTTGGTAGAATCAACAGCATAAGAGGTCCGATTAAGGGAACAATCAAAGCAAATGAAATCGGAGAAATACTTCCTTCTTCAAGTGGAGAAGATGAACTTGAAGCAACGGTTATAATAAAATAACAGATATGCAGATGTCCGGCGTGAGCCGGACATTTTTCAGCAATAAGCATATATTTTCCTGGACGGTATTCTAAAGTCTGTGTTTTTTGCTTTGTGAAATCTGAATACCACCACACTTTTGCATTTGTTGCATTTACAACCGATGTGTCCATCTGTGTCGCTGTATATTGAACAAACTTTGTAACCACAATGAGGACACAACAAATCTCTTCTGGAAATAATAAGCGAAGTGTTGTATGCGTTTATCATTTTTTCTTTGAGAGAAGAAGATATTTCTCTTTTTGTGTATTGCATTTGTTATCCTTTCTCAAGCAATTACGGGAATGAGTTTTCCAATTTCCGTGTTTCCGTTTTTTGTCTGACCCAGATCTTTCAATCTGTTAATGAAAGCAGAAAGCGATACTTTCAGTAATTGAGAAGCGGTTTTTGTGTTTTTGTAGTCATATCCTTTTACCATATTGTTATCATAAACAGTTATCGGTAAACTCAGATTTGAATACTCGACTGAGTAGTCGACAAGATATTTTGGCATTAATAAACAAGAAGCTATTATGTCAGCTAAGAGTTCTTTTGCTCCGTAATCAAAACAAATATGATCTTTTTGATTTATTAATGTCTTATTAATTACAAAGTGCGCGCATTCATGTGCAATTGTGAATCTCACTCTCCCGTAATTATTCATATCTTGCTCTATACTCATATTATTGTCTGA
>JAEEKG010000045.1 GCA_016282315.1 Clostridiales bacterium | reverse complement strand
TGAGCCTTTGCCATTTTAAAAATCCTCCTTAGATTTTTGCGGAAGCATCTCCGCGAGATATTTTATTTTTTTATTTTTCAATTTTTATCAGCCTCTGCTGCCGAGATTCTTGTCAATAATGTCTTTTGCAATGTTTGCAGGAACTTCAGAAAAATGACTTGGTTCCATTACGTACTGACCACGTCCTTGTGTCTTTGAACGAAGGTCTGTTGCGTAACCAAACATGTTAAGCAAAGGAATATTGGCAATAATCTGCTGCGCACCGGCATTTGGTTCCTGTGAAATAATCTGACCTCTTCTTGAACTTACGTCACCGAGAACTGTTCCAAGATAGTCATCGGGAGTGATAACAGTAACTTTCATGATAGGTTCGGTTAATACAGGATTTGCCTTTCTCATTGCATTCTTAAATGCTATTGAACCGGCAATTTTGAACGCCATTTCTGACGAGTCGACCGGGTGATAAGAACCACCTGTGAGTGTTACTTTTACATCGACTACATTGTAGCCTGCAAGAACACCGGTCTGCATTGCGCCTTGAATTCCGGCATCGACTGCTGGGATGAACTCTTTTGGAATTTCACCGCCGACAACCTTGTTGATAAATTCATATCCTTTGCCTTTTTCATTAGGCTCAATGGTAATTTTTACATGGCCGTACTGACCTTTACCACCGGACTGACGAGCATATTTATAATCTTCAGAAACGGTAGATTTGATTGTTTCTTTGAATGAAACCTGAGGTTTGCCGACATTTGCTTCTACTTTAAACTCACGTAAAAGTCTGTCTACGATAATTTCCAAATGGAGCTCGCCCATTCCTGCTATTATCGTCTGGCCTGTTTCCTCATCAGTATAAGCCTTGAAAGTTGGATCCTCTTCGGCAAGTTTTACCAAAGCTATATCCATTTTTTCCTGACCTGCTTTTGTCTTAGGTTCTATCGCAACTCTGATAACGGGTTCCGGGAAAACCATCTGCTCAAGCTGAATAGGATGTTTTTCATCACAGAGAGTATCACCTGTGGTTGTGCATTTAGTGGCAACTACTGCAGCAATGTCTCCTGAGTAACATACATCTATATCTTTACGGTCATTTGCATGCATCTGAAGAATTCTTCCGAATCTCTCTCTTGAATCCTTTTCTGCATTTAAAGCAGTATCTCCTGCTTTTATCATACCCGAATAAACGCGGAAGAAACAAAGTTTTCCAACATACGGGTCTGTCATTATTTTGAAAGCAAGTGCTGAAAATGGTGCATCATCTGATGTTTCACGCTCTTCTTCTTTACCTGTCTGAGGGTTAATTCCCTTAACATTAGGCAAATCGAGAGGTGATGGCATATAGTCAACAATTGCATCCAGCAATCTCTGAACGCCTTTGTTCTTATATGATGAACCACAGACAACAGGAACTATCTTATTAGATATTGTTTCAGCTCGAATAGCTCTCTTTAAATCGTCAATGGAAATTTCTTCACCGGCACAATATTTTTCAAATAACTCTTCATCTGACTCTGCTACAGTTTCAACAAGTTGATTTCTGTAAGTGTTTGCCAAATCAAGCATATCTTCCGGTATAGGTTCTACATCAATATCTTTTCCAAGATCATCTTTGTAGAAAACTGCTTCCATCTTCACAAGATCTATCAGGCCGCGGAATGTGTTTTCTTTTCCGATTGGCAATTGAATCGGCACAGGATTTGCTTTCAATCTTTCTTTCATCATGTTGATTACTCTGAAGAAATCAGCACCGTTTATGTCCATTTTGTTGACATAAGCCATTCTTGGAACGTTGAACTGGCTGGCTTGACGCCAAACAGTTTCTGATTGTGGTTCAACACCACCCTTAGCACAGAAAACTGCGACAGCTCCGTCCAAAACCCTGAGTGATCGTTGAACTTCAACTGTAAAGTCAACGTGTCCTGGAGTATCAATCAGATTAATACGAGTGTTTTTCCAGAAGCATGTTGTAGCGGCAGAAGTAATTGTTATACCTCTTTCCTGCTCCTCTTCCATCCAGTCCATTGTCGCACTACCATCATGAACTTCGCCCAGTTTGTATGTTCTTCCGGTATAGAATAAGATTCGTTCTGATGTTGTTGTTTTTCCAGCATCAATGTGTGCCATTATCCCAATATTTCTTGTTCTCTCAAGTGGGTATTCTCTTGGCATAATCAATTTATTCTCCTTGAATAAGTGAGATACAATCACGCGACATCACACGTCGCAGTATCATCAATATCTGTAATGTGCGAAAGCTTTGTTAGCTTCAGCCATTCTATGCATGTCGTCTTTCTTCTTGACAGCACCACCGGTGTTTCCGATAGCGTCCATGATTTCTGCAGCAAGGCGTTCAGCCATTGTGCGTTCACCACGAGATCTAGCATATAAGACGATCCATCTTAATCCGAGAGTTTGTCTTCTCTCTGGACGAACCTCCATAGGCACCTGGAAAGTTGAACCACCAACTCTGCGTGCTTTACATTCAAGACTAGGCATAACATTGTTCATAGCATCATTGAATGCTTCTATAGGATTCTTAGCAGCTTTGCTCTCAACGATTGCAAATGCATCGTAAACTATTTTCTGAGCAACGCCCTTTTTACCATCTTCCATAACGTTGTTAATAAGCTTTGTTACTAACTTTGAATTGTACATTGGATCCGGCAAAACATCTCTCTTAGAAATTTGACCTCTTCTAGGCACTGAAATTCCCTCCTTCACAATTAAATGTTGATATCATAGGTACTCGAAAGTTTCCTCCCGCTGTGCTTCGATCATGGTCAAACCGTTTTTAGATATCCGATTATTTATCAAAATCGAAAGCTATGCGATCAGTTTATTTACTGTAATACCTTTTTCGTTAGCTTGTCTTCTTCTTACCGCGTTTAGCGCCGTAAAGTGAACGACCCTGCTTACGATCAGCAACGCCCTGTGTATCTAATGTACCACGAATGATGTGATAACGAACACCAGGCAAGTCTCTAACTCTTCCGCCTCTTACAAGAACAACAGAGTGTTCCTGAAGGTTATGTCCGATACCCGGAATGTAGCATGTAGCTTCGAGACCATTAGTAAGTCTTACTCTGGCAATTTTACGAAGAGCTGAGTTAGGTTTCTTAGGTGTCATTGTTGTAACTTTTGTACAAACACCTCTCTTCTGAGGAGAATTCAAATCTGTCTGTGCATTTTTGATTGAATTGAATCCCTTTGTAAGAGCCTGAGCTTTTGACTTATATGTACGTTTTGAACGTCCATTGCGAACTAGCTGGTTAAAGGTTGGCATATTTTTCCCCCTTTCGCGAAAAATAAATAATCTATATCTATCCCTGCCCAGTGGTTTAGGCAGATCGAAGATATCTCTTTCTTCCTTTTGGGCATAGTTACCCCATAAGCCCAACAAGGCATTGTATATGTTATCATTATTTGCTGTAATTGTCAACTAAAATATTATTAATATAATATATATATTTTAGTGCCACATTTACCTTTCGTTTGTGCAAAATGCAACAATGCCCCTGCTGTGTTGCAGAGGCATTTGATTATT
>JAEEKG010000007.1 GCA_016282315.1 Clostridiales bacterium | reverse complement strand
TCATAAAAGTTGCAAATAAAACAAAAAACAAAGGAAATTAATCTCAAACGAAATGATTCTTAAACGTTTCATTTCGTTTTTTTATTGACAAAAATAAACCGGATGCCACCTGCAAAATACAGAGTGGCATCCATGTGTTTAAATAACAATTGAGAATTTAATCATGAAAGTTCACTATTTTGAGTATTCATTATCTATTCCCAATAATTTCAACTCATACTCTTGTCTATCAGAATCATATTTTACATTCAATGCAAAGTCAGGTATCATTATTAGTTATTCGCACTGAATAATAAATTCAAGTAATTTGGAACATGTGATATTTTTACGCCTTCGACATATCTATATATGTCATTTATGTATAAGAAGCCATTTTCAATTTTATAATTCTGAGCATCTAAAGCAGCGTTTTTTACAAGAGAATAACCCTCAAATGAAGGAATTTCAAACATAACACTATTATCTCTTATAGGCAAATATAAACTATATTCTTTGTGAACAGTCTTATCTGATTCAAGTTTCAAAAATGAAATAGTCATTATGTCCTCTTTTACATATTTGTAGTGAACCGTATAAAAGCAATTGGACTCGGCGATTCCACTTATTGAGTAATCATCTTCAACCCCTTCAATGTAATAACTATGTTCCCAGTACATTACATAACCATCTTTATGAGGTAAATCAATGCTGTAGTATTCACCATTCTCTACATTTGCAATTATTGTCTCATCAAAATCAAGACCTTGTTTTCTAGGACAACCAGGATCATAATGGATGTAGACAGTAATACTTAAACTACCGCTGTTATTTTCATTTTGAACATCGTTAGGACTTGCATATAATTGCAATTCACTGTTGTTATCTACTTTCGTTTCTGAAAAGCTTTGCTTTGCACAACCACAAAAAATAAAAATTGACAATAAAACTACTACAATTGTTAAAACGTACCTCTTCATAATTTGTCTAATCCTTTCTATTGCTACTCATGGTAGTCTGTTTTTGCATGCTTTTTTTCTGTTTTCAAAAAATCTTGCCTTTTTTCTTATTTTCCTATTGATTTAATGATAGTTGGCTCACTATTAATACTGGAATACTTATTTCAGTTGAAATTTTATGAAAAGCACCTTTGCCAAAATTGTATGTTAATGAAAATGTACCAATAAAATCAACTATCGTATCTCCACATTTCATCTCACAATGGTTACTGGGATGTCTATATCTATAGAAAAACTATCGGTATTATTATCGTAACCATCTTCAAACTTATAGGAAAACCCAATTGACCCAGCAAAATTAACTTCTTCAATGTTATAACCAGAATAATCGTACAACTGGATATATATGTCATGCGACGACATGTCATCGAATGATATCTTGTATCCCATTTCATGAACTTTAGCTATCGTGTCTTGGCCAATTGAAGATTCATAAACTGTTCCTACAGATAGACAATATAGATATTCAAATGATTCACCGGGAGATAATTCATACAGGCCCAACATCGCAACATGCTCAATCCATCCGGGAGCATCACATAGATTATTACCATAGTTATCCTTAACATTTACAGATACTCTATGATGATGCTTTTCTTGTGGTTCTTCGCAATAACTGGATGTGAGTTGGTATATGTCCTTGTCCCCAATGTTCTCTATTGTTACAGTCATAGGAATTGGAATTGTGTTCTTTATTACAGATTCATCATTGATTTCATAAACGCGAATTGTCATCTTTATGTTATCGTTTGATTTAACATATTCGATATACTCATCATAGTTTATGCTGTTTTTCCATTCTTCGTAAGTGAATTCACTATACAACACATTTTGTTCAGAATTGTTCTGTGTAGTTACTGCTTCTGTTACATTGCCTTTAGTAGTTATATCAGTGCCATTTTGGATATTATTACTGCCACAGGATGTAATGAAAAATAATAACGATAGCAACAATATGCTAATGAAACGTTTCATAATAAGCCTCCAATATATGTCATTTCAGACAAACTGATTTTTTGAAAAAGAATTAAAGTTCTTCAAAATGATGATAAAAAAATAAAAGTCAATAGACTATCCACAAAAAAAGTGTTTTACTGTTTCCGTGAATAGTTTTTTTTACATTTTCAATTCATAAATAGATCGCCACTAATGGTAAAAACTATTATGAATTAGACCACTATTTTTCCAAAGAAAAACAGCTTTACTCTCCCTTAAACAATGTTGTCGTTACTTTTCCGTTTTCTATAATGTGTGCAGATATTGCCTTGAAACCATCAAACCAATCTTTCAATTCGGCAGCCTCCTCTTCGGAGATGACATGAAGTGTCTCTGTTGGGTGATCTAATGGCGAATTCCCCACCACGCAAAAACCAATTTCCAAGACTTTACCATTTCCTATTGACCAAGATCTGTAAATTGGGTAATCAACACTTTTGCCGGATGGTATTGATTGGCCTGATAACAACTTTGATACTTCTCCAAGTGTGATACCTGGATAAATAAGTGAAGTGTCAAAATCTTCGTTGATTTCGTCATCAATAATTGCGGCTTGTTTAAGTGATATACTTTTGGAAGTCCCTTCGATAACGTAGGGTTGTTTGGATGAATTACATCCTGTTAGAATAACAAAACAGCATTACAACAATGCAAAAAAGACAGTTTTCTTCATAATAAACTCCTATAAAAAGTCAAGTGGTATTAACCCAACCTGCTGTATTTTTTGAGGGATTTTTCCCTCTTGTTTGTTTCTTTGCATAAGCTGGAAGATTTGTCAAGGGCACATCGTGAGCAAAGCGTCCCTTTACTAATCGGCCAGATTATGCCACCACTCCTTTTTCTGCTTTCTTTAG
>JAEEKG010000044.1 GCA_016282315.1 Clostridiales bacterium | reverse complement strand
TGTAGCCACGATTCATACAAAGAAAACCAGAGATATAATTGCAATGGTCCCCGATGGAGAGAACTATAAGTCTCTCCCTGAAGAATTATGGCAAACAAGAAAAGTGCATATAGCATGGACCAGGATGAATAGTTCTAAGCCATGTTTTACAATAGACACAGGGCACAATCACCATTTTCACTATAGAGCCAATCGTGTCCCGACGGTTAGAGAGTCAGCAAGAATTCAATCGTTCCCTGATGATTATGAATTTTTAGGGATAAAAACCAGTCAACTCAAACAGGTTGGAAATGCCGTTCCTCCGCTTTTGGCTGAAGCTGTAGCGCAATCTGTCAAAGATATAATAGAGAGGGGTTGAACAAATGTATAACTCAGCGAATCAGTATAGGTGTACAATTATACGCGGTAAAAGTCAAAAAGATGTTGATAATCTTTTGCCGTCATATGCGCAAATTATAAATGAAGTATGTCCATGCAAAAAAGATGACTTTGAACAACAATTTAATAGCAGATTGTCAAGCATCCTGCCTGGAAATCCCACAGCTAAAACGCTAAATAATCACCGAACTGAAGTCGCCGGGAAGTTATTTGGAATGTATTATTCAGCTGTGTCAGATCATGATGGGGAAACATATGTATATCCCGGCGAAAGAACACTGAAATTCTTGGAAGATCAAGACCAACCTGCTTTTTTTAAGGATGTCTGCTTTAAAATGCAGTTCCCGAATGGAATGACAAAAGGTGAAACCGTTACAGAACGAATTAGTTTAGGGATTTCTGTTAGGCAATGCTGTTTTGTTATTGAAGTCCTTAGCGAAGCACAGCGAAGGGATATGAGGTTGAGCAAAAACGATATCGGATATTATGTTCTTAATTCAATGGATGCTCTGACTCGCGCTGCTTCACCCTTTGAAATTGTTGATGCAATACAGGTTGACAGGATGAATGGGATAATGACTCATGATATTGGCGATCCAAATAAAGAACCTTCCTACAATTTGCAACATATTAATGAACAAATCAATTATATGGAACTGGCAAACCTGATTGTGGTTTCAGAAGATGGTGAAGTCAGATTAAATTTAAAAGAGCAGAAGACAATAGATGTATTTGCTCGTCACTGGGATGACGATCCACCGTTTGATGTTAATGCATATGATTTGTCTACGGTTCAGGCGAGGCAGTATTTTCAGATGTCATGGGATGAATACTATTCAGCTCTAAGCCTTGACTCGGGGGAGTTTGAAACTAGCATAGAGGCTCTATTGGATGAAGAAGCATCACCTTATGGTGGAAACAACACAGGTGACACGACAGAATTAGGAGACGACGGCGAGCTGTATGTTTTTGAGTATGAGAAAAAACGTGTTGCAGAATACAATGCTCAACTAGTAAGCAAAGTTCTTTCATTAGGAAAAACTAAAGGTCTTGGATATGATATACAAACCGTCATCGCAGTGCCAGGGCCTGATGCAGAACATGTTAAGTATATTGAGGTTAAATCCACGAAAAGGGTCACGGCTCCCGATATAAATGACCCTCTTTGGATTGACACCGTTAATGTAACTCGAAATGAATGGATCGCAGCACAGCAGCATGGGGAGTATTATGCAATATATCGAGTATACTTTGTGCGAGGCGGCGTGGTCGTGTATATATTGGAGAACCCATATCAGCTGTACGAAAATGGAGCAATTAATGTTGTTGCCACAATGTACAGAGTAGATTTTGGAAATGCTGCGGCGACTAAGGTAATTAATGATTGAAGGTGACGTCAAAATGTATAAAGTCGTTTCATTGTTTTGCGGTTGTGGCGGAGCTGACCAGGGATGTCTTGGTAATTTCACATATAACAATCGGCATTATGACAAACTTCCGTATGAGGTAATTTACGCTGTAGACATTGATCAAAAGGCTATTAATACCTATAACAAGAATTTCGACGGTGGAGAAGTTGTTTGTGCTGACATTTGCAGAGTCGACGAAAAACTGATTCCAGATTGCGACATTGTTTTAGGAGGATTTCCCTGCCAAAGCTTTAGTACGGTCAATCCAACTAAAGACCCATTTGATGCTCGAGGCAATCTGTATAAAGAGATGGTCAGGATAGTCGCTGCAAAACAGCCCAAGGCATTTGTTGCGGAAAACGTAAAAGGATTCATGACACTAAAAGGTGGGATGATTTTTCAGAGAGTGAAATCCGCCTTCGAGGAAGCTGGTTACAGAGTATACACTAAACTGATAAATGCTTCGCATTATGGTGTTCCGCAAAGAAGAGAACGTTGTATTTTGGTGGGTATAAGAAAAGATATCAAGGGAAAGTTCGTTTTCCCAGATGAAGTAACAAAAGATAATCCGGTACCTTTGTCGGTTGCAGTAACTGAGTTGGCTATTGCTGATCAAAAATATTATTTTTCAAAAAGAGCTGTAGAAGGCATGAAAAACGCCAAGCCAAACATGAAAAGAGGATTGTGGCAAAGATTAGATGAGCCTTGTTTGACTGTGACTAGTCATTTGGCAAAAGTTAGCTTGAATTCGAGAGATCCTGTTTTGCTGGTGGATCCTGATAATGAATTGTACCGAAGATTTACGCCAAGGGAGGCTGCTAGGATACAATCGTTTCCAGATGAGTTTGAGTTTGCCGGATCAGAAGGAGATGCATATAGACAAATTGGGAATGCAATAGCTCCAGTTATGTTCTGGTATATATCGAAACAGTTATCCATTTTTTTGCAGGACAAATAGGAAAAGGTTATCACTATGGATATTTACAAAAGGATTCGTGATAAAAACATAATTGATTATGGTCAAAAGTTTGAAGAGTGGGCTCCTAGAATCCTAGTGGATCAATATAGTGATCAGACACATTTTATTTTTGAATTGCTGCAAAATGCAGAAGATGCGGAAGCTACAGAAATAGATATTACGCTTTTTCCAGACAGACTGACACTTGCACATGATGGACGAGTATTTAATGATGACGATGTAAGCGGCATATGTGGAGTTAGTGCTAGCACAAAAAGAGGGGCAAACAATAAAATTGGTAGATTTGGTATTGGCTTTAAGTCTGTCTATGCATACACAGACACTCCAAGCATTCATTCGGGACAGTACAACTTTGAAATACGAAATTTAATCATGCCATATGAGGTTGAGGAAAGAGATAATAGCAAGAAATCTATTTTTTCTCTTCCGTTTGATAGGAATAATAAAAACAAAGCTTTTAATGAAATAGCGAATTCACTTAAAAGAAATATCGTGGCAGACTGTATGCTTACACTTTCCAATGTTAGAAGAATAACATACAGTATTAATGGAGAATCAAAACACACGATTACGAAGAACATTAGAGTACTTGGACAAGGCATCCAGGACATTACTCTCACGGAGACTAGTG
>JAEEKG010000043.1 GCA_016282315.1 Clostridiales bacterium | reverse complement strand
ATATCTGCCCCCAAATCAATTGGATGCATCTTTTCGTTTAAAAAATGCAGATATGCTCCATGCGCATTGTCCACAAGCATAATAGCGTTGTGTCTATGACATATTTCAGATATTGATTTGATATCTGACATTTTTCCCAAATAATCAGGAGATGTCAGATATACTGCGTCATATGTGTTATTTGACAAAAGATGTTCTATTCTCTCACAACTTATTCTGCAGCTTAATACTGAATCGTCATTATCATCAGAATTGATAAAATCAACTTCGCAGTCGTTGAGTGCGCACGCATAAATAAATGACTTATGTACGTTTCTGAAAGCTAATATCTTTATTCTTTCGCTCTTTTTAACATAGTTGAGCAAATAAACCATAGCTTTAATGCATTGGCTGCTTCCTTCTGTAGAATAAAGAGTTCTCTTTGTATTAAAAATTGATGAACAGATGTTTTCACTCTCAAGTATTATTCCACTTGGCGAATAGAGTGAATCAGCTCCGCATATTTCTGTGATATCATTATTCTCAGGCCCTGAAAAAGACACTCCTTTGTGTCCCGGCATGTGGAGCCTTACCATTTCTTTTTGATTATAGTCATTCAAAAAGTCAGCTATCGGTGTTTTAACCATCACTCATTGTCCTCACTATCTTCGGCAGCTTTAATCATGATCGCACATTCAATTCTTTTTTTAAAGAGTCTGCATCCCGGCTCATATACACCTAGAATAGATCCTGTTGCGTGATAAGAATTTGCTGCACACCCGCCTGAACAATACAATCTCGCCCAGCAATCCTTACAATCTTCCCTTGCGTATGCGTTGCATTTTCTGAAATCTTCTCTTAATTCTTTGTTTGTGACACCATTCCAGATATCTCCAAGTTTATATGACTGTTCTCCGACAAATTGGTGGCAAGGATATAAATCTCCCCATGGTGTAACAGCCATGTATTCTGTTCCTGAACCGCATCCGGATATTCTCTTATATATGCAGGGGCCGCCTGTCAAATCTATCATATAGTGATAGAAAGTAAAACCTCTGCCTTCCTTTTTTCTCTTTATCATTTCTTTGGCAAGTATCTCATACTGTTCCATTACGACTTTAATGTCTTCTTCCGTAAGAGCCGAAGGATCTTTAGGGTCACATACAACAGGTTCCATGCTCAGTTCAGTAAACCCTAAGCCTGCCATGTGAAATACATCATTTGTGAAATCGGGATTGGCGTGAGTGAATGTGCCGCGCATGTAGTAGTTTTTGCCGCCTCTTGCTTTGACAAGTTTTTGGAATTTGGGAACTATTCTGTCATAACTTCCGTTTCCAGCATAATCTACTCTGAACCTGTCGTGAATCTCTTTTCTGCCATCAAGACTCAATACAACGTTGCTCATTTCCCTGTTGCAAAAGTCTATTACATCATCATTTATCAGAACACCATTTGTGGTTAATGTAAACCTGAAGTTCTTGTGATGCTGTTTTTCTATGCTTCTAGCGTATTCGACAAGTTTTTTAACAACATCCCAGTTCATCAGCGGCTCACCGCCAAAAAAGTCAACTTCAAGGTTTGTTCTTGAGCCCGAATTCTCTATTAAGAAATCCAGTGCCCTTTTACCGGTTTCAAAAGACATAAGTGCTCTGTCTCCATGGTATTTTCCTTGACTGGCAAAACAATATGAACAATTGAGATTACAAGTGTGAGCAACATGAAGACATAGTGCTTTTACTACGTCTCCCGATCTCTCTTTAAACACTCCTGCCAAATCTTCATAATTGTCAGGAGTAAACAATTGACCATTTTCTTTAAGTTCAGTGACATCGTCGTAACAATCAGATATGTCTTTTTCAGTCACACCTTCGGATTCAGAATACTTTTTCATCAATGTTTTGATGATCTCTTCTTTTGTGTGATCCTGGTATAACTCGATTAAGTCATATGCCACTTCATCTACTACGTGAACGGCTCCTGAACATGTGTCGAGAACTATATTGTATCCATTTAATTTATATTGATGATGCATATAATACCTTCAAAAAATGTTTAGTTATTTCAAGAGGCGCGAAAATATTCGCGCCTCTCTTTTTTGTAAATCAATTCAGATTATTTTCCGGCCTTTTCGCACTTCTGATTTGCTACACCACAACTTGTTTTGCAAGCTGACTGGCAAGATGTCTGGCATTCGCCGCATCCACCGTTCTTTGCGCTAGCGCAGAGATTACGTGTTTTAAGTGTTTTAATTCTCTTCATACTAAAAGCTCCTTTATGTGATGTGAAATATATCGATATCAATTGACTATTTCTAATACGTAGATAGTTTACAACATCATAATATTATTGTCAAGAAAAAACTGGATTCGGTTCGCTCAACGTTTCAAGAAAGAAAAAGGATCTTCATCGACAAGAAAATGCATCAAGTGATACGCACAATTCATTGACACTTCTTCATTTTTGAGTATTCTTTCAACTTCTTTTCTGTCTGCTATAACAACCTTGATGTCTTCAATTGATTCCAGATAATCTTCACTTGTCTCTCCGCTTGCATAACCATATACAATTGACACGGATTCATCAGACATTCCGACAGATGTATACCTGGAGTTTTCAAACATTGGATAACACTCAACTATGTCGAGTTTAAGTCCTGTTTCTTCATGCATTTCTCTTATTGCCGTTTGTTTATATGTCTCGCCCTCGTCTATAAGCCCGGCAGGAAATTCGTAAATATATCTTCCTATAGGATACCTGAATTGTCTTTCTAGTACTACTTTGTCATGTTTTTCTCCATACAGAGCATAAATAATGACGGCATCTGTCTTTTTTTCTTTATTGTTGATTTTCAAATCTTCAACCTTTTCTGCTCTGCTGGCAACATAATAGTTTCCTTTATGTCCCTTTTCACTTTCAACTTCATACTTGTACATGTTCAAATATTTGTTGTCTGTCATTTTTTCAATGTTTCTTATTTTCGGCATATTCTCCACCTGCTATTCTATCTATCATACAAATTATACCTCTATTCGTTTATTAATCAATGCAAGATTTCCGATAATTGTTTTACAAATAATGCTTATGAAAAACTGTAATACTTGTTAACAATTAACCAAAAAGTAGCGACAAGTGCTTTTAACATTGAAAAGAATAATGTGTTGTGTTATCATTTTGGCAGTAAAAAAGAAAAGGAAAGGTTTTTTCATGAAGAATTATTTTGATTTAAAAGGACAAGTTGCAATCGTAACAGGTTGTTCCGCAGGTCTCGGAGTCCAGATGGCCAAAGCACTTGCAAATCAAGGCGCAACAATTGTAGCTGTAGCAAGAAGACAGGAAAGAATTGATGCTGTAGCAAAAGAAATTTCAGAAACTTACAACGTTCCGACACTTGCAATAAAATGCGACATCACAGACACAAAGAATGTTGATGCGATGGTTGATGAAGTTGTTGCAAAATTCGGAAGAATAGATATTTTAATCAACAATGCGGGAACTGGCGCAGTGGCTCCGGCTGAAGACATTACAGATGAACAGTTTTCAGATGAAATCGATATAGATCTTTTCGGAACATTCCGTGTTGCAAGAGCGGTTGCAAAAAAGGCAATGATTAATGCTAAATACGGACGTATCATCAACATAGCATCTATGTATGGTCTTGTAGGCAATAAGATTGCAGGTAGTTCTCCTTATCACGCAGCTAAAGGCGGAGTTGTAAACCTTACAAGAGCACTTGCAGCTGAATGGGGAAAATATAATATTACAGTCAACTCAATTTGTCCGGGATATTTCTATACAGATCTAACAAGAGACACTTTGAATTCAGATTTCTTCCAGGCCAACGCTAAAACAATGATTCCTGAAGAGAGATACGGAAATGAGGGCGAACTCGATTCTGCTGCAATATTCCTCGCTTCTCCTTATTCAAGTTATGTTACCGGTGTCAACCTTGCTGTTGACGGCGGATACACATGCATGTAATAGATTGTAAGTCATGATATTCACACAAGACATTACTGTTGCTTATAGCCAAGTCAATCCAAAACTTGAATTGAGCAACGACGCTATACTTAGAATATTTGAAGATGTCGCCTGTTTTCACGGAAATCTTGCCGGAGAAAATGTGCTCTATTCAAAATCAGCTTGGATATTGACCGGGTATTTAGTAAAAGTCATAAAACGTCCTAAATATTCGGATAAACTCAAAGTATGCACATGGTCAAGATTGATTCAGAGCATAATGTCTGTAAGAGACTTTGAAATTCTTGACGAAGACGGCAACAGATGCATAATTGCTTCTTCAGGCTGGGCACATATAGACATTGAAACTAAATCATTGCTTAGAGTAACACCTGAACTTGTAAAAGCATATGACTCTGAACCCGATCACAAAGCGTTTGAGGTTCCAGGCGTACCGAAATTGTTTGTCCCGGATATTTCTATACAGATCTCACAAGAGACACTTTGAATTCAGATTTCTTCCAGGCTAATGCTAAAACAATGATTCCTGAGGAGAGATACGGAAACGAGGGCGAACTCGATTCAGCTGCTATATTCCTCGCTTCTCCTTATTCAAGTTATGTTACCGGTGTCAACCTTGCTGTTGACGGCGGATACACATGCATGTAATAGATTGTAAGTCATGATATTCACACAAGACATTACTGTTGCTTATAGTCAAGTCAATCCAAAGCTTGAATTGAGCAACGATGCAATACTAAGAATATTTGAAGATGTCGCCTGTTTTCACGGAAATCTTGCAGGAGAAAATGTGCTCTATTCAAAATCAGCTTGGATATTGACAGGGTATTTGGTAAAAGTAATTAAACGTCCTAAATATTCGGATAAACTCAAAGTTTGCACATGGTCAAGATTGATTCAGAGCATAATGTCTGTAAGAGACTTTGAAATACTTGATGAAGAAGGCAATAGATGCATAATTGCTTCTTCGGGTTGGGCACATATAGACATTGAAACAAAATCATTGCTTAGAGTAACGCCTGAACTTGTAAAAGCATATGACTCTGAACCCGATCACAAAGCGTTTGAGGTTCCAGGCGTACCAAAATTGTTTGTCCCGGATAACCTTACTCAGTCGAGAGATTTTGTAATAGATATTAATTTGACAGACATGCATCGCCATTTAAACAATGTAAAATATCTAGAACTCGGATACATGGCTGTTCCAAATGAAAAATGCTATGAAAAAGAACCTGATGACTTTACAATAAATTTCAGAAAACAACTTCCATTAGGCTCGGTTGTTGAAAGCTATTATTTTGAAGATGATGAAGGATATATGGTTGTTTTGAAAAACAAAGAAAACGGCGAGATCAATTCAATAATAAAAATGTCCAAATAATCAATGTGGCAACGGAAAAATCCGTTGCCATCGTTTTTTATTGCGCGTATTTTTTTACTATTGCGTTCATTTCGTCCAGCTTGTTTTCCATATCTTTAACAAGTGTCATCTGTGTTCTTGACCTGTCAAGATTGTGTCCTTCACGGCTTATGCGGAAATATGTGTCTCCGTTCAGATGGTCTGTCAAAAATCTCATGCCGCATTCAAGTGTCATCATAATAGCACCGATTGGAAGCATTTCAATCTCTTTTTGTGTCAGACTGTCGCCGCACGCAGATAAGAAACCTTTTGTATATGCAGCAAACAATTTGAGATCCATATAAACTTTAGACAAATCTCTTTCATCTTCATCTGCGCTTGATGCGCCGAATCTGATTGAGTCACCATAGTCATACAAAACTGAACCCGGCATAACTGTGTCTAAGTCAATTACACAAAGAGCCGTTCTTGTTCTCTTATCAAGCATTACATTGTTGAGTTTTGTATCGTTATGTGTAACTCTCATCGGTATTTCGCCCGAATTGAGCTTGTCAACGATTGCACCTGCCATTTTTTCATGATCAAGATAGAAATCTATTTCTTTCTTGCAATCTTTAGCTCTTCCAACTCTGTCTTCTTCTATAGCCTTGTGGAAATCTTTGTAACGAGAAACAGTGTTGTGGAAGTTAGGAATTACTTCATATAAAGTGGTTGCATCGAAATCTGCAAGTTTATTCTGGAACTCGCCGAATGCTACGGCACTCTGATAGAAGTCATCAGGAGTCTCAGCTTTGTCAAGACAAATGCTGTCAGTAATGTATTCATACATTCTCCAGAACTCGCCTTCAGAGTCGATATAATAGAGATTGCCTTCTTTTGTCTTGACTAGGTGAAGAGATTTTCTTCTGTCAAATGTTCTCTTTGCAATAAAATCACAAACCCTTGAAACGTTTTCCATCAATTCATAAGGCTTTGTAAATACTCTCTTGTTAATTCTCTGGAGCAGGCAATACTTACCGTTCTTGAGTGTTACTCTGAAGGTATCGTTAATATGGCCGTTTCCGAATGGTTCTGTCTTAACAGGTTCACTGTCAAAATCATAGTCTTGCAAAACTATATCTGTGCTGACCATATTTGTCTCCTTTTCAATTATTTCAAGTAAGTTCTTTTCCATTAAAACTATTACGTTATTGTGTAGCTTAAGGAAAGTTGACGGGTTGCTCGTTGTAATCTTGTTTGTGTCCAATAATTCTTTAACGACTTTAGCCTTATGTCTTCCCTTGATAATAAGGAGTATTTTTTTAGCTTTTAATATGTCGCCCATGCCCATTGTATAGGCTTTTGTGGGAACATCATCTTTACTTTCAAAATATTTGTAATTTGCTTCAATCGTGCTCTCGTTAAGGTTTGTGATGTGAGCCTTTGCCATAAGGGCATCTGCAGGTTCATTAAATCCTATATGTCCGTCAGGACCTATTCCGAGTACCTGCAAATCTATAGGCTTTTCATCTATTTTTTCCTGAAATTCCTTGATGTTCTTTGCAGGATTGCCCAATCCGTTAGCAACATAAGTATTTTTCTTATCTATATTTATGTGGTTGAAAAGATTCTCATCCATAAAATATCTGTAACTTTGCGGATGACTGCCTTCCAGTCCCATATATTCATCCAAATTTACAGTATCTACTTGTGAAAAATCCAATTTACCATTTTTGCAATCTTCTACAAGACACTTATACATGCCGACAGGACTTCCGCCTGTGGCAAGTCCAAGTCTGCAATTCGGTTTTTCTTTAATTACTTGTCCGACTATGTCAGCTGCCTGTCTGCTCATGTCTTCATAATTTTCGCATATTCTTATATCCAATTTATTTCACCTTCTTTTGTGCTGCGTCGCTATTATAACATTATTAATAGTTTTTTCAACACTCACTCAATACTGTCAAGCTTTTTATCTGCTTCGACGAAATATCTTATATCTCCTTCGCCTCGGCTGAGGAGTCTGTCCCACATAGCGCAAATAACGGCATTCCATCCCTGATTTGCTTTTACGCCGTTTCCTTTAAGAGTGTGCATATATTCGTGTGTAGCACCATCATAGTCAAGATCTATCATCAATCTATGAATCATGTTATCTACTGCGCCTTCACATCCATGTATATATGCAGCAATGTGAAACAGCATTTCGTATATGTGGTATGATCCGCCATTTGCATATCTTCCGAGTTCCATTCTGGCCATTTCAGGATGCACATATCCGTATGCTCCGAATGAATCCATTGTTAAATAGCTTCCATCAACATCAGATACAATCTTAACTCCATATGGAGTATTTGCCTTGCTTGACATAATGTGTGAATATGTTTTACGAACATATTCATCAGGAATGAATTTTTCTTTAAATAAGACATAATTCAATAATTCGCCTACTGTGTAATCCAAGGCTAGATACGGCTTTTTCATACTCATCTGAACAAACTCACCATTGTACAGATTCATGTAGTAAGATATTGCTTTTTCTTTCCAGTCATAAATTTCATACCCGAGTTCTTTTGCACAATTCAGTGCACAGACGCAAAGACCTTGAGAATAAGCATCAGCATCGTCTCTTTCATAACAACATATGTCAAACCAGTTTCTGTACGAGCCATCAGGCTCACCCGGAGGACAATATCTGCCGTCTCCGAATAAATTAAGAGTGTCAATTATTTTTTTATATGCGACATCGCATATATCTTTTTTGACTTTTCCGCCATTTTTGTAAACTTCATATGACCATATTACAAAGAACAAGGCATTTTCTGCTTTCAGTACACTGGCTTTGGAATTTGCCCAATAACACTGTTCAGATATTTCATTAGGCATTATCCAGCACTGCCAGAATGAGTCTCTGTTGTATTGAGTGTTGCCATATTGAATTCCTGCAACTATCCAATAATCACTTGTCCCTGTTTCATTTCTTCTGTAGTGCATGTAGTTGGAACTGAAGGATACTGCGTGATAAGCTGATTCTCCTCCCATTCCCCACACTTCATTAACAGCTTTGAACATATCTCTTCTGATTGATTTGAGAGTAACTGATTTTGTCTTGAAAGAAATGAATTTGTATACGTGATTCTTTTCACTCAGATTGTGAAAATACTCATTCATCGTATCTCCAACATAATTCGGTGTACCGCCGGGGTCGCCTGAAGAAAGATAAACTTCTTCTTTTTCCGGCAAAAAGTGCTGAGTTGTATAATTGTCACAGAACGCAGGAGCATCTGAAACAAACACATCAGTCTCAGTGCCGTTACAACAAGCAACCATGGGAACTGCAGTTCCGTCTATCTTGAAGTGATAATTATATGGATCATGTGGGCTTTGTCTGAGTATTCTCTCATCTTTGACAATGCCGTCAAAAGAATAATATTGAGTTTTTCCTCTGCCGCAAAGAGAAATATAACACTTGCCTTCGCCGCTCAAGTCAAACTCATAAAGCGTAATATCTTTAATTGTTGAAACTTTGTAGTTTATGAGAATGTTTTCAACATTAAAACTGCCTGATTGTCTGAGATCATTAAGCTTTGCAACGTCAATGTTTTTATTGGGCAAAGATAATACTATGCTGTATTCCATAATGAGTTATCAGTACTCTTTCTTTCTGCTGCCGAAAAATCCTATGAGCAAGAAGACAACTATATATCCCAAACTGATCAAATTCATTTTCAGAATAATACTTGTATCAAAAGAACCTGTTGCTACTCGCGTCAATACAGTAGACAAGCTTAAATCTACAAAGTCAAAACTTGATTCAGTTTTAGTAACGGTATCTCTAACAAGATCAACAATTGTAAAAATTGCTGTAAATACATTGCTGGCAACAAGATTTATAATAATTCCGAGTGCAACTTTCTGGAAAAACATGATTACACCGAAGAATGCTGTTGCCTGAGCAAGTGTTATAACAATTTCCATCATGTAAATTGAAAATGCTTCAAGATTAAAGCCGCCGGTAATTTTAAAGAACATTGCGTTGAAAGCAAGGTTCATTATGGTTATAAACAATGTTGCAACAATTGTAATTACCATTGAGACAATATATTTTGCAAAATATATGCTTTCTCTGCTAGCACCTCTGGACAACATATTTCTGATACAACCTGATGAATAGTCACTTACATTCCACAGTGATAAAAAGACTATGAGAACTGTCGTGAGAGAACTGAGCGGAATAGAGTTGTTTATAATTCTATCTAATGGCATTTCAACTGTTTCTTCTCCTAAAGCAGCTCCGCCTAGAGACAATACAAGCTCAGCGCTAAGTTTTTCAACCGCAATAATTAAAAAAGAAGTTACGGTCAAAATAACGAACATGATTATTATGCTCTTGCTTTTTAATATCTTTCTAAATTCGCCTTTTAACAAATTCAACATATAATCACATCCTTTCTATGAAATAGTCTTCAGGTTTGATTCCGGATTCACGTATTTCTATGATGTATGCGCCGTTGTCGCTAATAACTTTGGATAGATCAGCTGCGCCGAATTCAATTGACTTAAAGATGATTGTGTCATCCTTAATTTCGATTTCAACTTCCGGATAAGCATTGTGCAAAGATTCAAGTGCTTTTTCGTTGTCTGTTGTCTTAATTGAATAAGAATCGTAACAGTGATCAGCAAGTGTTTGGGCAGTCAACTCTTCTTTAAGATAACCACCAGAAATAATGCCGTATCTTGTGGCAATTTTTCCGAGTTCATCAAGAAGATGGCTTGAAATAAGGAACGTTACACCTTTTTCCTGATTTAATTTCAACACAAGTTCTCTTATTTCCTTGATTCCTTTAGGATCCAGTCCGTTAACAGGCTCGTCCAGTATCATAAATTCAGGCTCATTCAGCATGGCAATTGCAATGCCCAGTCTCTGTTTCATACCAAGTGAAAACTTCCTAACGGGTAACTTTTCAACATTATCCAGAGAAACAAGTTTTAACAATTCGTCAATGCAGGAATCGTCAAAACCGAATTCAACACAATATGTTTTAAGGTTTTCTCTTGCGGTTATGCTTCCATACAGCGACGGAGTTTCGACTAAAGATCCAATTTTTCTTCTGCTTTCTTGTATATCAGCTCCATCAAACAATTTTATGCTTCCGCTGGTCGGAAATGTTAATCCCAAAACCATCTTCATAAAAGAAGTCTTGCCTGCTCCGTTGTTTCCGATGAAACCATAAATATCTCCTTTTGCAATATTTATGGAAACATTAT
>JAEEKG010000042.1 GCA_016282315.1 Clostridiales bacterium | reverse complement strand
GTGTTTAAATATCTGAAGCCTCCCGTGTCTGCTGCAAGTCCAGCATAAAGCAAAGAAGCTATTGAACTAGGAATAGCTACCTTTGGAAAGATTCTCATCCATAGTCTGTAAATTATTTCGGTACATGCTGAAGAATTAACATCCACAAAAGTCTTGTTTGCAATCAGGTCTCTTATTGAGTGGTGATCTATGCAAAGACTGATTTTTTCTGCATAAGAGATATATTTTCCAAGCTGATTTTTACTTGCAACATCAGTTGACATGTAGAGGTCTATATTTTCTTCATTCGGAATGTCTTCAATTGTGTAATCTCTTCTTCCGTTTGTCATAAACAAAAGAGAAGTAGGAATTTTATCGCAACAAACAGGATAAGCGTTTTTTCCGAGTTTTTTCAGAATCTCAGTTGCGACCAAAGCCGAGCCTATGGTGTCAGCATCCGGATTTTCATGCATGAAGATGACAACACTTTTGGATTTGAAGAGTACTTTAGCTATTCCGCTGATTGAAGTGTTTGAATAATCATTAACCATTGTCGGATTCCTTTTGCTTTCTTTTTTCCTCTTCCTGTTTCAAAAGTTCGAACACCCTGTCACTCTTTTCCGCTAAATCATCATATTCAAAATGGAGTTCCGGAGTTGAGCGCATGTTCAGAATTTCAGCAAGCTGCTTTCTTATATATCCCGATGCACTGAAAAGTCCGGTTTTAACTTCCTTTATTTCTTCGTGACTTGCATTCAGAACCGAAAAGTACACTTTGGCATATTTCAGATCACCTGAAACATCGCAATGTGTAATTGAAACAATATGCGAAGAAACACGTGGATCTTTTATATTCATGACCGTCTCAGTTATTATTCTTCTGACTTCTTCATTAACTCTTTCTCGTCTGTATCCTGCCATTGTGTTTTTCCTCTTTTCTATCATGGCAATAGTATAACAAAAACGAAGTAAATAAACAAGATTTTCCTAGAAGTGAAATATCTAAATGAGAAATGTGTTAAAACAAAAAAGAGTTGCAAAAAGTACCCATCTTAATTGACACATTTTCAATTCATAGGTATAATTAATTGTTAAGCAAAAATCGATTGGAAGGGGGTGTTTTTATGTCAGAAAAGGACTTTTGGGATCTGACTCAATTTGTTGATCCTAAAAAGCACACAAGCGCATCAAGACGCAATGACATATCTGCTGTTTCTATTTCTATTGGGCAAGAGCCTAAAGTCAGCAGAACAGAAAAAATACCCCAAGCGATTCCAAATGGCGACAATCAGGAAAATGAGATAGAAGAGTTTTCATACTCGTCAGGGCTCATCAGACGGATGAGCGTAAAGAAGTGGAACAGGGAAATATCCAGGTATGAGATGTTCAGGTATAATGCTAAATCCATTCTTGGTATTGAACCAAAGCCTGTAGAATATGTTAAGTATGTTTCGTACATGCCACTGTTTGAGCAGCTCAGCAAATCTCAATTGAGTTATTATGTATATTGGAAATCCCTTGTCCAAAAAGGTGTATATCCAAATGTAGAATCAAGCTATATATTCCTGTTTTTGTATGAGATAATAAACCTGCCTGACTACTATTCACCCGAAAAAGGAGTTGAACTCTTTGTTTCTTTGATGGAAAACTACGGAAAGACCTATCCGTACATTTATAGGAATATAGGGGAATACCTCATAGACTGGTGTCTACTAAGAAAAGTCAGTATTCCGAGTTTGCCTGAAAATACTTTGGAAAAAGTAATATCTAGTGTTTCTTTACCCGAATTGTTTTTTAACAATGGCGAAGTACCCAAAGGACTACTGTATAAGTTTTCACTCTATGACTACAAGAACAACAAAGTATACAAGTCTTATGAAGATAAAGAAAAATGGGATGAACTCGTGTCAGAAGGTGTACAAATAGGCTTGAAAGAAATAATGGCAAGTGAAGATATAGTCAATAAGTTGACTTATTCTCATATGGTCAGGGATTGTTTTCAGTCAGCTCCTGTTTCATCGTGTTCTAAATACTGGATTTCGCTCGAATATATTTCACTCACAAGAAATGTGACATTAAAGCAGCTTATAGGGCATTGCTTTAAAGTCGCCGAAAATGAAGTCAGGGATATATTGGGTGTTAGAAACTCAATCAAAAATCCGGATTTGCCTGAGAACATATCCAAAGCAATAAAAGACTATTATGCAGAAAATTATCCGTACAGACAAAGCAAGAAGAGTTATGAGTCTGAAGATGATCAAGCATACATGTCAATGTATGAACCTGTAAACAAGGAAGCGGATGTACAAACAGCTGAAAAAATAGAGGAAGACGCATGGGATACTGCCGTTAAGCTCGGTGCTGAGAGTGAAGAAGATATTTACGAAACAGACATTGTCATAGACAGTCCGGTCTATTATACCGAAGACAGTTTTTCAGACTTGGTAAAATCTTTGGACGATAATGAACTGAATGCATTAAAGGCAGCAACACAGGGATTGTTTAACAAGTATTGCAGGGACAACAAAATCCTGGCAATGGAACTCGAGCGAATCATCAACGAAAAAGCAATGGAATATACAGGAGATATTTTGCTTGAGTCAGGAGATATAATTGAAGATTATCTGGACAATCTGACAAAATCTTTAAAGGAGGGTAACTGATATGGCTGAAAATATTATGGTGCCGAAGAGAATATTGAATTCTCTCTTGTCATCCTTGTCTGCCGGTGTTGTTCCGAG
>JAEEKG010000041.1 GCA_016282315.1 Clostridiales bacterium | reverse complement strand
GATTTCCATTCCTGATAGTGTTACATCGATCGAGAGTTCTGCATTCCAAAACTGTGCTCAGTTGTCAAATGTTACAATTCCGAACAGCGTCACCTCTATCGGAAGTTCAGCGTTTTATGGCTGTGTGCAACTTACAAGCGTTACGATTCCCAACAGCGTAAATACGATTAGTAGTTCAGTATTTCAGAATTGTACTTGTTTGTCAGATATAACCATACCTGACAGTGTGACTTCAATCGGAAGTTACGCATTCGCAGGATGTTTAAATATCGGGACGCTTAAACTCTCTGAAAATATTGTTTCTCTTAATTCTAATGCATTCAATGGTGCTTATATTCAAAACTTGAGAATTGCTAAGGAAGATTCAGCAATCGCTTTAACGTTGATTGACAGTGAACTCTCATTTGTGGCGGATGAGAAGGGAATTGCAGATAATTCATCTAGGTATTTAAATAGGGACGAAACGTCATATTATTCTGTGATGAGTACTGTTTCTGCTGCGGGTTATGTTACGCTCGGTATAAACTATAATTTCAAAAAGAATGTTTTAAAGACAGTATCAAACATTTCTATTAAAATACGTATTCCTTCAACAGTTGAGCTTGAAGATGACACAGTAACCTTGAACGGAGAAAAAATTACATATACAGAAAGCAGTAACATTATTACAATAAGACCAACTAGTTCATCTGGGATCATTCGATTTAATGTTAATCCCAAAAATGCGTCGTATCTAATGAGTTATGCGACTATTTCGTATAGATTAAACAATCAGAATAAAACAGAGACTATTGGAATTATAAATATGCTCACAAAGCTCTTAACCATCAATGTTCCTGATGAAACCTCAACGAGAAGTGTTACTGTTACAGGTGTAACATCTCCGAATGAAGAAGTTGCCTTATATTTGGATGGAACGAAAGTTGGAACATGCATTGCATCGGCCGTGGGCAACTATTCAAAGACAATCACTCTTCCGTCAAGTACTGATGGGAACATTTATAAAGTTGAAGCCAGACTTGAATCTGACAATAACAATGACAGTTCTGCAATTGACTATATATCTTTTAAGATTAATGCAGTAAAACTAACATCGTTCCTCATGTATTTTAGAGGTACAGAATATAATTTGATGACATTGTCAAACAAGAGTCCTGTAATAAGTTGGGCAAGTAGTAGCAGCTTCTCATTTGTAATTGATTTTGACGATTGTCAAAAAGTTGATTCTGTTCGTGTTGTCAGCTCTAAAGGAACAGACAAAGTATATCTCAATGCTCACTATGATTCTCAAAAAGATGTATTCGTTGCATCTGGATTTGCTGGTTATGTGCCTGGAACAATTTCAGTTGAGTATAAAAAGAATGATGGCTATTCATATCAAGATGCCACATACCATCTAGATGCATCATATTCAAACGATAATCTTACAGGATACCAGACAAAAGTTCGGCTGAATGGAACTGAATACTATTCTATCCTTGAGCAAGAAACTAGTGCAGAACTTGAAATAAATGATAACATATACAAAGATGTCGTTAATGGAAAAATATGCTATGTTACAATTGAACCGGTTGTTATCTTTAGAGATAATGGGTGCTTCTTCTTTAAAGAAATATACTTTAAAGAAAATGATGGCTCTTATACTTGTACGAGGATAGGATATGGTGTTTATGGAGATACGACAACGGCAAAGAAATCCATAAAAAAGGCGCCTAGCGTAACTGATATTAAGAACGCTTATGACCTCGAAAAAGGATACAAAGATTTGTACGACAAAACTGTGGCACTATATGATATACTTAATACAAATGTAAACAATACAGACGAAGATCAAATATACAACGGCTTAAAGGAATATATCGACTCCGCTAAAAAGGCGGTTCCGTCATCTAGTTCTGAATATTGGGAATTAACTCAAATTGAGACCGATTTAGATATCTACAAACTTTATAATGATTCAACTAAAGGATTTGATTCAACTAAAAAGATAATAAAGAATTCAGTGACAATGGCAGATGACCCGGGCATTCTTCTTCCTGATCAGTTTAGTGAAGAAGCTCAGAATTGTGTTGATGCAATGAAAGACATCTCAAATAAGATTAAAAACCAACAACTAAAACAAGTAATTGATGCCCTATCTAAAAAAGATGGATTTGCCGGTTGGTGGGGTGAGAGCCTCATGGAAAAAATCTCAAAGCAATATGAAAACGATTATGAAAGTGGGAATGTAAAATTTAAAGGAAAGTATTCCATTGATCCATCAGGCTATGTTTATGAAGCAGTTCATTCTAATCGCATTCAAGATGTCAAGGTAACCATCTATTACAAAGATGAAAAAACAGGAAGAACTGTTTTGTGGGATGCAACTGAATACGATCAAATGAATCCAACTTATACTGATACAGACGGTGATTATGCCTGGGACGTTCCAGAAGGTCAATGGCAAGTCAAATACGAGAAGGTTGGCTATGAAACGACTTACAGCGAATGGTTGCCGGTGCCTCCACCACAGTTGGACGTCAACATTGGGATGACTTCTTTGTCTGCGCCTGAGGTTGAGTTTGTGAATGTGTTCCAGGATGAAATAGAAGTGAAGTTCAGCCAATACATGGATGTTACAACCGTAACGCAGGACTCGGTGAGTTTTTCTTCCAATGGAACTCCGCTCACCGGATCGCTGAGAGCGGTAGATAGCGAAAAAAGCTATGACGGTACGAAGGATTATGCAACCACATTTTCCTTTGTGCCGCAGCAAAGTCTTTCCGGCAGCATTGATGTTGCTGTTAATGGTGTTGCGAGTTATTCAACGAAACCTCTAGCTGAGGGTTACCGG
>JAEEKG010000006.1 GCA_016282315.1 Clostridiales bacterium | reverse complement strand
GGTGTCGTTCAATGGTAGAATGCGAGCTTCCCAAGCTTGAGACGCGGGTCCGATTCCCGTCACCCGCTCCATCTTCTTAAAAATCAGCTAGTTAAATGCAAAAAGAGATAAGCCATAAAAGAAAAATGTGCTAGAAAATGTGATAAAGCGTTTTTGGTTTAGTCCTGCTGGTTATATATTGTTTTTATAGGTATTTTAGATTTTAAGTCCCTCAAAAGACAGCGCTCTCAAGTGCAAAAAGTACAAGAAGTGCAAAAAGTTTTTGAGTTAATATAAGTTGATTATTATTATATATTTATATAAGTGCAAAAATTATTTTTGTATCACACAAAGGGGGTATACACAACTCGAAGTACTTTGAAGAAACTCGAAGTAACTCGAAGAAATGGTGTGAGCTCTCTTTCTTATCTATTAGGAACCGCGAAAATTTTGTTTTGCGGAAACGGGCCGCCATCGCTGGCAACCGGAACCTGCTCCCATATAACCGATAAGAGATTCCTTATAAGGGGGTTATAAAAGTTGAAAATTAAGAGGTTGCAGAAGTTTTCTGTATTAGTGAGTTATAAAATAAAAAGGGCAGAGAGAGCCAAACCCCTCTGCCCTCGGTGCTACGTTACAAGCCAAAACGTAGCTTAAGGCAAAGAAAAGGAATTTATCCAAAAAGAAACTTTGCCTTAAATCATTTTACTAATTTGCTGTTAGTGTGCCAGCAATATAATTGATTTCATAATTGTTAGAGCTTAAACCGCTCGGAGTGATAGCATATTCTCCAGCTTCGCTTGTTGTTTCATAATCACAAGAAAAAGACAGAGAACCGCTTAAAACGGAAGCAGTTTCGCTTCTTACAAAGCCTAAGATCGTTGCAGTGTATTCTGGCACGGGATCGCCAACTGTCACCACTTCATCCTGTGTGGCCACATAAAGCGGTGCTTTTGCAACGGTCAATGAGCCAGCAACATAAACGATATTATATTTGCTGGACGTCAAACCTGAAGCCGTGATCGCATAACTACCAGGCGCGTTTCCTGCTTCATAACTGCAAGAGAACAAGAGAGAACCGCCTAAGTTTGTTGCGCTGTCTCCTTCTTCAAAGCCTGAATAAGTCACTTCATACTGTGGCGCGTTGTCGCCATAACTCACTTGCTTATTCTTCACAATGACCGTTAAAGTGGGTTTGACCGTCACCGTGGGGGTCGGTTCCCCGTCCACCAGACGAACGCCCGAAAAGTCCAGTAAGGCTCCAGCCGTTCCGCCCTGACTGCCACCAGCGACACCGTAAAGAACGGACAAGTGTATCTGCCAATCTAAAGTCGGTGGCACTTGGTAACCGATTATCAGCATAGACAAACCAGTCTGGGGATCAGTATAAATATCTCTGAATCCATACTGGCCATCTTTGAACATTCCTGAATTGAAGTCCTGAGGCGGGCGAGAAGTCAGAAGCAATGCTCTCTGATCCGCAAAGAATCCAATCAGATTTCCAGTGTTAGGAAGCCAAGGAATCTCATAGATAGTGAAGCCACCCGCTTTGATTGTTCTGTAAGGTGTATCAATATCGCTGTTGTATTGATGTAAATAGTCAGCAGAAGCAATTTTTTCATCAGCCAGCAGAGAAGATGCAACCTCAGAATTGACAATGCCCCAACGTCTTGAAAGTGCACCTTTACAGTTCAATGTAGAGCGTATTTTTTCAAGAGTGCTTGCCTTTACTTCGTTATGGTAACAGGATTCTGACAAGCTGAAGTTTGTAGGAGAAACAAGGCTGATTAAATCAGAGGCCACCTGTTTTGCAAGTGCGATTCCAGCGACTTGGATCATTCCTTCTGTAAGGTCAATAGTTGCTTTTATGCCGTCCACATAGTTAAAACTCAAGGAAACTTTTTTCCATTTGTTGAGCTTTACGGGGACATCGTTCAGCAACTCTTTTACGTCAGTGACTCCGCCACCTTCAAACCCCTGGTTTGCGGTGCCTTTCACTTGGTTATATTCAGTAACGGGGGGAACCGAAGGAACCCTTGAAATGATGTTTTGTTGATACCGAGCAGACTCAACATCTAAATCTGCGGTGATGTTTTTGAGAAAAGGAAGATTCTCTTTGAATGCTTCCATTGCTCCGACGCATACTTCTTGAGGCGCTAATGTTAATGCCATAATTTTTTATCCTTTCTTTTGATTTTTAGTTTTTTTTCATTTTGTTTTGATAGCTCAGAAACGCACTTACGCTTGAGCTGTTACATTTTACCCCTACGCCAACAAGCTTTTTTTCTTGGGCTGTGATAAAATTTTCTTTGCCTGGGTCTATTTTTGAGATCGGCAGAGTTTTAATAATTGGCAATGCTTCCAATCGTTCCAGCATTGTCTCATCTTTCATACACGCTTCGACCCAACCATCAATATCCACGTTTCTGATTCGGCCTTCAGCGCATGCAGTGTTGATCATTGTTGTGATCTTTTCTTTCCGCAGTTCAAATGCTTTTAACTCTGCTTCTCTCACTCTTGCGTAGAGCTGACCGAGCTGATCGTGGGTAAGGTTTTTATCCCCTGTTTTCATGTCAGATTCAGGAGGGAGCTTTGTCGGACAAAACTCTTGTCCACTTTCTCCTGTGTTTGTTTTTGTTTGTTCTTTTTCGTTCATAGATATATATGATTTTGAATTTTTTTCAGTATCTTCTGCAAATGGTATGCCATTGGCGGAAGTGTTTATTTTTTTGATTTCATCTACGAGACCAAGACTCAGAGCGGTTTCTGCTGAAAGTCGTTCTCCGCGGTTCATCAAAGCCTGAATATATGAAAGAGGTTTTCCGCTTTTTCTGGCGTATATGTTCGCCATTTGCAGATCAACATCTTCCATATTTTTCACAAAGTCTTTCAGGGTGTTCACGTCCATATTTTCAAAGGATCCTCTGGAATTGTGGATCAGAACGCTTGTTCCTTCTCCAGCGATCACTTTTTCGCAAGCCATAGC
>JAEEKG010000040.1 GCA_016282315.1 Clostridiales bacterium | reverse complement strand
GGGCGGTTACGGCTATTACGTTAAGATTTCCCATGGTGAAGGTTATGAGACCCTGTATGGGCACTGTTCGGTTCTGTTGGTTTCTACCGGGCAAACCGTAAAGCAAGGACAAATTATTGCGAAAGTCGGTTCGACCGGACATTCCACAGGTCCGCACTTGCATTTTGAGGTGCGGTATAACGGGAACAAGGTGAATCCAATGCAGTTTTTCAAGTAATAAAATGACGACATGTGAACACGACTTTTTAAGCTGGTTTGCATGTCGTCATAGTTATTTTTTTATGGCTAAAGAACTCAAATGATAAAAACCACAAAAGCATTTTCACATATTACTCTGAAGCGTTTTTAAAGAATCACAAAACGAATACGACCCTTTTCCAATGAGTGGCTGCCTTCCAAGATAAATCACAGATTTTAAATATGTACAAGCATAAAACGCATAGTCTCCAATGCTTTGAACACTCTCTCCAACCAGAACTTGTTCCAGCACAGGGCAACGATAAAACGCATAGGAGCCAATGGTTTTTACGCCTTCCCCTATTCTTGCTACGCGGATAAAGGGTGAATACTTTCCCCAGGGCGCCGAAGTACACCAACCATTTTGGGAAGGTGCTTGCGCGTAGTCTGCCATTGCGCCGGAACCTTCAATGGTCAGAACCCCAACATTGTCGATTCGCCACTTCAAGCTACTCCCGCATTCTCCGCCATCAACCGGGCCGATGCGTTCCTTGAGACCATCTTCCGAAATAGGAATTCCCAATACCTCCACACTTCCACCTGCCGAAAGAAGCAAATCAATGATTTTTCGCTTATCCTCCGCAAGCTTAAAGCTCCAACTTTGCTTATAATCATCGGAGATCCTTGAGCAACCGTTCCGAATCATATGGGCCAGAGTCCGATAATCCATTTGCTCAATTGCATCATCGAGATAAAATCGAAATGGAGAAGCATTTGAAAGAGGAAAGCCCATATGCCGAAGAAACTTCAGAGTGTGTATGGATCCGTTGAGGATTGCGATTCGAAACGCATTGCCGACACTTTGATAGTCAATCAACACTTCCAGACTATCCGTGTCATTACGCCAGGCAAGATTGTGCAAGACTGTGCTAAAAAGATCTTCTGCCAAAAGATCAAGATCTTCTCCTTCAGATGTACTGTCGGGAAGCACACGAGAGAGGAATACAGGTTCCAAAAAAGACAACGTTTGAAGGTTGATTCTTGTTTTATCCTTAATGGCAACAACGCCTTGTATCTGTTTGCAGTTTGCAAACACCCGTTTCCCAAAAGAAGTGTCTTGCGCGCATAGAATGTATTCAACATCTTCGCAGCTCGAAAAAGCATCATCCGGAATCATCTCAGAAACCGTAATACGGTTTTCCCCAATCTTCGTCGGCAAAATCAAGATGTTGGAATCGCCTTCATAATCCCATAGTGTTGCTTTTTTGTCTTCGATGAAGTATTTCCATGTGCCACACAACGTGGTTTCGGATTCGACATCATGTCGTTTTTTGTAAGGGTTGCCACGATCTATTCTGATTCCCATTTTTTACGCACGTCCTTTCAAGAAAAGAACCTGTTCTTTTCCCAGTTATAATAATACCTTTTTGTTTCCCAACTATCATAGGACCGCCAGCCAAACGAGCACTCGGTTTTGTTCAGCGGCAGCAAATAAAGCTCTTGCTCTGATTTCAAATCCATAATATGGATCCCTTTTTCGTCTAAATATCCGAATGTTTTTTCATCCAAAAAGCAATATGCCTGCACATCGGTTTTTATCATAATCTCTTCGAAGTTTTCAAACAAAGAAAGTTCTCCCCTGATAGACTTCACAATGAAGTAATCTTTTGAATACTCCGACCACATGGCATAGAGCGGATTATTGTATCTGACACTCTTCACAATTTCGGGAGAATTAGGCGCTCTGTGAACAAGTGCAATTCCATCGAGCATAGTCAGCAAAATGTTCTCATCGTCCAATGCGGAACAAGCAAAACGAATGAAGGGGTAGAGGTCTCCGCCAGTCAGTTGGTCAGGGTCATAATCTGTAATAATCGGCTCGCCATACTCTTTCTCCGGCAGATGAATTGCTGACAAAGCGCGTCTGTTCAGTTTGTCAACAACCCGCCCATCAGGGCTGAAGACCATAAGGTCAGACCGGTCCAAAACCCCTTGAGATGCATAATCAGATTTCACGCGCGTGTCTTTATAGGTATAATGTTTGAGTGCCGAATCATAGCAAAACACTGCTTCTTTCCCGTCAAACGGACTTGACACCAAAAACCCGGATCTTGGATCAAACCTTATGCTATACGAAGGGATGTGCATCTGCGGATGAAACAGATACAGATCTCCCGCAATATAGAGCTCATTGTTAACAAAATCATATTCCAACAATCTGCCATTATTCAGCAGGAGCAGAACGGAGGTTTTTTTCAGATTGACTGCATAATCCAGCACATAATCCATCAATTCTTCTCGAAAGAGAAAGCGATAATCATCCGCGCTGTATGCAAACAATGTTCTTCCATAAACAACAAGCAGTTTATCAGTAGCTTTAATCAAAAAAGTATTCATTTTTTCTCCTTGTACTTTTATATTTTTACTTTACTCAATGTTTAACCGATTTTGTGCCAAATGATATGCGCTTGAAAAGAGAATAGTCTTATGGAGCGCTCTTTTCCTGTCTCCAAAGTTTAACAGGGAAAGATGCTTTTTTTCGCAAAAGGATTTCTTTTTGTTGAACAAAAAACTTTTACAATCTTAGACAATCCTCGTTGACAAGAAACAACGTTTTGTGGTATAATTCAACAAATAGTTGCTTTTTTCTGTTTGATAATCTAGTTTAATGCGTGAAAAGTAACTAATATTAAAGAAAGCAGGTTGATGATTGTGGAAGAGATTAAAACTGAACGAGCCAAGAAAACTTTTTGTACATTGTGCGATATGTTAGATG
>JAEEKG010000039.1 GCA_016282315.1 Clostridiales bacterium | reverse complement strand
TTTTCTTCGTCAATTTCACGTCCGAAAAGGATATTTTCATCTAAAGTATCAGAATATATGAAGTCATTTTGGAAAACGGTTCCGAACTTCTTTCTGAAATCTTCAGATTTGATTGATCTTATATCCTGTCCGTCAATTCTTATTGTTCCAGAATCCGGATCATAGAATCTTAGCAGCAACCTGACAATTGTCGTCTTTCCTGAACCCGTCGGACCTATGATGCCGAGAGTTTCTCCTTTTTTGATTCCGAATGATATTCCATACAAATTGTTTTTAACTTTGTCGTGTGAAAAGGAGACGTTGTCAAACTCTATTAAGTATGGTGAATCGACTTTTTCCGATTCGATAATAGGCATATTGTCCTCAACCAATAATACTTCTTCAATTCTGTTGGCAGAAGCTGCGCCTTTTGTATACATTATAAATATATTGGTGATTGCAATTGTTGAGTTGAGTATGATAGTGAAGTAGTTTAAAAATGCTACTATTGTTCCTGCGCCTGACAATCCGCCGTTGATTCTGTATGCACCCACAAGAATTACAAAACACAAACCAAGATTCAAGATGAATGAACACGCCGGGTTTGTCAAAGCCATTACTACGCTTGCGTGTTTTTCTGTATCTGCTAATTCTTTGTTTGCTTCATGGAATCTGTTCTTTTCATATTCAGCTTTAGACAAGGACTTTATTACTCTTATTCCGGTGATGTTTTCTTCAGCTACTCTTATTGTTTTATCTAGTTTACCCTGGGCTTGGGAATAAATCGGAATGCCTTTTTTTGAAATCGTGTAAACCAGCAAAGAAATAAAAGGAAGAGTAGAGACGAGCACAAGTGTAAGAACCGGATCCATTGTAAAGGTTATTATTATACCGCCAATTAAAATAATAGGCGCTCTGACTCCCATTCTCTGAATTCTTGCAAGCATTCTGTTAACGTTGTAAGTGTCAGAAGTCAGTCTTGAAATGAGTGTCGGAAGAGAGAACTTATCCGTGTTCTTTTCTGACAGATAAGTGATCTTTGCAAACAGATCATGGCGCAAAGATTTTGTTATCCTGCCCGATGATTGAGCTGCACAGTAGTTTGAAGTGATGTTAAAAGCAACACTTAAAAGTGCACAGATAATCATGATGATTGCATAATTCCATATTGGCCATAGGTCCGTCAACAGATATTCTTCAAGTCCCATTTCAAGCACCTGAGGAAGTGCGACGTCAAGGATTTTGGCAAGGTAATATGGAATCATCAAATCTGTTATTGCCCCTGAGAACTTCAGTATAAGTCCGATTATCATCATAGGGGCATTAGGTTTGAAATACTTATAAAGCGTTTTCATTCTTGTCCCTTTCTATGATGTAGTCTTGGGCTTTTTGGCATATTTTGTCCATCATTTCATTGAATTTACTTATTTCTTCTTCAGTAAATCCTTCGGACAAATACGAACTCCATTCCTTCAGTACCTGTCTGACAACCGGCAATACTTTGTTTGCTTTGTCAGTAGGGTATACCAACATGTTTCGCTTGTCGTTCGGGCTTTGTTCTCTGTAAATAAAACCGTTTTCTTCCAGAATGGATAGTTGTCTTGCGACATTGCTTTTATTTATATAAAGAATTTTGGAGAGGTTCTCCTGAGATATACCCGGATTATTGCATATATGAATAATGTAAGAATGCTGGCAGCCTGTAAGACCAACTCCTGCCAATTTATCTGCCCTGAATTGATTTGCACAACGAGCTGTAACATTTAGATTTCTCATGAAAGAAGGCATTATTCTCACCACCTTAACAAATTAGTTGCGCGCGCAACGATTTTATTATACACAGTTTTTAATAAATATCAATTATTTTTTGCCGAAATCATAAAATTGTAGTATAATGAAAAAACACTCACAAAATTCAGGAGGTGGTTTAGTTTGAAAAAAATGCTGATAGTCGGTATTACCATGTCTGCAGCCGGAACAGAAAACTCATTTCTTAATTTTGTTAATCACATAGATTACAGTGAATGGAGTGTTGATTTGCTCCTTGCCAAGAGGGAAGGAGAATGGTTAGACCGAATTCCCGAAAACATTAATGTTTATGATATGGGAGAAGACGGAGATTTATTTACTCTGTCCAAAGACAATTCAAATAAGACAATAAATGAGTTTTATCAAAAAAGGCCGTTTAATATCTTTAAGTTGTTTCCGACTCTTTTCTCCATTGCTGTTTCAAAGGGAAACAAAAAAACATATGCAAAGAACAAACTGTGGATAAAAATGATGCGTGAAATGCCGCGGTTTGAAAATGAATATGATTTAGCAATAGGCTATTGGGGAGACAGGACTTTGTTTTACGTAGTAGACAAAGTAAATGCCAAACACAAGATGGCTTGGATGCACTTTATGTTCCCGTCGCCTCCGAGAAGCCCCAAAACATATAAAAAGTATATCGACAAACTTGACAAATTCGTAGCTGTCTCTCAAGAGTGTTCTGATTCAATAATCCGCGCTATTCCATCTGTCAAGAACAAGGTTGAAGTATTTGAAAACTATATCGATAAAAACAGAGTGAAGGAATTGGCAAAAGGTGATTGCCCGTTTGAAAAGTCCGGATTTGATATAGTTACCGTGGGCAGGATCAATTATGATAAAGGCTATGATGTTGCTTTGCCTGCTGTGGCAGATTTTTTAAAGGAACACAAAGAAGCTAAATGGCATATCGTCGGAAGTGGAAAAGGCAGTTACTTCAACGATTTCATTTCTGCAGTCAATCAATTGGGTGTAAAAGACAGGATAGTGGTTCATGGTGTTCAATCAAATCCTTATATATATATAATGAATGCGGATTTGTATTTTCAACCATCCAGAAACGAAAGCCAATGTATGGTGGTTGATGAGGCAAAAGTCTTGTGCAAGCCAATACTTGCAACAGATTATCCAACGGCAAAAAGACAACTTGAAAACGGCAATCTTGGAAGAATATGTAATTTTGATTCCACAGACATATATACGGCATTAAATGAATTATATATAAATAATTCAATAAGAGAGCAGTATTCCAAACGACTTTCAGATCTTGAAAAAACATCTGAAAACAAGAAATCAACAAAGGAATTGTTGAGCTTTTCAAGCATTTAACTGGCTTTTTTGAAAAAAAGATAAAATTTTTATAAAAAAGTAAAAAAAGTGCTTGACAATGATTCTTACTCGTGTTAGAATTACGCTCGCACCGCCCAAGAGGGCGGACAAGTCGATCCTTGAAAATTGAACAATAACAAAGAAAGATTTATACAAAGAATCTCGTTAATTATCTTTGAAACTTTTAGTAACAAAGAGCCAAAAAACCTTTAATAGATGTATGCGGGGCTAAAGCCCAGAATATATACAATAATTAGAGAGTTT
>JAEEKG010000038.1 GCA_016282315.1 Clostridiales bacterium | reverse complement strand
TTTTGCTTTTCCGGATATAAATGTTTGTGTTTACGGTTGGGCTTTCATACAAGACAGTATGGAAAAGAATCCAATTACATATTCAATGAACACTAACCCTGATTACATAAACATATTGGCAGTTCATGCGGATATTTCTTCCGGTTCTTCAAAGTATTGCCCAATAAGCGAAGAGGATATAGCAAAATCCGGTTGTACATATGCTGCTTTAGGACACATACACGAAGGAACCGAAGTCAAAAAAGCGGGAAACACATATTATGCATACTCAGGATGCCCGGAGGGCAGATCATTTGATGAATGTGGAAAAAAAGGCGTCATCGTAGCAGATTTTGAAAAGAATAATTTTGGAAGATGGGTACCGACTTTCTCATATAAGAGAGTGTGCAGAAGAAGATATGAAAAGATTAATCTCGACATAACCGCTCTAGCTTCTAAAGAAGAAGTAGTTGCAAAGATTAAGCATGAGATGGCAAATAAGTCAATCGGAAACGATACTTTACTAAGAATATTATTTACAGGAACCGTTGATCAAAATGTTTCTGAAGCTTCAAAAAAGATTACATCAGAAGAACTCGGAACATATTATCTAGAGATAAAGGACAGAACAATTCCGCTTGTTGATGAACAGGCATTGTTGAAAGACATAACTCTAAAAGGTGCTCTTTACAGAGAACTTTTGCCCAAAATAAAGAGCAGTGATCCTGAAGAATCATCTGCAGCAAAGCAGGCATTGATTTATGGGCTTGCGGCGTTGTCAGGTTCTGATGTGGCAGATTTCCAGTAATAACTAAGTATATCAATTATGTTACAAGATTAGATTTTTTAAAAACTCTTGAATAGTTAAGCATTATAATATAAAATATACAAGCAAATTTTAATTTTATCGGAGGATAATTTTATGGTAGTAGCCGGCGATTTCAAAAACGGTGTTACATTCGAGTATGATGGACAAGTTCTTCAGGTTGTTGAATTTCAGCATGTAAAACCTGGCAAAGGAGCTGCTTTTGTTCGTACTAAACTTAAAAACGTTATTACAGGTGCTGTTACTGAAACAACATTCAGCCCTACAGATAAGTTTGATTCTGCAACAATAGATAAAAGAGATATGCAGTACAGCTATAACGATGGAGATATCTACTATTTCATGGATATGGATACATATGATATGGTTCCAGTATCAAAAGAAATGCTTCCGGATAACTTCAAATTCGTAAAAGAAGAAATGATGTGCAAAATCCTTTCCTACAAAGGAAGTGTATTCAGTGTTGAACCTCCTATGTTCGTTGAACTTGAAGTAGTTGAAAGCGAACCAGGTGTTAAAGGTAATACTGCTCAGAATACAAATAAACCTGCTACACTTGAAACAGGTGCAGTTATAATGGTACCTCTCTTTATCGATGTTGGTACAAAGGTAAAAATTGACACAAGAATTGGCGAATACATAGGAAGAGTATAATTGTGCTTTCAGTCGACAATAATGGTGACAATAAGGAAAATAACTCTATAAAAGAACTCACTGAAGCCTTGAAAGAGGCTTCAAAGTGTATATGCGAGCTTCAGGCAAAAGTTGAGCATCTTGAGAGTTATATCAAAACAATTGACTATAATATTCAGGAAATAGAAAGTGCTGTATTCCCAAACGCAAATGATGAATATGATGATAACTTTTGCGATGAGATTCCGATTGTTGAGTGCCCAAAATGCGGCGCAAAATTTCAATTGATTCAAACAGACGACCCGGACAATCTGGAGTGTCCCATGTGCGGAACGCAATTTAAAGTTGAATTTTCTGATCCTGAAGAATAATCATAATTGGAGATTTATTTTTTATGAATTTTAAAAGACTATTAAGCCTTATTATTGCATTGGCTATGGTAGTAATTGTTTGTGTATCTTGTAATGGCAATGAAAATGACCCTAACAAGAATCAACACAAAGATGAAATCATAGTTGCTACATGGAATCGTGGTAACATTTGGTCCGGAGATATTAAGGATTGGAACAAATATTTTTATGCCAGGTATTATAGTGATGTTACTGCAGGCAAAATGACTACAGATAATGTTTTAAGGCTTTCAATCAATGCGTATGTTCTTGTTCCTATTCTTGAAGAGTACCTTAGTGAAAAAGGTTATTCGTTAACTGAAGAAGAACTTGAAATCTCTGTTCTCAACTATATGGCACAATTGGATGCAACATATCCGGATGAGGGCGGATATAACTATTGGAAAGATGGAATAGGTGTATCTGACAATTTTATATATGAACTAACAAAATATGGTATATACAACAGCAAAGCAAGAGAATTGCTGATTGATGATCTTGATATATCTGATGAAACTTTGAGAGAATATTTCACTGAAAATTCCATGGATTATACTACTCCAGTCGGTTATGTATTCAATACAGCTTTGTGTGAAGTATTGGATGTAGCGGATGAAGAGGAGTGGGACGCAAGATTCAATGATGCAAAATCCTTCATTGAAAAAGCTCAGTCTGGTACCTCTTTCAGTGATATCCAAAAACAGGTAATAGAAAAATATACTGAAGAAGATGGATATATCCTTGTTCCTTACTATACAACAGATGGCACATTGACAAAACTTGATCTTGACAACATGCCAAAATTTGACAATCTTGATACATACCTTGAAGAACTCAGAGTGAAATACACTGAAAAAGGCATGGATCCTTCAGCAGATAAACAATCTGATGAGTTCAAAGCATATGACGAATATCTGTTCAATGTTTATCAGGGAACTGTAGCATATATATTCAGAAATTCAATTCTCGACATTGGCGAAGTTTATGATTTGCCAATCAAGGGTCCAAATGGTTGGATGATTGTTGAATATGATTCATACAACAATGTACCATTTGCTAAATTTGAAGACGTCAAAGAAGATGTCAGAGAAGATTATATAGCATCAATTCAGGATGAATTGTTGAACAAATTTGACGAACAATTGCTGGAAAAATATAATGTTTCATACGAAGATGTTGAATTTGTTCCTACTGAGACAAAAGCATCGTAAATAATCATTAATAAGTAAAATTAACGCCGAATATGCAGTACTAATTGCACATTCGGCGTAGTTTTTTGTTTTTTTACCATTCGTATGGAAAACTGATATATGAAAATATCTTTTTAATGTTATTGTCTTTTATGTATACTCTTGGAACTCTGCTGTCTATTCCGCATAACAAGGAATAATTCAGTATTCCTGCCTGATCTGCTACTTCATCAGCTGTAATTGACAACTTCCCATCTGTTCCGAATATAACAGCACTGTCGCCAGCCTTAACATTTTCTATTTCTGATACATCAACCATAAATTGATCCATGCACACCCTTCCGAGAATTTTGGCATATTTACCATTTATGATTACTTTGCCTTTATTGGATAATTCAATCGGAACCCCATCGGCGTAACCAGCTGACAATGTTGCGACTTGTTTCTCACTATCAGTGATATATGTATACCCATATCCTATTCCCTGTCCGGCTTTAACTGTTTTTACCATGGATATTCTGGTCTTAAGTGTCATGACAGGCTTTAAAGATATTTTTGCTTTTTTTACATATTCTGAAGGGTAAAGTCCATAAAGAGCAATGCCTATTCTATCAGCGTTGTATGTCGGAAGGTTTTGTAATACTGCAGCAGTGTTGTTAATTGAAATTGTGCCCAGTTCGCCATATTTTTCACTTAAAGAGCTTACTAACCAATCAAATTTTTGTTTCTGAATATATGTGCTTTCAAGGTTAGATGAGTCTGCACAAGCATAGTGACTTATAATTCCAATACAATTAATGTTCTCTTTTGAAAGAATATATTGTGCGGTTTCCAGTCCCATCTCATCGCATGGTATTCCTATTCTCGACATTCCTGAATCGACTGCCAGATAGTAGTTAGCAGGCATAGATATTTTTGATGCCACATCATTCATGATATCTGCATCTTCTTTATTGAATAATACAGGAGTTACTCTGTACCTTATTGCATTTGCAAATAATCCTGTAGGAATAGGACTCAAAACCATTATCTCATTTTCGATTCCTCTTATTCTGAGTTCGGTAGCTTCCTCCAGAGTTGCAGTTGCAAATATATCTGCGATTTCTGAGAGTTCTTTTGCAACTTCAATAGATCCGTGACCATAAGCATTTGCTTTTACAACAACAATAGTCTTATTGTTATTGTTCATTATTGACTTAATATTATTAAAATTATCTACAAGAGCATTTAAATCGATTTCAGCCCAAGTTCTTAGAATGTCCTGCATTTTTTCCTCTGAATATTGATTCATACCATCCTGCTTTTCACAGGATGGTATTTAAATTATTATTTATTGTTTTCGATGTGTTCAAGAGTTTTATCCACAAGTGAATCAATAGACACTTTTCCGACTCCGAAAATAGACGTGTCAAGTGTTCCGTTCATAGGTTTAACCCAATATGGATCAATTGAATCAAAACCATTTCTCATTCCTAAAATTGAGCCTACGGTTGCACCATTACAGTCTGTATCAAATCCAGTCTGAACTGCCATACAAATAGCTTTTGAGTAATCTCCATTGCTATAAAGCATACTTGCTACAACGATTATGACATTTGAAATTGCAAGACACCAATCATGTGCATCATTATCATCGAATTGTTCATTGAATTTTTTGAAGAACTCTTCTTCAGATACACCATCTTCATATGCAATAAGAGTTGCTGCAATTGCCTCATACATTCTTGATGTTTTTGGTATTTGTGCAAGGCCTGCATTAATGATTTCTTTCAAATCTGTTGTAACAGCTGCTGCTGCAATGGCTGCTGCTACAAACATTTCACCATACATTCCATTTTTAGTGTGTGAAACAACAGCATCTCTCCAAGCCATTTCTGCGGCCTTTTCAGGATTACCTGGATTAATATATCCAAAATAGTCAGCTCTGATTTGAGCACCAATCCACTCTCTGAATACATTTCTGTATGAACCTGAGAATGGTGGTTTTATTCCTTTAACAATATTTATGAAGGCAACTCTTTCAGCTGTGCAATATGCATCTCTAGGTTGTTTTGAAACCCACGCATACGCTACATCTTTTGGAGTAAAGTCAAATCCGTATTTGTCGATTACTCCTTGATACAAAACTGTGTAGTTAGTGTCGTCATCAACTGGTTCGCATGTTATTTTATCTGCATAACACCTGTTCAAAAGATTGAATTTATAATTTGATGCTATTTCTTCATTTACATCAGTTGACAGAATATATCTGTGCATTGGATAATTTCCGGATTTTTGAAGGAATGGTATTAATTCTTTTCTCTTCATGCCCTCGACTGTTTTTCCGAGCATGCATCCGGCTATTCTTCCGTACCAGGCACCTTTAACGCTGTTTTTTGCATTTTTGTTATCATACGTATATTTTTTCAAAAGTTCAGGATCTCTTAATTCTTTTATTCCCTCAAGATCACTTGGCTCATTATATCCGTATCCTACAATCATGCCTGCATTTGAGATGATATCCCATACTACATCAGCTGCTTTTTCCTTATTATGACCTTTCGGCATATTGATAACTGCTTCTATGAATTCTTCATAATCTGCGATATCCAAACCTTCTTCTTTGGATTGGCGGAGTTCTATATTCAAACTTGCTGAATAAGATTCCCATCCTTTGAGTTCTGAACCATCATCAGGAGCTTTGTCAAGTCCAAGGAGTTCATCGCCTGAAACACCATACAATTTTGCCAATTTTGCGACTGCTTCTGCACTTGGATCTGTGATTCCGAGTTCCCATCTCCTGAGCGCAGGGTATGATGCACCTGTTTTAGCAGATGCCTCCATTAAAGAGAACCCTTTTTCTTTTCTTACATCATGCAGTTTTTGACTTATTTTCATTTCTATTCACCTCAACAAGAGAATTATAATTTACAAAAATATTATATAGTATTGGAATATTTAAAGCAACAAAAAAGAGCAATCTCTATTGAAACTGCTCTGTACTTTGTGGGCAATGCTCACAGAAAACTGAATAAAGTGAACTGAAGAAATCGAGCGAATCATCAAAGCGAACTTGAATCGAAGTTCAAGTCCTCGGTCTATTAGTATCGGTCAACTGAATACATTACTGTACTTACATTTCCGACCTATCAAGCTTGTAGTCTACAAGCGACCTTACTGACTTATAGTCATGGGATATCTCATCTTGAAGCATGTTTCACGCTTAGATGCTTTCAGCGTTTATCATAACCGCACACGGCTACCCAGCTATGCTCTTGGCAGAACAACTGGTGCACCGGCGGTGCGTCCGTCCCGGTCCTCTCGTACTAAGGACAGCCCCTCTCAAGTCTCAAACGCCCACAATAGATAGAGACCGAACTGTCTC
>JAEEKG010000002.1 GCA_016282315.1 Clostridiales bacterium | reverse complement strand
TCACCGTTACACTAGGAATTCCGCTTTCCTCTCCTGTACTCTAGCTCTGTAGTTTTCGATGCATGCCCGGAGTTAAGCCCCGGGGTTTCACATCAAACTTGCAATGCCGCCTGCACACCCTTTACACCCAGTAATTCCGGAGAACGCTTGCCACCTACGTATTACCGCGGCTGCTGGCACGTAGTTAGCCGTGGCTTGCTCTGCAGGTACCGTCATTATCGTCCCTGCTCACTAAAGTTTACAATCCGAAGACCTTCTTCCTCCACGCGGCGTCGCTGGGTCAGGCTTTCGCCCATTGCCCAATATTCCCCACTGCTGCCTCCCGTAGGAGTCTGGACCGTTTCTCAGTTCCAATGTGGCCGTTCGACCTCTCAGTCCGGCTACCCATCGTAGATTTGGTGGGCCGTTACCTCACCAACTGTCTAATGGGACGCGAGCCCATCTTTACGCGATTTTCTTTGGTATAAATGTCATGCGATATCTATACGTTATGCGGTATTAGCAATCGTTTCCAATTGTTATCCCACTCGTAAAGGTAGGTTGCTCACGCGTTACTCACCCGTCCGCCACTAACTCGAGGACCGAAGTCCTTTTGTCCGTACGACTTGAATGTGTTAAGCACGCCGCCAGCGTTCATCCTGAGCCAGGATCAAACTCTCTAATTATTGTATATATTCAGGGCTTAAGCCCCGCATACATCTATTAAAGGTTTTTTGGCTCTTTGTTACTAAAAGTTTCAAAGATAATTAACGAGATTCTTTGTATAAATCTTTCTTTGTTATTGTTCAATTTTCAAGGATCGACTTGCTACCCTTCCAGAGGGCAGCTTGCTTATGATATCACCCCAAAATATATATGTCAAGCACTTTTTTTCAAAAAAAGCAAAAAAACATAAAAAAGAATCATTTGGACCATTGTTTGTTTAAAAAACTATATATATAAACTCGACTCTTGATTATATCTGTGATAAAATGTATTTGTAAAAATTTGCGCATATTGCAGAATAATCAAAAATAAAGCACATTTCAGGAGAAAAATATGACTAAGAATTCAAGAACATATGCAAACAGCCTTTTGAAATTTATCAATGAGTCACCTACACCTTTTCAGTCGGTTGAAAACCTTGCAGTAATGCTTGATAATGCTGGTGCTGTCAGAATTGAAGAGGGCGACAAATGGACAATTAAACCCGGTGTAATATACTACTTTATCAAATCCGGAACACAAATAGCATCATTCAGACTCGGAAAAGATCCAGCTAAATACGGATTCAGAATAGCTGCTGCTCATCATGACACTCCCGGATTCAGAATAAAGACAATTCCTTCACAGAATAATATGGGATATGAAAGAATATGCCTTGAAGGATATGGCGGACTTATAGTACACGGATGGGTTGACAGACCACTGTCAATTGCAGGAAGAGTCTATTATAAAGATGAAAAAGGAAAAGCAGTTGCAAAAAATATTAATATACACAAACCATTGCTTGTTATTCCTAGTGCAGCTATACATGTTGTAAGAGATGTAAATAATGGTGCAAAATTCAATCTTCAAACAGAAATGCTGCCTTTCTTTGCTCAAAGAGAAGGAAACGAAACAGGATTCCTTGCATATATAGCTAAAGAAATAGGATGCAAAGCAGAAGATATACTCTCATATGAACTTGCTCCATATGAATATGCTCCGGGTTGCTTTGTTGGTGAAAACGAAGAATTCATGTCTGTTCCTAGACTTGATGACGCAGCTATGGCGCATGCCGTTATATCCGGAATGTGCGACAAGGGCGGATACACTGACATAGGTGTTGTCTTTGACCACGAAGAAATCGGTTCTAACTCAGACAGAGGCGCAAAATCCGATACAATTGCAATGATTGTTGACAGAATTTGCGAGTCACTAGGATACACATCTGAAGAAAAATACAGAGCTTTAGCAAAGACAATCGTATTCTCTGCAGACATGGCTCATGCAACACACCCTTCATATGCAGGCCTTTCTGATCCAAACCTTATTGTTAAACTCAATAAAGGTCCGGTTTTGAAACTTGCTTACAGACAGTCATATTCAACATCAGCTGAAGGAACAGCTTTCTTTAAAACTCTGTGCGAAAAAGAAAAGATTCCTTATCAGATATTCAATAATAGATCAGATGCAAACGGCGGAGGCACAATAGGGCCGATTATCTCATCAATGATGGGAGTTGTAACAGTTGACATAGGAAATCCGCAACTTTCAATGCATGCAGTAAGAGAACTTGGCGGAGTTGAAGACGGATACAATATGGTCAGACTGTTCAAGGCGTTTTTCAGAGGTTGATATGAATAATAGCTTTTTTGCCCTTGTTTTCAGGGAAAAATATATGAAAAGATGGGGATTGATGCGAAATGCAAATGATGAAGATTTAGCTTCACATTCAGCTGAAGTAGCTGAACTTGCCCATGCATTAGCAATAATTGGAAATACTTACTTTAATAAGCACTACGATGCAAATAAAGCTGCTTTGGTAGGGCTCTATCACGATGCTCCTGAAGTATATACTGGAGATATGCCTACTCCTGTCAAATATTTCAGCCACGCAATGAGAGAAAATTATCAGATTGTAGAAAACAACGCTATAGAAGAATTGCTCTTGAAATTGCCTGTTGAATTGAGAGACACATACAGAGAAGCTTTAAAAACAGAAGATGAAGAAATTGAAAAGCTTGTCAAGATTGCAGATAAGCTTGCAGCATATATCAAGTGTCTTGAAGAAATTAAATACGGAAATCCGGAATTTTCTTCCGCTGAAAAAACAATTAGAAAATCTTTAGACAATATGGACAGCGAAGAACTAAGATGGTTTGAAAAAAACATTTTACCGTCATTTTTGTTAACGCTTGATGAAATGCAAAACAGTTGAAAGGAAAAGACAATGTACAATTCTAGCAAAATAGTAAAACTATCAGGAAAAAATCTAAATAAAATATATGGTAACAAGTCAGTTGAGGCTTCAAAAAGAATCGCAAAAGCAGTCAATGAGTTTTTGTCTCTGTACGGTGAGGGAGAGTTTTCTGTATTCTCAGTGTCAGGCAGAAGTGAGATTTGCGGCAACCATACAGACCACAACCTCGGAGAAGTTGCAGCAGCTTCAGTCGATCTTGACATAATTGCAGTAGCAAGAGCTGTTAAAGGAAGCGTCATCAGAGTAAAGAGCGAAGGTTTTGATGAGGATGTTGTAGATACAAAGAATCTCAAACCTGTTCCGGAAGAAAGCGGAACTTCTGCTTCTTTAATCAGAGGCGTTATTGATGGTTTGAAGAAAAATAAGAGAAAAACCGGTTCATTTGTTGCATATACGACAAACCAGATCAAAAAAGGTTCAGGTCTTTCATCATCAGCTGCTTTTGAAGATATGATCGGAACAATTGAGAACTATATATATAATGAAGGAAAGATAGGTTTTACTGAAATTGCTCAGCTCGGCCAATATGCAGAAAATAAGTTTTTCGGCAAGCCTTGCGGCTTAATGGATCAGATAGCATGTGCAGCGGGCGGATTTGTACATATAGATTTTAAAGACCCTTCAAATCCAAAAACCGAAAAAGTTAAATTTGATCCGGAACAGCATGGATATGCCCTGTACATTGTTGATACAGGCGGCAGCCATGTAAATTTGACACCGGATTATGCTTCGGTTCCTTCTGAAATGAAGGCTGTTGCTGGTCTTTTCGGACAAAAGACACTCAGAGGAATCACTGAGAAAATGCTTGTTTCTAAAACAAATGAAATAAGAAGTAAACTTGGCGACAGAGCTATGCTCAGAGCAATTCACTTTGTTCGTGAAAACGAAAGAGTCAGAGATTTATTCAAAGCTCTTAGAAAAGACGATATAGAAGGTTTTCTCAGTGTTGTAAGAGAATCAGGCAATTCTTCAGCCACTCTTCTTCAGAACTGTTATTCCGTAACAGACGTCAAAGAACAAGGAATACCTCTTGCCTGTGCTGTAGCAGAATCTGTTGTAGGCGAAAAAGGCGCATTCAGGGTTCACGGAGGCGGTTTTGCAGGAACAATTCAGGCATATGTTCCACTTGAAAAAGAAAAATTGTTTGTCAAAAAGATCAGTGAGTCATTTGGCAAAGAAGCAGTTACAATACTCCGCATACGCCCGTACGGCGCAGTAAAAGTCTTTTAAATTGGAGAATAATATTTGAAAGCATATTCACTTTTTTCAGGATCAAAAGGTAATTGTATATACATAAAAAGCGAGAAAGCTCATATCCTGGTTGATTGCGGTGTTTGTGAAAAAAGAACGAGACAATCAATTGAATCATTGGGAGATAAAATGGATGACTTGGATGCCATTTTTATCACTCATGAGCATTCAGATCACGTAAACGGGCTGAGAGTAATTGAAAAAAGGTACTCAATTCCCGTTCATATAACAGCACTTTCAGCAAAAGAGATAGTAAAAACAAAAGAAGAACTTGAAAACATGTATTTGCATGAAGTTAGATTCGAAGTGCAAATAAACGATTTGGAAATATCTTCTTTTGAATTGTCTCATGACAGCGTTTGTGCTGTGGGCTATGTCGTTAAAGACCTGAACACAATGGAAACTCTCGGTATTGCTACAGATACAGGCGTTGTGACATCTGACATGAAAATGAGTTTAGTTGGGTGCAAAACAGTAATACTTGAATCTAATCACGACAGTGACATGCTCAAGTTTGGTTCTTATCCTGAAGATCTGAAAAGGCGAATCAAAGGAAAACATGGCCATCTGTCAAATGAAAATGCCGCAGAGTTTGCTTGTTATCTTGTAGAAAACGGAACAAAAAGAATAGTGTTATTCCACCTGTCAGATGAAAACAACAAGCCGGAATTGGCGATTGAAACCGTTAAAAAAGCTGTAAATAACGATAAAATTCAAATCATGGTTGCTGAAAAAAACAATATTGTGGAGATTATATAAATTGAATATAGATATCTTATATGTCGGAAACACCAAAGAGAACTATTTTCTTGAAGCTCAGCAAGAGTATTTAAAACGATTGAAAGCATACTATAAAGTCAATTTGATAGAAATAAAGGAATCAAAAGTTCCTGAAAATGCTTCTCAATCAGAAATTAATAAGGCAATGAATGAAGAGAGCGAAAAAATAATAGCTTCTCTCCCTAAAAAATCATATAAAATAGCTCTTTGTGTAGAAGGAAAACAATATTCTTCAGTAGAGTTTTCAGATTTATTTGAAAAAGCAGCCAGTCTTGGCCACTCAAGAATTTGTTTCATCATAGGCGGACCATTCGGGATGGATGAAAATCTGAAACAAATGTGTGATGTTAGATTATCTTTGTCAAAGATGACATTTACTCATCGTATGGCAAAATTATTATTGCTAGAACAAATATACAGAGCCGGAAACATTCTATCCGGCGGTAATTATCATAAGTAAGAAAGGAACGGCACTTTGTGCCTATATATATTATGGAATATAGAGCTGGTCAGGCTGATGTTGCCGTTATAGGCGCAGGTCACGCAGGGGTTGAAGCTGCTTTAGCTTCTGCTAGATTGGGTTGTTCTACTGTTTTGTTTACAATTTCAAACGATGCAGTAGCAAATATGCCATGTAATCCTTCAATTGGAGGAACGGGAAAAGGACAACTTGTTTTTGAAATTGATGCTCTTGGCGGAGAAATGGGACGTGCTGCAGATAAAGTTATGCTGCAGGACAGAACATTGAATTCCAGCAAAGGCCCTGCTGTTCAGTCTAAAAGAATACAGGCAGACAGAAGAAGATACCAGGAAATAATGAAGAAAACTTGTGAGCACACAGACAATTTAAAGCTGATACAAGCTGAAATTGTAGAAATACGCACAAGTGAAATAGATGGAAAACAAACTGTCAACAGTGTTGTCACGCGACTTGGTGGGGTTTGGGATGTTAAAGCCATAGTTGTTTGCACAGGAACATACCTTGATTCAAGGGTAATTATAGGCGAAGTAAGATATTCTTCAGGTCCTGATGGACTTCATGCTGCAGTTGGACTTACTGAATCTCTTAAAAAATTGGGAATTCAGTTCTACAGATTCAAAACAGGAACACCGCCGAGAATAGATGCAAGAAGTATAGACTATTCTAAACTTGAAATTCAGCTCGGAAATGAAAAAATGGAGCCTTATAGCAAGGATACGGATGAAAACGAACTTCAAAAACGTCCGAATCTTCCCTGCTATATTGCTTATACAAATGAGAAAACTCATCAAATAATAAGGGACAATTTGAGCAGATCTCCACTTTATTCAGGAGATATAAAAGGAATTGGTCCTAGATATTGTCCGAGCATTGAAGATAAAGTAGTTAGATTCAGTGATAAAACAAGACATCAATTGTTTTTGGAGCCTACAGGAGAAGGTACAAACGAAATGTATCTTCAGGGATTCTCTTCTTCCATGCCAGCAGACGTACAATTGCAAATGTTAAGATCAATGGTCGGCTTTGAACATGCTGAAACTATGAGAAGTGCCTATGCTATTGAATACGATTGCATAGACTCAAGACAATTGTTTTTAACTCTTGAATTTAAGAACATATCCGGTTTATACGGAGCAGGACAATTCAACGGAACATCAGGATATGAAGAAGCTGCAGCTCAGGGATTGATTGCAGGAATTAATGCTGCGCTTAAAGTTTCGGGCAAAGAACAAATAACTTTGACTAGAAACAGTTCTTATATAGGCACTTTGATAGACGATCTTGTCACCAAAGGTACAGGTGAGCCTTACAGAATGATGACATCAAGAACCGAATTTAGATTGTTGCTCAGACAGGACAATGCAGACGAGAGACTAAGTGAAATCGGATATAAAATAGGACTTCTCCCTGAAAAAAGATACAAAATGTATCAAAACAAGAAAAAACAGATAGATGAAGAAATAGAAAGATGCAATTCTACTGTTATTTCACCTAACAGCGAATTGAATTCTATTTTGGAAACAATAGGAGAAACTCCAATATCAACCGGAATTAGATTAGCTGATGTTTTGAGAAGACCTGAAGTAACATACGAAATGCTTGCTCCTGTTGATCCAAATAGACCTGTGTTATCTGATGATGTCATTTTTGGTGTTGTGACGAGAATAAAATATGAAGGATACATAAAAAAACAATTTGCAGAAGCAGCCAGATTTGAAAAACTCGAAAAGAAAAAGCTTCCCGGCGATATAGATTACATGAAAATCAGAGGGTTGAGCACAGAGGCGGCTCAGAAATTGACAAAGCAAAAACCATTTACAATTGGTGAAGCATCCAGAATTTCCGGAGTAAGCCCGGCAGATATCGAAGTATTGCTTATATATCTCGATGCATCTAAAGGTAACTGATTATGCGGGAATATTTTGAATTATATAAAGATATTCTCTGTTCAAATAATCTTTCGGATTATTGTACGGATGTAATTATAGATAATCTGTATCGTGCTCAAGTTGAAATAATTGAAAAAAATGAGCATCTCAATTTAACAGCAATAAAAGACAACGAAGATTTTATTGCTAAGCATTGGGCAGATTCTCTTAAGATAGTAAAATATGTGCCACAAAACGCAAAAGTACTTGACGTAGGCACAGGCGGTGGAATTCTTGCTCTGGCAATTGCAATATCAAGAAAAGATGTAACAGTTACAGCGCTGGATTCTACCGAAAAAAAGATTGCTTTTGTGAATGAATTATCTGAAAAACTCCAAATAAAGAATCTAATGGCAATCAGTTGCCGCGCTGAAGAATACGGACACAGCGAATCCAGAGAATCATATGACTTTGTATGCGCTAGAGCTGTAGCAGACTTACCGGTACTATGTGAGCTTTGCATCCCGCTAGTAAAAAAGAATGGATTGTTTGTCTCATTAAAAGGAAAAAGCGGATCTGAAGAACTGGAAAGAGCTAAAAAAGCATATGAAACACTTGGATGTAAATTAATCGCTACAGATAACTCGCCTCTAATAGGAAAATCGAATGGTGAATGTACAAATAGCGAAAGATTCGTTTTCGTGTTTAAAAAAGAAAAAATGACTCCTAAAGAATATCCCAGACATTACTCTAAAATTTCAAAGAGTCCAATTAATTAAAGCAGACTGAAAAGTTTGCTTTTTTTGTTTTTGTGCAACAAAAAAAGTGCCAGAAAATCCAGCAATAATCAGCAAAAACAGAAATTGTTCCACGTGGAACAATTCTGAAATCAAACTCTAACAACAAGGCAAGGATGTATCAATGGGTTAAATTGTTTTTGTGCCAGAAACTAAAATGTTCCACGTGGAACATTTTAGTAAATGTAACAATATTTGCATTGAAAAAAACATTGAATTGTGTAGCAATAATCGGAAAAAACGCAAATTGTTCCACGTGGAACATTTTGTGTTTTATTGACATATATGCGTAGCCGGTGATATAATTTCGGTATCATTTAACGAGGTATATTTATGGCAAAAATAATATCATTTGCAAACCAAAAAGGCGGAGTTGGCAAGACAACTTCAGCCGTAAATATAGCTTCTGCCATGGGAATAAGCGGCAAAAAGACACTTTTGCTTGATTTTGACCCCCAAGGCAATGCAACCAGTGCTGTTGGTGTTAAAAAATCCAAGGTCAGATACACAACATACGATGTTGTTATCGGAAAAGCTACTGCAGACCAGGCAATAATTCAAACTGAATATAAGAATTTGTGGGTTTTGCCGGCAAATATGCCGCTCGCAGCTGCTGAAATTGAGATTGTTGACTTTGAAAATCGTGAATTTACTCTTAAAAACGCAATTAAATGTGTTGAGGATAAATTTGATTATATAGTAATTGACTGTCCTCCTTCACTTGGAATGCTCACAGTTAATGCATTGACAGCAAGCGATGGCGTAGTTATTCCGATGCAATGCGAATATTTTGCGCTTGAGGGCTTGTCACAGATATTAATGACAACAAAGAGAGTTAAGGAATTATATAACAGTTCCCTTTCTTTTTCAGGAATTATAATAACAATGTTTAATGGCCGACTTAACTTGTCATCACAAGTATTGGATGAACTGAAAAAACATTATGCAGACAAGCTATTTTCAACATCTGTAACGAGAAATGTCAGACTTGGAGAAGCTCCGAGTTACGGAATGCCTATTCAATACTTTGATAAGTATGCTAAGGGTGCTGAAGACTACAATACAATAGCAAAAGAACTTATGACGAGAATATAGAAGGAGCGGATCATGGCAATAGATAGAAAAAAGGGTCTCGGTCGCGGATTAGATGCAATTTTAGCTGATTCAGGGTACCAAGATGATGAGAATGGACTAAAAACTCTAAAAATTGGCGATCTTGAACCAAATAGAAGCCAGCCAAGAAAAGATTTTTCACAAGAAGAACTTGAAACACTTGCTGAATCTATAAAGCAATATGGAGTAATGTCTCCGATAATTGTCAAGAAAACAGTAGATGGTTACAGGATAATCGCAGGAGAAAGGCGTTGGAGAGCTGCTAGACTGGCTGGACTTGAAGAAGTGCCTGTAATTGTTAAGGAAGTTGATGATATAACAGCTTCTGAGATGGCTATAGTTGAAAATGTTCAAAGAACTGATTTGAATCCTGTTGAAGAAGCGTCTGCATATAAGACTTTAATTGAAGAATATGACCTTACACAGGAAGAAATTGCTGAAAAAATAGGAAAAAGCAGGAGTTACGTTGCAAATTCAATAAGACTTTTGGATTTGCCTGAAGTCGCTCTAGACTTGTTGGCTCAAGGAAAAATCAGTACTGGCCACGCAAAAGTCCTATTAGGCATTAAAAATACTGAAAAAATCTACGAAGTTGCAAAAGAAGTAGCTGAGAAAGAATTATCTGTAAAAGAGACTGAAGTTTTAGTCAAGAGAGCCAATAATCCAAAGAAAGAAAAGAAAGTTGTAAAGGATTTTGATTATACAAAGGCTCTTGAAGACTCAATACAGAGAAAATTGGGCAGAAAAGTTAAAATTAATAATGCCGGAAGAAATAAAACAATAAGTATAGGCTATTCTGACAACGAAGATTTGGAAAAATTGTTAAAACAGCTTTGCGGCGAAGATTTTATAGAGAAAATTTAAGGTTCCAGGGGGAATAAACATATGATTGATATTAAAATAATTAAGGAAACACCTGAAAAAGTCATTGAAGGACTTGCTAAAAAAGGAAAAGACGCTGAAAAAGACGTATACAGAGTAATTGAACTTGATACAAAAAGAAGAGAGATAATAGCTAAAAGCGAAGCAATGAAAGCTGAACAGAATAAGGCTAGCAAACTTGTACCTCAATACAAAAAAGAAGGTAAAGATGTTCAGCAGCTATTCGCAGAAATGAAGGAATTATCAGCAAAAACAAAGGAACTCGACGATGAATTGAAACTTGTTGAAGCTGAATACACTTCAATTATGCTTTCTTTCCCGAATCTCCCGGATCCTGATCTTGTTGGAGGCGGCAAGGAAAACAATCAACCACTATATTACGTAGGCGAACACAGAAAATTCGATTTCGAACCGAAAAATCATGTAGATTTGTGTACAAATCTCGGAATGATTGACTATAAACGCGGGGTTAAACTCTCCGGAAACGGATTCTGGATTTATAAAGGTATGGGTGCAAGACTTGAATGGGCTTTGCTTAACTATTTTATTGATACTCATACTAAGAATGGCTTTGAATTGGTACTTGTCCCACATATGCTGGGCTATGAATGTGGCTTAACAGCTGGACAATTCCCGAAATTTAAAGATGAAGTATATTGGCTGCAAACTGCAGAAGATGAAAGAGAAAGATTTATGCTTCCAACTGCAGAAACCGCCCTTGTTTCACTTCATAGAGATGAAATCTTAAAAGAATCCGAATTACCTAAGAAATATATAAGCTATACACCATGTTTCAGACGTGAAGCAGGTAGCTATAGAGCAGATGAAAGAGGAATGGTAAGAGGACACCAGTTCAATAAAGTTGAAATGGTTCAGTATACAACACCAGAGGGCAGCGACGCGGCTTTTGAAGAGCTTGTTGGAGAAGCAGAATTGTTAGTTAAAGGCTTAGGATTACATTTCCGCACAGTTAAGTTGGCAGCTGCAGATTGTTCAGCTTCAATGGCAAGAACATATGACATTGAAATTAATATTCCTTCAATGGACGGATATAAAGAAGTCAGCTCAGTTTCAAACGCAAGAGATTACCAGGCAAGACGTGGCCAGATCAGATTTAAACGTGAAGATGGCAAGATTGAGTATTGCCATACATTAAACGGAAGCGGACTTGCAACAAGTAGAATTTTGCCAGCAATAGTCGAGCAAAATCAGAACGCAGATGGTTCAGTAAACGTACCTGATGTTCTCGTAAAATACGTTGGCACAAACATCATTAAATAATTATGCTATACGGTTTATTTGAAGATCTAGAAATAAGTAAAGGCCTTAATGGGTCCGGAACTTTAACATCTGTAACGTGGATGCTTGCGTTTGGTGTGATAATTTCTTGGTTTTTTATCTTCTATCACAAAAAAGTCATCGGTGATTTTGTAAATGCTTTATTTGAAGCAGGTGCAGAGTCTGAAGAAACAGCAAAAACTGTTGTTGAAATAGGACAGGAGAGAAATGTCAGCGCACTAAACAGGTATTCTAAGTCTGTAACATTGCAAAAACTAATCATTTGTGATGCAACGGAAGCTGATCCAAAGAGTGGAAAGCTGAAAATTGATGAAAACACAAAGTTTTATGTAGAAGAACTACACAGAGACAGATTAAAATCAATGTACAATCCGAAAGGCAATAGCATGATATTCATGTTGATTGGTGCAATTGCTCTTGTAGTTTTTGCGATAGTTATAGGAATTGCAGCATAATTTAATCGGCAGCCAAAAACTGCCGATTTTCATTTTACAGCACACTTTTTACAAGAGATACAAAATGTATCATTTTTGTTTTGTTTGGTTATATCAATATAATTGACTATATATGTTTTTATTGACTCTTTAAAAATGAGGTTGTATAATCTACACTAGCGTATTATGGGGTATTGTTTACAACATAGTACTTAATATATATTGAGGAGGTAGACGAGTGGATACCGTTTACGTAATACTAATCGGCGTTGCTGCTATAGTGATAGGTTTAGTTGCCGGAATCGCTATTGGCATTCAGATAAGAAAAGCAAAAGCTGAAAAAGCTATCGGATCAGCTGAAGAAGAAGCTAAACGAATCGTCGCCAATGCTAAAGCAGAGGGCGAATCACAGAAAAAGGCAATCATTGTTGAAGGCCGAGAAGAAATTTTAAAAGCAAAACAAGAATCAGAACGTGAAAACAAGGAACGTAGAGCTGAAGTAATTAAACTGGAAAACAGAACAATTGCTAAAGAGGAAGCATTAGAAAAGAAAGCTGAAAACTACGAAAGAAAAGAAGAAGCATTAGCTAAGAAGGTTAAAGAAACCGAGCAAATTGCTGAAGAAATCCAGAAAATCAAAGAAGAGCAGGAGAAGAAACTCGAAACAATTTCAGGCTATACAGCAGAACAGGCAAAGGCTGAGATCGTAGCTAAAATTGAAGAAGATGCTAAGAGAGAAGCCGCTGTTAAACTTAAACAAATAGAGGAAGAACTCAAAGATACATCAGAAGAAAAAGCCAGAGATATTATTACTACTGCCATTCAAAGACTCGCTTCAGATCAAGTATCTGAAACAACAATTTCAGTTGTCGCAATACCTAGCGATGAGATGAAAGGAAGAATTATAGGCCGCGAAGGACGTAACATTCATAAAATTGAGACCCTTACGGGATGTGATTTGATTATTGATGATACTCCTGAAGCAATTACTCTCTCATGTTTTGATCCAATCAGACGTGAAATTGCAAGAAAATCACTTGAAAAACTGATTTCAGACGGAAGAATTCACCCATCACGTATCGAAGAAACAGTAGATAAGGCAAGAAAAGAAGTTGAAACAGAACTCAAGGCTGCAGGAGAACAGGCAGCTCTTGATGCTAAAGTAAACGGATTGAATCCTGAAATAGTTAAACTTTTGGGTAGACTGAAATATAGAACAAGTTACGGACAAAATGTCCTGGTACATTCAATTGAAGTTGCACATCTTGCCGGAATGATGGCAAGCGAACTCGGTTTGAACCCGACTTTGGCAAGAAGAGCCGGATTGTTGCACGATATAGGTAAAGCCCTGACACAAGAAGTTGAAGGCTCACACGTACAGCTCGGTGTTGAAATTGCTAAAAAATTTAAAGAGAATAAGGATGTTATTCATGCAATTGAAGCGCATCACGGTGATGTAGAGCCAAAAACAATTGTTGCTGTTTTGGTTGCAGCCGCTGACGCTATTTCAGCAGCAAGACCTGGTGCAAGACGTGAAGATCTTGACAGTTACATTAAGAGACTTGAAAAACTTGAAGAAATTTCATCAAGTTTTGCCGGAGTTGAGAAGTCATATGCTATTCAGGCAGGCCGTGAAGTAAGAATTATGGTAAAACCTGAAGATGTAAATGATCAGCAAATGGTAGTAATTGCAAGGGATATTGCCAAAAAGATCGAAGAAGAACTCGAATATCCTGGACAAATTAAAGTCAATGTAATTCGCGAAAGCAGATCGGTTGAATACGCAAAATAATCCATATATATAATTAAGGAAGAAGCCTCGGATCGCAAAAATCCGAGGTTTTGCTTTTTTATTAGAAAAATGAAATGTAACAGTTATGTTACAAACTCGATGGTTGCTTGAAACATTGACATTTTTGATTTATTATTTACACGCTAGGAAAATCTCAGGGATAACTATCCCTATGGGTATTATCCCTAACGAAACCTAAATTTTTCAGGAGGAAACCATGAAGAACACAAAAAGAATTCTTGCTATCGTACTTTCACTCGCAATGATGGTTGGTATGATCGCAACAGTTGGTGCTGCTTCTACTAACGCTTGGTATATGCCAGCAGTTACTTATATTGAGAACTGTGGTATAGACACAATCGGTACAAAGGATGCTACACCAATTACAAGAAATGACTTTGTCTACTGGGTAGCAAAGATCATGACTTATCAGCTTGATGATCAGGCATGGGACGAACACGTTCTTGCTGATTTGATCGTTTTCAACGATGTAACAGAAGATCATCACAAAGCAGCTATCGCTTATTCTTATCAGAGACATTACATTCGTGGCGATGGCAACGGAAACTTCTATCCTGATGCAACAATAACACTTGCAGAAGCTGCAACTGTTATCGTTCGTATGCTCGGATACGAAGCATTCGTAACTTATGATGCAAATAACTGGGAATATTCATACATTGAATATGCTGCTCAGAAAGGCATCATCACATCAACATTCTGGTCAAACACAAAGACAGCTGACCCAGATTATGAACTCAGCTACGGCGAAGCTGCATACCTGCTTGCTACAGTTATGAACTACACAGCAACAGATGCAACTCCAAGAAGCGAACTCATCCTTACATGGGATGGCGTAAACCTTGGCGATCGTTTTGCTAATAATCCGGAAGGCAAATTCAAAGCAACAGCTATCGTAACCGGTTTGGATTATGAATGGGATGACCAAGACGCAGACGTAAGTAACTACGTTGTTGGTTTCGGCGTTAACTACACAACACGTATTGTTGACCTCGATGGTTACAACAGTGTTGGTACAAACACAAGCACAGCTGCTGGCGCCAGATCAAAAGATAAAAATGGTACAGTAGACGCTACAGACGTTATTTCTGACGCTGCTACAGATCTCGTTTGCTTCTTCACAGACGGCACATCAGAGGTATACACAGTAGCTACAGAAGAACTCCAGGGCTTCGTACGTGTTTCTCTCGGACTCGACGCACAAGTTGGCGAAGATGAAGAATGGGAACTCGGTGACGTAATCTACAATGGTACAGCTATGACAGTTACATTCGACAAAGCTACACAGGGCATCTACTCAGTAGAAATCTGTGATCAGCTCTATGTTGATACATACATCGTAGCTACAGCTCTCAACAACAAATATGTAATCGGTTGGACTGCAAATGAACGTGGTGCTGCTGACTACACAATGGTACTTCCATCATCTTACACAGCTGACAAGGCTGTAGAAGTTGAACCAACAGCAATCTCTGCTAACGGCACAGTTACTGAGGCTACACTCACAGTTGGTGGCAAGACATACACAGTTGCTCAGAGCTCACTCCTCGAATCAACAATGGATGATTCAACAATCGTTGTTGTTTACGAATATGACGTAACAACACCTCTTACAGCTGAAGAAGCTGTACTCGCAATCCCGAACACAGCTGAAGGTGAAGTATCACTCGTTCTCAGCGATATCAACGGCGATGGCGCATATGATGTAGCAGTAGTTCAAGAAAACTTCTGGTTCTCATATAGAAACATAGTAAACGCAATTCCTGCAAGCGATGGATTTGCTAAATCTATCCCAATGGGCGGCGTTGTAATTGACGTTCTCGCTCAGCCTTCAGTAAGCATCTCAACAGACCCATACACAGTAAACACATCAAAGAAGACAAATAAGGTTCAACTCATCGTTGTTCCTACAAACGATAGATATGTATACCAGTATGGTAGTTACGGTGCTGGCACAAACGCATATGATGGCTTATTCTGTTTGCCAGCATACAAGATCATCGACTTGATGAAACTTACAACAGGTTACATCCAGAGTGCTACAGCTCTTGCAACAGATGGCTTCTATGAAGTTGTATTTGTAAACACAGATGGCACTACAACAACAGCTTACGTTCCAATGCCGGGCGGCGCTGAAGTAACATGTGTTGACGCTAACGATGTTGAGCACACTGTTTACAAGACAGTAAGAGGCGAACTCGTTTACAACTCAGCTGCTGATGAAGACATAGTTCTCAGCGGAGACGACGTAACAGTTGACAACTGGTATTTAGTTGCTGACTACAGAAACGGCTCATTCGTTGGTGAAGCTGGCGATCCAGTAGTTCTTGCTACAAGCGAAGTTGAAGTACTTGTTCCTTACACTGTAAGCGCATATGTTCCTACAGAAAAGACATTTGAAATCGAAATCGCTGGCGCAAAGACAACAGTAGTTCTCGACACAAGTGATTGGAATTCATTTGTAACAGAATACATGTACAATGAAGACACAGGTATCAACTCAGTTGCTACAAGAGATGACACAGCAGCTTGGATGGTTGGTCACTATGTAAAATATGCTGTAGATGAAAACAGCCACACAGTTGTTCTTATTCCTACAGAAGTTAAACAGGAATCAGGTCTTATCGTATCTGTAAATAAGACAAATACAGGCAGCAACACATTCGACGTAACAATGGGCGTTTCAGGCGCAATCAATGCCGGCAACATCGTATCAATCCTTGATACACGTTGGTCAGGTATCAGAAACCTCGGTTGGGGCGGCTTGTTCGAACTTTCTCAAACTCTCGGCGGCGCTTTCTATGATGATGTTTACAGAAACGCACTCAAACCGGAAGCAGTTGCTAAGATGACTCTCCGTGAGAGATTCGCAATCCTCGGTATCTATGATGCTGAAACATTCTTCACATCTCCAGTACTTGTACAAGCAGCTGGTAGAGCTAAGAACATTCTTAACCAGGGTCTTAACATAGTTTACTATGCAGCTCAGGCAGGCGTTACAATCACAGGTGATGAAACACTTGCATACTTGGAAGGCTTACACGCTTCAGCTAAGACAAACGTTGACAACATGATCACACAGTTTGCTAACTCAGGCGTAACAATCACAAAAGATCGTACACTTAACGAAGTAGTTAACAGCCTCGGCGGTATCGACTTCTCAGTTGGTATCCACAACTATGAAAACGATGTTGAAAATGCTAAGAAGTGGTACACACACTACCTCGCATGCGTATATCTTGTTAACACAACAAACATCACAGGCAAAGCTGTTCAGGGCTTTGACAAACCAGCAGGCGCACTCCCAAGTGGCGGCGGCGATTACTGGATGACATCAACAGTAACAAAACAGGGACCAACATCTGTAGTTACACATGAAGTAAGAGCTTCTGCTTCTACAGTACTTTGGGACTATGCAAACTATGCAACATACAATGCTGTATTCTCACAGGGCAGACTTGTAAGAGAAACAGCTAACAGCACATCTCATCTCAGCGGATATGATCTCGTTTACGGAACATTCTACTCAGATGCAGGTAAACTCTATTCACTCGTAGTAGCTCCTACAACAGCAGCTTACTATGATTCAACAATCCTCAACGAAGGTTGGGTTGGTTTGTACATTTCTAACCAGAACCTCGTTGGTTGTAACTGGGATAGCAAGGGTACATATCAGTACGCTAAAGTTAGCCAGCACGAAGCTGTATCATTTGTTGACTACACAAGCTTGATCGTTCTCTCAACAACATACGATCAGACATCAAAGGTAGAAAACGCTGATGGTTCATACACAATGAACGTTAACATCAAGTATGCATATCTCCCATACTACCTCAAGATTTACGCTGGCAATAACATTGCAAGCTATGAAAGACGCTGGACAGCTGTAGTTGATGCAGTTGCAGTAGCAACCTTCACTCCAGTTCCGGGCAAGATCTACAGAACATACATCCCAGTAGTTGATGAAAACGGCGTTCAGATCGCAGTTACATCTGCTAACGAGAAGACATGGTGGGAATCACAGACAGTTGACTCACAGGGCGTTCCAGTAGAATACAAAGTAATCAACAACCTCGTTTACAAAGTAAACACAGTTGGTCAGGATTACGAACATGATGAAAACGGCAACATCGTTTATGATGTAGCATACAACACAAACCTTGCAACTGTTAAGGCTGCAGTAGCTGAAGCTCAGGTAGAAGCTGCTGAAAACGCTGCAGATTACAAAGTTAATGTTGCAGTAGTAACAGGCGCTGAAGTAGATGCAAGCGTAGTTACAGCTAATAAGGGCGACACAGTTACAGTAACTGTTAAACCTGACGGCACAAATACAGTTGAATCTGTAAAGGTTGAATACACAGAGAACGGCCAGACATGGTCAGTATTGGCTGCAGCAGGTGCAAAAGCTGGCGAATACACATTCGTAATGCCTGCATCTGACGTAGTAGTAACAGCTACAGTAGCTACCGGCGCCGGCGCTGGAACAGTATATACATATGCTGCAACAGTTGCTGATACAAAGGGCACAGCTAAAGTAGAAATTGCTGGAACAGCAACAGCTCTCGAAGTTGGTTCTACAGTATCCTTCTCAGTAACACCTAAGACAGGTTATGCAGTTACAGCAGTAGCAGTAACTGACGCTAACAATGTAAGAGTTCCTGCAACAAGCAGCAATGGTATTTACACATTCGTAATGCCTGCAAGCGCAGTAACAATTACAGTAACAACAGAAGCTCAGACATTCTACATTACAAATGTAGCAGTAGACGTACTCATCCCAGATGAGGATGTTATAAGCCTCATTTCCTTCAGAAAGATGGAATCTGGTGAACCAGGTTGGATCCCGAACGCTTACGAAGTAAAAGTTGACGGCAAGACATTCGTTGCAGCTGGAAACAGAAACGTAATCGTAATGACACCTGACTTCACAACAGGTAATGTAGCAGGAACAGTCACAACAATTGCCGGCCTCGCTGACAATGGCAAGGGACTCTTCTATACAAAATATGTTGTAACTGAAAGTGGTACATCAATGAACCTCTTCACAGTAATAGGTGAAATCTGC
>JAEEKG010000037.1 GCA_016282315.1 Clostridiales bacterium | reverse complement strand
TTGACCTCAGATTGATAGATGGAACAAAAGTGCATCCATTTGTATCGTGGAAAAACATACGTTTGTTGGAACACACAAACACAACATTAACACAGGAGGTAAGGCTCTCCTCCCACGACTGAAGTCACGGGTGTCCGAGCCTAGATATCATGAGTACTTGGGTGAATGTTCCGGTGAGACGGAACCGCATGTTAAGCTAAAACTTAACCGAGATGATTATTACAATAAAAGAAGCTAGAGATATCTGCAAAATTATTATAATTTGACAAATCAATAACATTCTGACTTGCTTTGTGATATAAAAAACATGGACAATAAGACAATAAAGTACATGATTACATCTAAACACTTTATTAATCTAATGAGTTGAAATCAAGATTTTAAAGGGGAAATAGACAAAATGACTGATTTGGAAACAATGAAATATGCAAAATTGTATTTGGAAAAACTGGCAAACGGAATTAATCCATTAACGAATGAACTGGTTCCGGATTCCGAATGTATTAACCAAGTTAGAATATCCAGATGTCTTTTGTATTCTGCAAACATAATAGGAAAAGTTATTGATAACAATGGTATGGTAGGGTATCAGAAAAGGACGGTTAAAGAGCCTTTTTCTATCACCAAAGAACAGTTGTCAAAATATGTATTTGACATCGCTCCAATTCCAGTAAGTGAAATTGCCAATAAGATAAATATGCTTGTTGATATGACAAATCGTTCGAAACTTAAAAGTGCAAGTATCAATGCATTCCTTGTAAGCAAAGAATTATTAGAAGAAGTATCATCTTCTGATGACAAAAAGTATAAGACACCTACAATGCAAGGATCATTATTGGGAATAACTCGAAAAGAGAGAAGTGGACAATACGGAACGTATTTTGTTAATTTGTTTAACCAGTATTCTCAACAATTTATCATTGACCATATGGACGAAATAATAGTAATAAACAATTCAACAAAAGAGTTAAAAAGTGAAAACACACCTATAGAACCAAGTGTTGTTATTGAAGATATGCAAGGAGCTCCGTGGACGAGAGAACAAGAAGTATTATTGGTGGATTTGTTTAACAATAAAACGTCAATATCCGAAATTGCAGCATTACTTAAAAGATCTTATGGTGGGATACGAGCTAGACTAAAAAAGCTTGGATTAATTAATGATTGAAACTACGCAACATAAAGGTGTCCGTGAGACACCTACATGCCTTTGATAAGAAATTGGTTCTTTGCAGAGAAATGTGAAATAACAATTAGTATTAGATTGTATTTGGAATTAAAGAGATATAACAATGAGAGAATTGAACATTGATTTTTTGGATCTGTATAAAAAAGTAGATAAATTCATAAAAGATGCTTATTTGGTAAGTGAAGGAGTATCTGCATATATTCGCATGATGGAATCCAACAACATAAAAGGCGTTAGGTATGTTGACTCATGGCAAATTGATTATGAAAGGCTGAAACATATGCGATGGGTACGGAATCAACTTGCCCATGAAGTTGGATATGATTCAGATATATGTGAAGAAAGTGATTATGATTGTCTAAATGAGTTTTATAACAGATTGTTTTCTTCGGAAGATCCACTTTCAATTCTGAGAAAACAAGAGGAATTGGAAAAGCAACGCCTTGCAGATGAACGAAGAAAAAAACGTGAAGAGGCTGAAAAGAATAATCTCTCTGATAAAAAAATGAATAATCAAACGCAACTAGGTGTAAAACCCGTGGTTGAAAAAAACAATTATAATAAATCCGATACAATTAAAAAGCCTTCATTATGGAAGAGAATAAAGCAATATTTAAAAGATCTTTATAACTCAGTATAAAGTAACACATTAAGCTATCACGAAACAGTTGTTGGTAGCATTATTGGTATATGATTGGATAAAAAATGGGCAAAGAGATAGTTTTTATTGATTTAGAAGTGAGTGAAAGCGAACCGAGAATAATAGATTATGGTGCTGTGAAGGACCGTAATATTGTCATGCATACAAAATCAAAGGCACAGTTTTCATTGTTTGCTCAAGGAGTACGATATGTATGTGGGCACAATATCATAAACCATGATCTTAAGTATTGTGGTAACGTTTTTGGCGAAAAAAACTGTCTTCCGGTAGATACACTGTATCTTTCTCCACTATTGTTTCCGAACAAACCATACCATAACCTTGTAAAAGATGACAAGATTATATCAGAACAATTGAATAACCCGGTCAACGATGCTATTAAAGCCATGGAACTATTTTATGATGAAGTTAACGCTTATCAAAAGCTTCCTTCATCAATGAAGCATATCTTCTATGATTTGCTCCACAAAAATGAGTATTTTCATGGGTTTTTCGACTATGTTGGGTTCTTTTTCTCAATGAGCAGCCTTGAGAGTGAAATACGAAACACGTTTTCGGGAAAAATATGCAAGAATGCGGATATATCTTCCATAATATATAAACATCCTGTTGAATTGGCATATGCTTTGGCCATCATATCAGCAACTGAAAAGTATTCTATGACTCCTCCATGGGTTTATCGTAACTACCCATACGTTGAAAATGTGATTAGACAATTGAGGGAGACTCCATGTTCAGAAGGATGCGAGTATTGTAACAAGAGTTTAGATGTTCAAAAAAAGCTGAAGGATTACTTTAGTTATGATTCATTCCGAACATATAATGGAGAGCCACTTCAGGAGATGGCAGCAAAGGCAGCGGTTAGCGGAAAGTCCTTGCTTGCTATATTCCCAACAGGAGGAGGGAAGTCTATAACATTCCAGCTTCCGGCATTAATGGCAGGAGAGACGTCTAGGGGACTTACAGTTGTTGTTTCTCCATTGCAGTCGCTGATGAAAGACCAGGTTGATAATTTGGCTCAAAAAGGAATTGTTGATGCAGTAACAATAAATGGACTTCTTAGTCAAATCGAGCGCGCAGAGGCAATTGAACGTGTTGCCAGCGGCATGGCATCTATTTTGTATATATCTCCTGAATCACTTAGATCGAGAACGATTGAAAGACTGCTATTGTCAAGAAATGTCGTTCGTTTTGTCATCGATGAAGCACACTGTTTCTCTGCATGGGGACAGGATTTTAGAGTTGATTACATGTATATTGGGGACTTTATACGAAATTATATCAAAGAAAAGAACCTTGAGCATGGAATACCCGTTTCGTGTTTCACTGCGACAGCTAAACAAAAAGTAATTAGCGATATTCGGGATTATTTTAGACAAAAACTGAATATTGAACTCGATTTATATACGACAAATGCCACAAGAACTAATCTTCACTATGTAGTTTTGCACAAAGAAAACGATGAAGAAAAGTATACAACATTGAGGTCTCTTATCGAACAAAAGGATTGCCCAACAATTGTATATGTTTCAAGAACAAAGATGACAAGAGATCTTGCAGAAAAATTGACAATTGACGGATATCCTGCCAAACCTTTTAATGGCAAAATGGACAGCTCGGAAAAAATAGAGAATCAGGATGCCTTTATTGCTAACAGAATAAAGGTAATAGTAGCCACATCAGCTTTTGGTATGGGTGTAGATAAAAAGGACGTTGGACTTGTTGTTCATTATGAAATATCTGACTCACTTGAGAATTATGTGCAGGAGGCAGGAAGGGCAGGCAGAGATCAGAATATTCAAGCTGACTGTTATGTTTTGTTCAATGAAGATGACCTTAACAAACACTTTATGCTTTTGAACCAGACCAAACTGAGTATCAGTGAAATACAACAAGTATGGAAGGCGATAAAAGATTTAACCAAAACTCATTCAAGTGTATGCCGATCGGCACTGGAAATAGCCAAACTTGCGGGATGGGATGAAGGAACAGTAGATGTTGAAACACGTGTAAGAACAGCGATTGCTGCTCTTGAAAATGCTGGCTATGTGGAAAGAGGCAGAAATGTTCCCAAGGTTTATGCCAACAGTATTATGGCCCGCAACATGGAAGAAGCTGCTCGCGCTATTGAAGCATCACCGAGATTCGATGAAAAACAAAAAACAGATTCAAAGCGTATAGTAAAATCATTGATTTCCGCAAGAAGCATAGCTCAAGCTGGAAATGCGGAAGCAGAGTCAAGAGTTGATTATCTTGCTGATATTCTCGGAATTGATAAAGAGGATGTCATTACATCAGTAAATCTCATGCGAGAAGAAGGCATTTTGTCAGATTCTATGGATATGTCAGCATATATAAAACGAACTGAGACTCAGAATAAATCAATTCAGATTCTTACGAATTTCTGTGAATTGGAAAAATACCTGGCATCAAAGCTTACAGGCGAAGTTCAGGACATTAACTATAAAGAAATAAATGACAGTGCTATTAAAATTGGAGTGAAGAATCCAACGGTCAGAAACATTAAGACTATTCTGTATTACTGGACAATAAAGAATTACATAAAAAAGAACACGGATGCAAATGAAAAACAGACAATGGTTTTTCCATCTTTGGAAAAAAAGAAAATGGAGGCTCGCATAAACAAAAGGTGCGAAATCGCTTCATTTATAGTTCAATATCTGTTCGACAAATCGAACGGCTCATCTCCTAATGCCAAAGAAGAGGTATTGGTTGAATTTTCGCTTCTTGAATTAAAAGATAATTACAAATCGAGGATTTCTATGTTCAACGATTATTCGGATTGTTCAACAAAAGAAATTGAAGATGCATTATTGTATTTGTCTAAAATCGGTGCACTGAACATTGAAGGAGGTTTTCTTGTTCTCTATAACGGATTGTCAATTGACAGAAAAGTGCTTGATAACAAAATCAGATACAAAGTTGAAGATTACAAACAACTAAATGATTTCTATCAAAACAGAATTCAGCAGATTCATATTGTGGGTCAATATGCAAACATGATGCTGAAGGATTATAACGAAGCACTCCAGTTCGTAAACGACTACTTTGTTATGGAATACAGGCCTTTTATTGCAAAGTATTTTAAGGGAAACCGAGCAGGTGAAATAAATAGAAACATAACTCCGGAAAAATACGACAAATTATTTGGAAGTTTGTCAGAAACACAAGCTGAAATAATAAGAGATGACACTTCAAAATATATAGCTGTTATCGCAGGTCCTGGCAGTGGCAAAACGAGAGTTCTTGTCCACAAATTAGCCTCTCTACTTTTACTTGAAGACGTCAAAAGCGAGCAATTGCTAATGTTGACTTTTTCAAGAGCTGCAGCAACTGAATTTAAAAGTCGTCTGATTAATCTAATTGGGAATGCAGCTCATTTTGTTGAAATCAAAACATTTCACTCGTATTGTTTTGATCTTTTGGGGAAAATAGGTAATTTACTGGAATCCAATGAGGTGGTGCAAAAAGCAGCAGAGATGATTTATAACGGCGAAGTTGAAATTGGCAGAATAACAAAAACTGTTTTAGTTATTGATGAAGCACAAGATATGGATCAGAATGAATTCAATCTTGTTTGTTCACTTATGTCCAAAAATGAGGACATGAGAGTTATCGCCGTTGGTGATGACGACCAGAATATATATGAGTTTAGAGGTTCTAATTCTGGAAATCTTAAGGCTCTGATTACCAATTTTGACGCAAAACAATATGAATTGTTGGACAATTATAGAAGTGATGAAAAATTGGTTAGATTTTCTAATTCCTTTGCAGAATACATTCCCAATAGGATGAAACACAATCCAATTATTGCGGTATCTAGAGAAGATGGAATTGTTGAACTAACAAAACACGCTAAGGGCAACTTTGAAATATCAGTAGTCAATCAAGTCAAAGATAATTATCATGGAGAAAAAACGTGCATTCTTACATCAACGAACGAAGAGGCTCTGATGGTAATGGGGTTGTTGATTGAAAATGGGATGCAGGCAAAATTGATTCAATCAAATGATGATTTCAATTTGTATAATCTTGCTGAAATACGATTCTTTATAACTGCAATTAAGAAAGAACAATTTACACCAATTGTTTCAGATCAAGTGTGGAATAATTCGGTTGATAAACTAAAAGAATATTACGCTGATAGTAAATGTCTTCCTTTGGTTTTGAAGATGATTAATACTTTTTCAGCATTGAACACAAAAAAATACCGCACAGATTTTGAAGAATTCATTAACGAATCTAAACTTGAAGATTTTTATGACATAGAAAACTCCGCAATTATTGTATCAACTATCCACAAATCAAAAGGAAGAGAATTTGATTCGGTCTATATGATTCTGTCAAATAATATGAATCTCTATGATGAAAAGACGAAGAGAGCTGTTTATGTGGGATTTACACGTGCTAAACATGCCTTGTACGTCCATTATGTAAATGCTTTTTTCGACAGATTCAGGCTTACCGGCGCCGTTTACCATACAGATGAAAATGAGTATCAAGAACCTAATGAGATTACTCTTCAACTATCCCATCGAGACGTAAATTTGGGCTTTTTTAAGAATATTACAAAAGAAGTTTTGCAGCTTCGCAGTGGCTCAAGTCTTGATTATAAAGAAGGTAGTTTCTTTGCGTGTATTAACGGAAGGAATATAGTCGTTGCAAAGTTATCAAAAAAGGCAATTGAACAAATTGAAGAATTAAAAGAGAATCATTACATTGTTTCTTATGCCGAAATTAGATTCATAGTCGCTTGGAAGGGCGAAAACGATGAATCAGAAAGTGCGATAATATTGCCTGATATTCACTTGAAAAAGCATGACTGAGACTTTTTGTAATCAAAACTATTTAAAGTAAAGTTAAAAAAAATACAGCCAACAATACAAATGAAAACACAACAACCATTTTTTTGATATAATTGATACTGATTCATAGTAACCATTATGAAAAGAGACATTATTGCATTTATTCCACTAATCGGAATAGTTTTGTAGGCTTTTCCTTACGCCTGCAGATAATTAAGGGGAATTCTATACATTTGGATTACCATGTAAGCGTTAATGAACTACGTGTGGATGGTACATATAACAAAATAGTCAGTGACTAGATTGCGAAGAAAAAAATTAAAAAATAGGAGGGCATTATGAGCAGCAATTTGGAAAAAGTAGTTAAATTCTTGGAAGATGCCGGAACATATTATCTGGCAACAGTAGAAGGTAATCAGCCTAGAGTAAGACCGTTCGGAACGGTTCTATCATGCAACGGAAAACTTTACATTCAGACCGGAAAAATCAAACCGGTATCAAAACAACTGAAAGCTAATCCCAAGGCCGAAATTTGTGCATACAAAGACGGAACATGGGTTAGAATTTCAGGCGAACTTGTAGAAGACGACAACAGAGAAGTTAAAACAGCAATGCTTGACAAAATGCCTTCTCTGAGGGGCATGTACAACGAAGACGACGGCAACATGCAGATGCTTTACTTTAAGTGTGCTAAAGTCGTATTTTCTTCATTTACAAGTCCAGCGGAGTCTTTTGAAATATGAGTTTACAAACACAAAGGTTAATAATTCGCCCCTGGTCTGTAGACGATGCAGAAGAATTATATAAATACGCTAAAGACCCGCAAGTTGGCCCCATAGCAGGCTGGCCTGTTCACACTAGCGTTGAAAACAGCAGAGAAATTATCCAAACTACACTCTCAGACAAAGAGATTTATGCAATCGTTTTGAAAGAGTCGGGGTTGCCTATAGGCAGTGTTGGTCTTTACCATGGAGGTCTGGCCAAAGATCCTGATGAAATGGAACTTGGATATTGGATAGGAGTTCCGTACTGGGGACAGGGACTTGTTACTGAAGCTTCACGGGAAATGCTGAGGCATGCTTTTGAAGACCTTGAGCTGAACAAAGTATGGTGCGCATATTACGAAGGCAACACCAAATCCAAAAGAGTTCAGGAAAAACTCGGATTTGTTTTTCAAATGAGGATGGATAATGTTCGCGTCTCAGCATTGAATGAAATAAGGGTCGGATACGTAAATTTGCTTACAAAAGAGAAGTGGCTTGGGGACATAAAACAGCAGAAATCATCAAAAAATAAATAAAACGGGATGTTTAACCCCTGCCGTAATTGGATAGGTTCAAACAACCCAAACACTAACATATCTCTTAATCATGGCATATGGTTTTTACAGATAAATAGACCATGTTATTGGTACAATACATTTTGGTATTCTTCTTGAATGACCATGATTACACTTATATAATATTGAACGGGAACACTCTTTTGAACGGGGAAATTAAATGAAAAAACTTATATTTTTAATATTTTCTATAGTACTGGCTTCTTTTGTATTGGCATCATGTGCTTCTTCAAAAAATGAAAAAGAAAAAAACGAAAATACGGAAACAAGCGTAGAAACCAACCAATTGAATACGGAGACAAACATAGAGACAAATATAGAAGAAATATCTATTATTGGAGATTACGAGAAATATGTAGAAATAGGCTCTGAGTACATTGAGAGTGGTGTTAATTATCCAGAGGATTGTGTTTTAATAACAGATGGAAGAGTTGATGTTAACAACCTTGGGAGATATCAATTGACTTATAGGATATACAACAAAAATGGAGAATTAAAAAAAGAATTATCTAGATTTGTGTATGTAGTAGATTCTACACCCCCTAAATACGAAAAAATAGAACGTGAGTATTATGTTGGTTTCACATATTCCGCCTCCGATTTCATACACTATTATGACAATTGCAGTTCAAACGATAATATATCTGTCTCTGGTGATTCTTATTCTTTTTCTAAACCCGGATTATTCGACATTAGAATAGTGCTAACTGACGAATCTAACAATTCCTGTACGTATAGTGAAGTTGTAGAAGTGAAGCTTGATTTTGAAAAATTAGTGAACGAAAAGTATAAAAATCGACCTGGGGATGTGTATAAGCATGATTTTCATTCTTCTACAACTGGAGTTGACTATTATCTTGAAGTTATTATAGATAGCGAAAAGAGTGCTTTATTATTTAATACATCTGAAACAATTATATACACGCAAACAACAAACACAAAGTTTAACAAATCTGGTTTATCTTCTCTACAAATACAGACAGAACACTTTGAGTTTGATAAAGCCTTTGGAACTTATGAAATTTACACGGATTCCGGTTCTCATTCCATATTTGGCTTCTCATTTGATGCAACTAAAAATGATAATAGCATTTATATTTCCAGTTTTTATTCAAGGAATGACGGAGAGTTAGACTCACAGCTTGTGTTAATTGAATTGAATGAGCAGATTAATACTGTAGTAAATAGTTTTAATGAATTCTTGAAAACAGTTTTGAATTGAACTAGAGTAAACAAAGACAAACAATTTGTTCCCATTATTTAGACAATTTTCATCAATTTCATGGAGATTCATATGGAAAACAAGATTTTTAATATCAACAAGGGCTGGAAAACATATTATTGCAAAAACTCTGAGTGCAAAAAATGGTCAGATAGTATCACAAGCGAAAAAGAACTGAAAGCTAAAAACTTGGAGAGTATCCCAGCAGAAGTTCCGGGTTGTTTTGTGCTGGACATGTACAAAGCAAATAAGATTCCGGATCCGTTTTACGGTGACAACCTCATAAAGCTTCAATATCTTGAAACAATGCATCTGTGGTATGTGACTACTTTTGAAATGGAATTTTCAGAAAGTGACGAACTCCTTTTTGAAGGAATAGATACAATAGCAGATATATACTTAGACGGAAAACATATTCTCAGAACCGAGAACATGTTCATTCCTCACAGCGCGAAAGTAGAAGGCAAAGGAAAACATGAACTGGTAGTACATATAACGCCGGCTGTAATAGAAGCTAAAAAGTATGTTGCTCCCGCTTCTTCAAATGCTCTATGGTACAATTATCAGGGGCTGTATATAAGAAAACCTGCTTTTTCATTCGGATGGGATATATTGCCAAGAGTAGCTTCAGGCGGCATATGGAAACCTGTATACGTGGTCAGAAAAAAAGAAGACAGCATAAATGATGTTTTTGTTTACACATTATTTACTGAACCGGATAAGAACAGAGCAAAAATCCGTATATATTTTGATATCACAACACAAGACGACATGATCCAGAATTACAAATTCCGCTTTTCGGGAAAGTGTAAAGAAAGCGAATTCTGTGAAGAAATCGTGCCGTGGGGAAATCAGTACGGAAGACTTGCTTTTATAATAGAAAATGCACAATTGTGGTGGCCTAGAGGCTACGGTGAACCAAATCTGTACGAGTGCAAAGCCGAGCTCATTTATGAAGGCAAAGTTGTGGATACATACAATCTCAATGTGGGCTTGAGAACTGTAGAGCTTGAGCGCACTGAGAGCATAAAGGACGGAGAAGGGCAATTCCTGTTTAAAATTAACGGAGTGCCTGTGTTCTGGAAAGGCGTAAACTGGTCACCTTTGTCTCCGTTCCCGTCCGAAAATGAAAAGAAATTGCCATTCGGACTCAATCACCTGTGGGAAACAGGATCTAACTGTGTGAGAATGTGGGGCGGCGGAATATATGAAGACGACTCATTCTTTGATTTCTGCGACAGCCACGGAATAATGGTATGGCAGGATTTCATGATGGCCTGCGCTGTCTATCCGCAGGACAAGACATTTGCTGAAAAACTTGAAAAAGAAGTTGTTTATGAGATTAAAAGATTGAGAAAACACCCATCCCTGACGCTTTGGTCAGGCGACAACGAGTGCGACTGCACATATAACACATGGGGAGGAGTAATACGCAATCCTAACGAGAACACTATTACAAGACACCTTCTTCCGGATTTGTGCAGAATCCATGATTTCTCACGCCCATATCTGCCGAGTTCTCCATATATTTCAGATGATTGTTACGTTAATAATCTCGGAACGCCTGAAGCGCATTTGTGGGCTGACAGGCCTCCATATAAGAGCGACTATTACTCTAAGTCCGATTGCAGATTTGTGAGCGAAATAGGGTATCCGGGCGCAGTCAGTCTGAAGAGCGCAGAGCAGTTTATTGGTAAAGAGTACCTCTACCCGCTGTTGATGGAAAACGGAGAAGCAAATCCGCATTGGATGGCACATTCAACAGAAACTCAGATAACTGACATGGAGACACCATATAAGTACAGAATGAAGCTCATTGTAAACAGAGTCAAAGACTATTGGGGATATTTACCGGACAACTATAATGAGTTTTCAAAGATGAGCCAGGTTGTTATGGCTGAGGCTGTAAAACACTTCATAGAGATTTTCAGATCCGAAAACTGGAGAACAGGTATCATATACTGGAATTTAGCTGATGGCTGGCCGATTTCAAGCGAAGCAGTCGTAGATTGTTACGGAGACAAAAAGATAGCTTACGGAATCATGAAGAGAGCATATGAACCTGTATATGCATTCATAAATGAAAAAGAAGACGGCCGCTATTTAGTTATCTCAAACAACTCTTTAAAAGAGGGAACTGTCAGATACACTATTTCAGATGTATATACTGAAGCACATATTGTTTCAGGCACAATAGACATCAAGGCAAATACATCAACTTGTGTCGGAAAAATAGAAATTCCGGACTATTGCGATTATGTAAAAACAGAGTGGGAATTTGATGGTGAAAAGAGTTGTTCCCATTACATAAAGGAAATATCCAGAATCACAATGGATAAATACATGGATTTACTTAAAACTTGCAGAGAAACAAACTGAGGAGGAAAAAAATGTTTAAAAAAGTATTGTCTCTTCTCATTATAACATGCGTTTTGATCAGTGCTTTTTCAATTGAAGCTATAGGAGCATCTGCTCCTGTTGTAAAGAACAGCGGACTTGAAAACACAGGTACAACAACAGATATAAATGCATATAACAGAATATTCTATCTCCCATCGAATATTGACATTACAAAGGTACAAATTGAAACCAGTGCCAAGACATATTCTTGCAAGGGAGGATCTTCTCAAGCGATTCCTGAGGATAAAACAATAGATATTTCAAAAGGTATTACAACAGACAAATATGGTAATACTTGTTATGTTGTGACTTTTGACTCAAGCGACACATTCACTTTCTACTGGGGAAGTGCAATAGGCGCAGTTTACGTATCGACAAGCAACGGAATTAAAATGCTGAGAAGCGATAGGAATTACAAAGACAAACAGTCAACAATAGTAATAACGGATTATGAAGGCAAAGTCATATATAACGACATAGTTAATGCCACCATGTCAGAGATCAAAGGCCGTGGCAATGCTTCATTTTCAAACGAAAAGAAACCATTCCAGATTAAGCTTGGAAAGAAAACGGATCTGTTCGGAATGGGCAAAGCTAAAACATGGATTCTTCTTGCTAACTACAACGACTCTTCATATATCAGAAACACATTGGCTTTCAAAGTAGCAAATGCTCTTGAATTGCCATACACTCCAAATTCTGTGTTTGTTGAGCTATACATAGACAACGAGTATCAGGGACTTTATCAGCTGAGCGAAAAGACTCAGATCGGTACAAACAGAATCGAAATAACTGACCTTGAAGAACTCAATGAAAAAGCAAATGAGGATATAGATCTTGATTCATTGGGTATAAGCAGGCAAAACTCAAGTTCCAGTCAAGACAACAAGAACTTGGTGTCGTACACATATGCAACAGGCATGCTTAATCCCGATGTCATTACAGGTGGATATCTTGTTGAACTGGACAATCTCTACTCACACAGAGAGAAGTGTATTTTCGAAACAAAGAATAACAACACGTACACAGTTAAGTCTCCTGAAGTTGCTTCAAAAGAAGAAATGAAATATATTTCCAACCTCTTCAGTGCTTTTGAGCAAGCGCTTTATGCAAAAGACGGAAAAGATCAGAACGGAAAGTATTACACAGAATATTGTGATCTGGATTCTCTCGTTAAGGTTTACATTGTTGAAGAGATCACAAAGAACTGGGACGCATATGTAGGCAGTATATTCTTTTATACCGATGTTGACGGAATGCTTCACGCAGGTCCGGTTTGGGATTTTGATAACACATGGGGAAATATCCGCGGAAGAAAAACATTTGATACAGATCTTGAAGAACCATGGGCAAACGCTGACCACGGATTCGGATATGGTTCAACATTCGGCGGAGCACTTATGCAACATGAAGATGCCAAACTTTTGGCTAGTGAATTGTATCCTATAGCAGCATCATTCTTTGAAGCAGCATTGAATCCCGGTGGATACATTGAAGAACTGACTGAATCATTGAGAGCTTCTGCAAGCATGGACATGGCAAGATGGCCTGTTGAGAGGAGAAATCAGGCGTTTAAGTATTATACTTCTTATTCAGACGGCACAATTGATTCTTGTGTTGGATACCTGACAAACTTCATAACTGTGAGAACCGAAGCTCTTTACGAATATTTCAACGCTGAAAAGAATCCTCATGAACATGAACTGGAAGAAATACCTTGTGTTGAGCCAACATGCGACATAGATGGTTGTAAAGAATATTGGAAGTGTAAAATCTGCGGTAGATTGTTCTCGGATCCTGATGGAGAACATCCTATTTCAAATCCACAACTGATTCCAAAATTGGGTCATGACTGGGGAGATTGGGTTGTAGTCAGAGAAGCAGATTATGAAAACGAAGGTCTTGAACAAAGAGTTTGCAAAAGAGACCCAAATCACTTTGAAACAAGAACAATACCTAAAAAAGAAAAGCAGACAACCGTAACAGAAACGATAGAAACAACAAGTGTTGTTACTGAGAGCAATACATCTGAACAAACCACAGTATCAACCAGCGTGGATAATACAGAGACTGTAGAAACAACAAATGCCGATGTAACAAAAACTGATCAAACATCCCTTGTTATCTGGATTTTGGTTATAGTGGGCATATTTGTGATATTCGCAGTATTGGTTGTCACTATAATCAGAAAGAAAAAACAAAAATAGAAAACATTAAGTGTAATTGGTAAATAGGAGAAACGGAAAAGGAAAATGAAAGGGTTTTGTGAGCGAAAATTCAGTTCAATGTTCATATCCGGAACATTCACCAAAGCTGTAATGTACTTTATGCTTTTAAGTGACAGTATTATCGCCGGATATTTCATAGGACAAACAGGTGTTGCCGCAATAAATGCAATCACACCTGTAACAGGTATAGTAACATTTTTCGGAGATCTTGTGTCAACAGGCGTAGGTATCGTTTACACAAGAGAAATAGGCGCGATGAGGAAAAAGCGCGCGGATCAGATATACAGTCAGGGACTTATAATAAGCATCTCTATCGGTATCATATCCGCGTTGACTATATTGATTATTCAGAATGAGTATTTCAGATTGAATGGCATCTCGGGAGAAATGCTGGAGCAGGCACTTAAGTACTACCGTCTTACTCCCATCAATGCATTTCTGACAATAGTTGTATTCTATCTTGAACAGATGGTCTACAGCGACGGAGACGAGCTGTGCAACAACATCTGCTATGGTTTCCAGATAGGCGGCAATATAATCTTCTCGATCATATTGACAAGTTTCATGGGAATGACCGGTATCATATTGGGTTCTATCATCGGAAATGGTCTTGGAATTCTTACTTGCGTATGGCATTATTTCCGCAAAGGTAATTCGCTCCGTTTCGTATGGCATTTTTCCTTCAAAGACTTTTTGATGACTTCACGCTACAGCATAGTTGACTCATCTGTATATCTCAGCTGGGCGCTGATGGATTACGTGATGATAGGTTTTGTGTCAGCAAATTACGGTGCGCCTGCACTTGTAACGCTTGCCGTAGTTGTTAACCTTATTGAGTTCAGCGTTGTGCTTGACGGCGTCGGAATGGCGATGCAGCCGCTTATCGGCACATATTTCGGAGAGAAGAACCATGTTCTCATAAAAAGGGTTATGAAGTCCGGATTCAAGGCTGCGGTCTTTGAAGGCCTCATAGCCTCAGTACTCATATTTATTTTTGCAAAACAATTCTGCGGCCTTTTCGGAATCGGGGAAGGCGAGACGCTTGCGCCTTCAATCGCGGCGATAAGGATAGTGTGTTGCGGATTTACGCTGTGCAGTGTAGTTTCGCTTACGACTTCCTACTATATGCTTATAGACCATATCCCCATGGCGCTTATATTTGCTATGATTCAGAACTTGGCGTTATATATCCTATTGCCTATATTGGGCTCATTGATTTTCGGCATCAACGGACTGTGGGCAGGCTTCATAATTGCACCACTGTTGACATTAATAATTGCATACGGATATGTATATCTGAGATTCGGAAAGGACAATTTCCCGTTCCTGCTTAAGAATATAGATTCGGATATCGAAGTGATGGATGATGTACTAACGCCTGAGCATGCTGCAGCATTGTCAGCTCGTGTTGGTGAAAGACTGGCTCATCACGGCTATTCGGATGAAACAGTTAATCAAGCATCACTTATGGTGGAAGAGATAGGTCTGACCATACTCGAAAGGAACAAGAAATCCAAAAAGCAGATCTTATTTGAACTTTCTCTCTTCTTTGAGGAAAATTCTGTGCTTATTGTAGAAAGAGACTCGGGCGAATTGTTTGACATATCCGACTCCGACTTGAATAATGTAAAGGGTCTCAGCGGATTTGTCCTCAGCGGCCTTATGGAAGAACACGAAGATAAATCTTATCTTGTAACTACAGGATATAACCGGAATATGTTACGCTTTTCCAAATCTTGAACTTTCGGAGGATTAGAAATGAATGTTTATGATTTTGATGGGACAATCTACTATCCCGACTGCACTATAAGCTTTGCATTCTGGTGCGCCAGACGCCATCCGAAACTATGGTTCACATTTGTTCCGAAGGCGGTGAAAGACCTTATTCTATACAACAAAGGAAAGCTACCAAGATACATATTTGAACGTCAGTTTTTCAGTTTTCTCGGAATGATTGACGATTTCGATATTCAGATAGAAAAATTCTGGGACAAGCACGAGAAAAGGATATCTGCGTGGTATCTTGCTCAGAAAAAACCGGACGATCTTATTATAAGCGCATCTCCGGAATGTATCATCGCACCGATAGCAAAGAGGCTTGGTGTCAAGTATATGGCTACTGAATATAATAGGAAATATGGTGTTTTCACCAACAACCTTATGTTTGCAACAGAAAAGGCACTATATATGATCGAAAACGGCTTTCCGAAGATAGACAATTTCTACTCTGATTCGCTTTCTGATACACCTTTAGCACTTTGTGCAGAAAAAGCACATCTTATCACAAACAAAGCACAGAAAGTTAACGACTGGCCTGAATTGGATGAAGAAACGTTGAAAAAGGTCCACAGCAAAGTAGATACTGGAACAAATGTTCATATAGACCAATGATTTTAAACTTAATTGGAGAAAAATAAATGTACGTAATCGTATATGATTTCGGAACAAGCGCAGTAAAGACATGTCTGTTTGATATTACCACCTCAATAAAACTTGTGTGTGACTCAAGTGCAGGATATGGTCTTTACGTACTTGAAAACGGCGGTGTTGAACAAGATACAGAAGAATGGTGGAAGGCTATAACATCGACCACAAAAGATCTTTTTACAAAGACTGATGTAAAGCCTTCAGAAATTGCAGGGATTTCATTCTGCACTCAGATGCAGAGCGTGGTGCTGGTAGATAAGAATGGAAAAGCATTACGCCGTCCTATGAATTTTCTTGATAATAGAGCGGTCAATGAATTTGAAGACGGGATCGGAAAAGGTCTAATCAAGTTTTCCGGCTGTAATTTATTCAAGCTCCTGCGGAATCTTTTAGTCAATAAAACAGCATCAATGAGCGTAAAAGACCCAGTATATAAGTACAAATGGGTCGAGAAGAATGAACCCGAGATCTTTGAGCAAGTATATAAGTGGCTCGATGTAAATGACTATCTAATCGCTCGTTGCACCGGAAATATCGTGAGGACGGTGGATTCTGCTTTTGCAACATTTCTTTACGACACACGAAAAGGTAAAGAGGGATGGAATGTGGGACTAGCCAAAATGTACGGTGTGAATCCTGCACATCTTCCGGATCTTATAGAATGCTCAGATAAAGCCGGGAAGCTGACTGCAGAGGCAGCGTCAGACTTGGGACTACCCGAAGGAATACCTGTGTTCGGAGGCGGAGGAGATGCAACTCTGACTGGCATCGGTGCAGGTTGTACAAAAGTTGGCCAGACGCATATCTATATCGGTACATCGGGATGGGTCATCACACTCATGGATCATCAGGCAGTAGATCCGATGAATAGCATGACAGGTGTAATTGCAGGGCTCAAAGGGTGTTATCATTACTACGCTGAGCTTGAGACAGCAGGAAAATGTTTTGAATGGGTCAAGGATCACATTGCGCTCGATGAAGTGGGGTTGTATTTGAAGAATAAAAATGTTTCGGAAGATCATGAGAGTAAATACAAGAGCTTGTATGATTATCTGTCGGAAGAAGTGAGCAAAGTGCCACCTGGAGCACATGGCGTTATATTTACTCCGTGGATGCATGGAAACAGGAGTCCGTTTGAAGATTCCTGTGCTGCCGGAATGTTCTTCAATTTAAAGCTTGAAACAGGGAAGCGTGATATGATTCGATCCGTGCTTGAAGGGATTTGTTATCATCTGCGTTGGTTGCTTGAATGTGAGTCGGCAAAAATAAAAACATCCGATACCATCCGGTTTGTTGGCGGCGGAGCGCTTTCGCCTGTAACATCTCAGATGCTTGCGGACATAACAGGCAGAGATATAGAAACAATTGATGAACCACAAGAAGCAGGAGCAATTGGCGCAGCTCTTATGATTGCACTCGGAATGAAAATCATAGACTCACCGGAAACTGCACAGAATCTAATACCTATCAAAGCGGTTTATCATCCGAATCCGGATAACAGAGAAGTATATGACCGAAATTATCAGGTCTTCCGCAGGCTGTATAAGAGCAACGCAAAGAACTTCAAATCTTTGAACAGGGTCTAAAGTTCAACTTGAGTTTGTTAAAAAAAGATGACAATTCAATACAATCATGGCCGGTGATCGAACAGTTCATCGGCTATTTGAGTGTTTTGTGGGAATCATTATCTATGTCTATTAATCGTATTTTCACTTTTTTTGCGTAAATACGCACTTTTTTCGATTACAACACTGGAGAATTCAGAAGATAAAACAACAATATAGAAAGAACTATCTGTTTTAAACAATATATTTTCTGTACTGGATTGTAATAATATTTATCATATATCTTGAAAAAAGGTCAAAAAATAAATATTATATAAACATATTTTAATTAAATGGAGTTTGTCATGAGCCAAGAAGAAAAGAAAGTACTAATTGAAGCCAGGAATCTGGTAAAGAAATATGGTGAAGGGGAAGCCTTGATGTATGCGTTGAACGACGTGTCCATGAAGGTTTATGAACATGATTTCCTAGTCATCCTGGGAGGATCAGGAAGCGGAAAATCCACATTCCTCAACATGATAGGTGCCATAGATAAAGTAGATTCAGGCGAGATTATAGTCAACGGAAGAGATATATGCAAACTGAAAGATAGCGGTCTTACTCTCTACAGAAGAAACGAGATAGGTTTCGTTTATCAGTTCTTCAATCTGATTAATGATGTTACGGTATATCAGAACGTAACACTGGCTCCTGGCAGCCGTAACAAGGAAAGAGCATTGTCTTTGCTTGACAGAGTAGGCCTGCTTGAAAAGAAGGATAAATTCCCAAGACAATTGTCAGGCGGTCAGCAGCAGAGAGTTGCTATAGCAAGAGCTCTTAACAAAGACAGTGAGATATTGCTGTGCGACGAGCCAACAGGCGCCCTTGATGATACTTCAGGTAAAGCGGTGTTGAAATTGCTTGAAGAAATCCACGAAGAGGGCAAGACAATCGTTCTTGTAACTCATACAAGAGAAATAGCTCAGATGGCAAACCGCGTTGTCACAATGAAAAACGGAATGGTTGTGTCAGACGTCATTAACGAACACATAGTCAAAGCAGAAGAGGTAGAGTGGTAATGTTAAAGTACATGTTAAAACCATTCTTCAAGAGGTTCTTCGGTCTCTTCTTGTCGATGATTGTGGTCGGAACACTTGCCGTGTCAATGCTTTCCGCATTTGGTTCATCTGTGGTCAATTTGAGAGAAAAATATGATCAATATGAAATAGATTACGGAAATTTCAACATTCAGGTATCAACAAACTTCATAGACAGAAAACACATAAATGATCTGAAGAATCTTGAAGGAGTTGACGGCGTTGAATCGAGATTTACTATTGACGCATATTTCAAAAAGGCTGATGGTCGTACAATAATCACGAGAATTTTCTCGTATAACGAAAACGACAAAATTCTGAAGAGATATGTTGTCTCTTCGGTTGATAAGAATCCAAACTATATAAACATCGGTATTGCTCAGAAATTTGCAAACAACAATTCAATTAAAGTCGGAGATGTGGTAAAAATCGGATACTTCGGATTGTTTCTGGACTTTTATGTAAACGAAATAGTTGAAACGATAGAAGGTATTTACCCAAGAGCAAACGACTACATCTGGTCTGACAACACCGACTTTGGGTACATGTATTTGTCTGAGCAGTCACTTGGCGACGGCTTGGATTTGCTCGCAAAAGAGGTCAGGGAACTACTGGACAATGACCCGGATTTCAAAGAAAAATATGACTCAATAGTTTCAATTCCGGGAATAGTTTTCCCTATAATAACTAATTTTGCAAAAGAATATGTGTTTGATCACGCTAACCAGATAGTCATAAAGAGTGCACCTGGAACAAATGAAGAAGAAGTTGTGAAACGTGTTCAGGAAAAACTTGAAAGCAACACTGACGTAAAAGTCAGCAAGACTCAGACATCTTCTCAATTCCCATTTAAAGTGTATATGAACAGTGCGATGAGACAGGTCACAATTGCCAGCGTTTTCCTGACGGTATTCTTCTACGCAATCACGATGATAGTCGTAGGATTGTTCATGAACCAGATGATTAAGGCAATGACATCACAAATAGGCGTATTGATGTCTATAGGTATTGATTCCAAAGAAATCATGTCGCTTTACGTCATATTTGCAGTACTTATGTCAATCAGTTCGGCTATTATAGGTGTACCTATAGGGTATTGGATGAACACAATGCTCACTGAAATCATGAAGAGAACATATTCACTACCTGTATTGAATGCGGATTTGCATGTGGGTATTGAATTTTTGGCAATTTTCGGATTGCTATTGTTCTCAGTGATTGCAACCCTCATTTCGTGTAAGAGCATTTTGAGAATTACACCTAAGGATGCAACAATTTCAAACGAAGCAAAGAGAAAACCTATTCCGAAATGGATTGAAAAATGGATCGAGGGAGCTCCTATGAGCATCAAACTCGGCGTAAACTCAATAGCTCAGAACCCGAGAAGAGCATTTGCTTCTGCGTTTTCAATATTTGCATCGCTCACCCTCATCATATTGTCGTCCTTCTTCTATGTTTCAAAGACTGAGATGGTAGACCAATCCGTTAACAGAAGATTGAATTATGACTGCCAGGTATATCTTACTGCTAAGGCAGATCCTACATTTGTGGAAGGACTGAAAAGTCAGTCATTTATCAAAAAGGATTCAAATGGCAATCCGATGTTTGAAGACTGCTATTACACCTATACAAAAGCTGAAGTCGGAGATAAGTCGGTTTACCTTGAGTGTCTTGCATATGACTACAATTCAAACCTGGGCCTTGTAAGCATCCCTTCAAAAGATGGTTTGAAAACAACTAAGATATCTGACAAGGGAATTGTCCTTACAACAAACAATGTCAACAATCTCGGAGTTGGCAAAGGCGGAAATGTTACTATCAACGGTAAACAGGTTTTGGTAAGTGAAGAATCAAATCAATACTTCCACCCTATTACATATTTGTCAAAAGCTCAGATGGATGAGTTGGGAATAGAATATGTATCTTCATTCCTGTTGAACATCAGCGATGAGAATGCATTTTTGAACTATATAAGCGAAAACGAAAACCAGTGCTTGATTGTGTTTACAAGATCCCTTGAACGCGATTTGAGAAGTATATTCAACTCGATAGATATATTCATCTACATAATGATTATTTTCTCGCTTGCAATTTCATTTGCAATCCTTTCCATCATGAATCAGAACGCATTGATGGAAATGCAGAGACAATTGTCCGTCATGAGAGCCATAGGATTCAAAGTATCAGATATATCCGCATTCTGGACACTGCAGACTGTACTCCAGACACTGAGCGGCGCAGTAATTGCCGTTCCTGCAGGATGCTTTTTCTCAAATATGCTGTTTAATATGGCATCAAGCAATACTCAAAAATATCCGTTCGTATTCTCATGGCCGTACCTGTGGCTTGCAATTCTGTTCATAACAGTTGTAATTGTACTCTGTCATCTGTTTGCGATGAACACTATAAGAAAGTGGAACATTGCCGACAACACCAGAAGCAGAGAGTAAATATTAAGAAAAGAAGTGGTTTTTTATGAATGAAAGAATCAGAGAAAAAGAGATAATTAAGACCAGTTTTGTTGGTATTATAGGAAACTTCTTCTTGGTTCTTTTCAAAGCATTTGTCGGTGTGCTTGCAGGATCAGTATCAATCATTTTGGATGCAATCAACAACTTCACAGACGCTTTGTCAAGTATCATCACTATAATCGGTACTAAACTGGCAGCAAAAAAGCCTAACAAAAAACACCCATATGGATATGGGCGCATAGAGTATATAACATCTACAATGATTGCCATGCTCATTCTTTTTGCGGGTGCTATGGCTATATATGAGTCAATAAAATCTATAATTGACTATTTCAAATTCGGCACGATGCCAACATTTGAAATATATTCAATTGTCATCATCGCAGCTGCTGTTGTAGGCAAGGTGCTTATAGGTTTGTTCTTCAAGAAAAGAGGAGCTAAGCTTGACAGCGATGCCCTTAAAGCGTCAGGAATGGATGCTTTGTTTGACTCAATACTCTCAACTTCAACCCTTATAGGCATTTTGCTTGCTAAATTTGCCAATTTCTATGTTGAAGGTTACTTGGGTATCATAATCGGTTTGTTCATTATCAAGACAGGTTTTGAAGTTCTCAAAGATTCACTGTCCTCTATGATAGGCGACAGGTTTGACAGAGAATACATCACTGAAATCAAAAAAGAGATTTGTGCCATAGACGGCGTTCATGGATGTTATGACCTGATTCTTAACAGTTATGGTCACAACACAAACATCGGGTCAGTACATGTAGGTGTCAAAGACGATGTCACAGCTGCTGAAATTCAGACGATTGAAAGAGAGATATCTCTTTTGATGTACACTAAGTACAATACACTTATGACTGTAGGTGTGTATGCAGAAAACTTAGAAGATCCTCTGACCAAAGAAATTTACAGCAAAGTTGTTGATATATTGCCTAAATATCCTCATGCACTTCAGATACATGGTTTTTACGTATATAAAGAGCAGAAGATAATCATATTCGATCTTGTCATTTCTTTTGATGACTCGGATCCTCATGAAACTATTGCTCAGATAAAAGATGAAGTTAAAAACAATAATCCGGGTTATGACGTAATCATAAATTACGACCAGGATTTCAGCGTTTCATGACACAGTTATGCCTCCTGTTTCCATAACAAAAACAGGAGGCAATTTTCAAAAATTCGGAGGAAAGATTATGAAAGCAATGACCAGTTTGTTATACAGGCCGTTTAAGCCATACAGGTTTATTGGAGAAACACAAAATCCACACATAACAAAGATTATTCCGTTTGACGGTTCAATTGAGGTTGAGTGGATAGATAACGGAAGTGATGGAGAGCATTCAATTACTGTCCGCAAAATGGGAGAAGAAACAGTAGTCAGAACAATTAATCCTGCTCCATACAGTGTAAAAATCTCTGATCTTGAAAATCTTGCGGATTATGAAGTGACATTGTCAAGAAATGGCTCAGATAAAAGTATAACCAGGCGCGTTCGAACAGGGCAAATGCCTGGTGACACTCCTGTGTGTTATCTTCACCCGGATGACACGGTCTTCGACTTCTCAGGAATATTTGTCGCAGGTCCTTCTATAGTGAGATGCCCGTCCGGAAGATTGCTTGCTTCGATGGATGTATTCAGCAGAAGAGAAGAGTATGCATGTCTCAGCCACCTTTATTATTCTGATGACGGCGGTGTCAGCTGGCATTGGAGGGGAGATTTGTTCCCTTGTTATTGGGGAAGACTCTTCTTGCACAACGGAAAAATATATATGTTCTCCGGAACAAACGGACAGGGAGCCGCAGTAATCAGCTGTTCGGAAGATGAGGGAAACACTTGGTCTGCTCCTTCCACGCTTTTCTATGCTTGCTATAAGGGAGCTTATCACAGCGCACCGGGATCAGTAGTTAGTGCACACGGCAGATTGTGGATTCCTATTTCTATGGGAAAATGGGATCAGATAGGCTTTGGTATGGGATATATATCTGCGCCTAGTGATTCGGATTTGTTGAATCCTCAGAACTGGGAAATGTCTGAGTTTATTTCTCACGATCCAAATTGGCCGGGTTCCCCTAAGAATGTTGGACCAGGTTTAGATGATCAGGGAGCAGATATTGAAGGAAATATCGTCTGTGATGATAACGGAAATATGCATGCACTTTACCGCATGGATATTGCAAAAGGTGTGCCGCATACAGGAAAAACAATTGTTCTGAATATTGACCCTTCAACACCGGACAAGTCCTATACTTTCAATTCTATTCCTGATTGTCCAGTCGGATGCAACTCAAAGTTCTGTGTCAAATATGATCCAAAGAGCAAAATGTATATCATGATAGGTACGGAGCAGTCGCTTGAACAGGCATGGCACAGAACTGTTATTTCCATGGCTGTCTCAAAGGATTTGCACGAATGGCGAGTGGTCAAGAAATTGTTTGATTATCACGAAATGGATCGCACCATGGTCGGTTTGCAGTATCCTGACTGGGATTATGACGGAGACGATATAGTGATGCTATTGAGACTCGGATTCAATCAGGCAGATTCACACCACAACTCTAATTGTATTTCTTTTACAAGAATCAAGAACTTCCGTTCTCTCATCTGAAATAGAAAAAATATGGAATATAAGCACAAAAATAGTCCGGGCTTTTTACTCGGCTTTATAGATTTTTTTACAGCGGGATTGTTCTTTTTGTTTTACATGCCGTTCAGCGGTTTACAGAAAGAACTAGAAAACATATTAGGACATAGACTAATGCCATACTGGAAAGCGTATTTGTTGGGAATACCAACACTATTCATATACACACTTGTCTGGATGGCCAGAGTTTGTAAAGAAATTCGACAAAAAGCTGAAGTTCTTGGGATAGAAGGCAAACACACATCATTTAAACACATGTTCTGGTGGAACATGCTCGGATGCTGTTGCTTTGGGCCAATGATAGCAACTCACAGATTTTTCAAGACTCTGGGTAAAGTCGAAACTATGCTGAGTAAATAAATAATAGTTTCTCATATCTCGACAATCGACGTAATAAACAAAAACACCACCGGAAATCTATCCGATGGTGCTTTGATTTTCTGGTTAGTTACTCAATGTCTACTGTGACTTTCTGACCATTTTCAGCGGCTGCTGTTCTCATTATGGTACGGATGGCCTGTGCAATTCTACCATGCTTTCCTATTACTTTTCCCATGTCATCCGGTGCTACTGAAAGTGTAAGAGTGACGTGATTGTCTTCGTCAACAGATTCTGTGACATTAATTTGACTTGGATCATCTACTATTGCTGAGACGATATCTTTTAATGTCTTTGAAAGGTCTGTCATGACGCGCCTCTTATTCTGTCATTCCAGCTTTTTTGAGAAGGGCTTTAACTGTCTCGGTTGGCTGAGCGCCGTTCTTGATCCAAACTTTAGCTTTTTCTACATCGATTTTAATTTCAGCTGGATCTGTCATTGGATTGTAGTATCCGAGTTCTTCAACGAATCTGCCGTCACGTGGTGAACGTGAATCTGCAACTACAACACGATAAACTGGTGCTTTTTTAGCTCCGATTCTTCTAAGTCTGATTTTAACTGCCATTTTCTTTTCCTCCGAAAAATGTATATTGTATTTTTTATTTTATTCCTTGATTTTTGCTGAGCAATTACAGGAAATATTTACTGTTTTATCAGATTCTGAAAGGCATTCCGCCTCGGCCGAATCCTTTTCCGCCGTTCTTTGAGAACTGCTTCATCATCTTGCAAATCGCCTCATATTGCTTTATGAGTTTATTTACATCTTCAACTTTTGTGCCGCTGCCTGCGGCAATTCTTTTTCTTCTTGAATAATTGAGTACATCAGGATACGTTCTCTCACGTACTGTCATACTCTTTATGATAGCTTCGTTTCTTGCCATCATCTTCTCATCGACTTTTGCGTCTTTGAGCTGACCCGCGCTCATTCCGGGAATCATTCCGACCATTGATTCAAGAGATCCCATGTTTTTTAATTGCTGCATCTGTTCCAGATAGTCATCAAGAGTGAATCTCTGTTTTCTGATTTTTTCTTCCAGCTCAGCCGCTTTCTTTTCGTCAAAGCTTTGCTGAGCCTTTTCAATCAGAGTGAGCATGTCGCCCATTCCGAGAATTCTGTTGGCCATTCTGTCTGGGTGGAAAGGCTCGATTTCATCGAGTTTTTCACCGGTGCCTACGAATTTGATTGGCTTACCTGTTATGTATTTGACTGAAAGAGCAGCACCGCCTCTTGTGTCGCCGTCCATCTTTGTCATTACAACACCGGTTATATCCAACAACTCATCAAAAGTCTTTGCTACGGTTACAGCATCCTGACCTGTCATAGCGTCGACAAAGAGAAGAATTTCATGAGGACTGACCTCTTTTTTTATATTCTTCAGTTCGTTCATCATTTCTTCATCAATGTGAAGTCGTCCTGCAGTGTCCACAATCACTGTGTCGAGCAAATTCTTTTTTGCATAAGCCATTGCATGTTTTGCAATTTCAACTGTCTTTTTGTTTCCGTCTTCAGAATAAACGGGGATGCCTACTTTTTCTCCCACTATTTTCAATTGGTCAACTGCTGCCGGTCTGTATACGTCACAAGCAACCAAAAGAGGATTCTTTCCCTGTTTTTTCAAAAGGGAAGCGAGCTTAGCGCAGTTGGTTGTTTTTCCTGCGCCTTGAAGACCGCATGCCATGATGACTGTAGGCGGGTTTGAAGCAACTGTCAGTTTAGAGTTTGTAGAACCCATGATTGCAGTGAGCTCTTCATTTACTATCTTTATAATCTGTTGGAAAGGAACAAGACTTTCAAGTACTTCTGATCCAACAGCTCTTTCGCTGACCTTGTTTGTGAATTCTTTAACTACTGTGTAGTTGACATCGGCTTCAAGCAGAGCCATCTTGACTGCTCTCATGCCTTCTTTTACGTCTTTTTCGGTTACACGGCCTTTGTTTTTGAACAGTTTGAGCGCTTGACTCAATTTTTCGGATAATCCGCCAAACATCAGTAACCTCCGTCAGAACTTTGTATTTTCCAAAACTCTCTTTGCCTCTTCATTCTTTCCTTCGTCCAGAAGTGAAATTGCAAGAGAGATGTTTTTGTCGTTTTCTTCGTTTTTTTTCTTTAAACCAAGCTTTTCTTCATAATTGAGCAGACTCTTTTCGGCTCTGACTATGTTGTCACGTGCTCCTTGTCTTGATGTGTGCATTATTTCGGCAATCTCGGACAAAGATAAATCATCGAGGTAATAATACTCAAAAGACTCTTTTTCCTTTTCCGACAAAAGATTTGAGTATATATCGTAAAGGATAACCAAAGACAAGTCTTTTCCTGTCATATAGAGCACTCCTTTTGGTGTAAAGCAAAATTGCTTTACACATGTTATCACTCATATATGCAAATGTCAACTGCTTTTTATAAAAAGAGGCATCTTTTTTGTTATAATATTGTGAGCTACTCATGACTGCATGGCAATGAAAGATAGGTTCACAACTGCTCACAGCATTAAAATGTCGGTATAAATGTCGGTATAAATGTCGGTATAAGTGAACTACTCATGACTGCATGGTAATGAAAGCTCGGTTCAGAATTGTGCTACAACCACATTGAGTTCAAAAACAATTTACTTTTGTCATAAATAGGTATATAATATATTATGTATTACTATGTATAAGGAGGGGATAGTTGTGTCTATACTTGCAGGAATAGTAATAGTACTGGAAGTCTTTATGATTTCCTGTATCATCACGCTTATGAATACAAATTCAATATCCCCTCGTGTCAAGAGAGGCTTTGTATTATCTTTCATATGTCTCGGTATATGTCAGATTGCAGAGTTTGTGACATCGCATGCTGTTCACTGGAATATGAACGATCTGAGTATTGTCCTGTACATAGGAAAAGCCATAGAGCATTCTCTTGCTCCGGTTCCGCTGTTCTTTATCGCAAGCGCAACAAGCAGACTCGGAAAGACATACAAATACATCACGATTCCGGCGATGATCCTGAACTCAATAGTTTGTATTTCCTCAATATTCACTCGCCTGACGTTCAGTTATGATGAGAATAACGTATATCACAGAGAACCGATGTACATATTGTTCATTGGAATTATTGTGGCCCTTGTGGTTTATGTAATTATAAGAGTGTACAAGGCTGCAGTACGTTTCCAAAGGCCTAATCTTCCGACGCTGGCTTCGCTGCTCGTCATATTCCTTTTCGGATTCTTTTTGCACATCATGAACCCGGATATTCACTCGACATGGATTGGTGCAATCATAGCTTCCGGATTGTTTGTGTTGTACTACATGGACCTTGTATTGCAGCGCGATCATGTGTCTGGACTAATGAACAGGCGTAGTTATGCGCTGGCAGTTGAAAAATTGGGTTTCCCATGCGCATATCTCATGATGGATATTGATGGCTTTAAAAAATTAAATGATACAATGGGACATCAATACGGAGACGAATGCTTAAGAGCAGTTGGTGATGCAATTCATAATGCATTCGGCAAGTATGGTACTTGTTACAGGATAGGCGGAGATGAGTTTGTCGTCATATTAACAAAGAAACTCGACAAGGTTGATTCTCTCATAGAACAGTTCAATACTGAAATAGAAAAAGTTAAATCTTTATTTGAACCTATAGAATCGGTTTCGGTCGGTTATTCAATTATTCGCAACATAGATGAAAAAGCTGACAAACTTCAGGAAGCTGACATAAATATGTACAAAATCAAAGCGGATAAAAAAGAAAACATTACACAATAATTTGAGCAAGATAATACGTAAGGAAGGGAGGAGAAAGCATGACGGATTTGCAATTGTTTGGTATCATAACGTTTTCACACATTATGCTTATTGTTGCTATTATTTTGTTTTTGACAAACAACAACATGCTTACAAAAAAGCAGTCTCACAAACTTGTATACATTTGCATAGTTCAGATTGTCGCCGTTATATACGAATTTGTATTCGAATTCTTATATTTGCAAAGACTGGTTTCTCCTCAGGCTATAGCGTATCTGTATCCAGCAACTCAGATTTTCTTTTCAATACAATTGTTTTTGGTTGCAAACCTTATGGCAACCAGGAAAAAGACCATATACCTTACTGGCATTATTCCTGCGCTTGAATTTGTTTTGGTCGCAATTTCATTCTGGTTCTGGGGTGGGGCAACAGTCAGTGAAGAATATGAGGTTTCAGCCGGACCCATGCTGTATGTAATCACAGTGTTAAATATAGCGTTCTTCATTGTTCAGCAAATAATGGTTATTACCGTAAACAAAAAGAGCCAGAATACTTCGTATTACATTTATGGTCTTATGTCTTTGGTTTTGCTCACGGGAAGAGTACTTCAGCTATATTTCACGGAAGTCAAGGTATTCCTTTTGTCATTCACCCTTACAGTGCTCCTATACATCATATTCCTGGCCAACCGAACAAAAGAGTATGATGAAATAACTAAATTGCTCAACAGAGATGCGTTTACAGTCAATTTGAGACATATTCAGAAAGACTCCATCATAATGGTTTATGACATAGACTTTTTCAAGGTTGTGAATGATGACAACGGTCATGAATACGGCGATCATGTCCTTGAAAAAATAGGAGAGATTTTTTTGAAAGTATATTCTTCGAGTGGAAAGTGCTACAGAATAGGCGGAGATGAGTTTTCCATAATTCTGACTAAAAACAAGGAATTCTTAAAGTCAATGGTTCAAAGGATAGACGACATGGTGGAAAAGGAGAGAAAACTTGATCCAAATTTCCCGACCGTATCATATGGCATGGCTGTAGTCGAAAACGATAAATTCGGCGAAGAGACATTCTATATTGCTGACAAGAACATGTATGAATTCAAAGAGAAGAGAAAAGCCCAGATGACAGCGCAGACTCAGGAAATCGAGGTCAAAATAAATGGCTGAGAACAAAAAGGAAAGCTGGTTCAAGGCGTTTTTCTCTAAGATTGTCTCATTCCTGTTCCGAAAAAGAACAGTCGATTGCGATAAAGAAGATTCTTCATTAACCAATGAAGAAATTGTATTTTATGACACAATAGATGACGATTAAACATTGTCCCAGTAGCCAATGCTATTGGGATTTGTGACGATAATGCAAAACATAATTGTTTTTTTGGAGAAAAGTCTTATGGAAGATAAAAAAGCATTGGTAATTGAAGACAAAAATTCAAGATGCGGAAAAAGAACAATTAAATATGCTTTTCACGACGTTGACGGCACGCATTCCCTCATAAGAAACTGGCCTCCAGTCATGAGTGTTGTCTTAAATGATGTGATTGAAAACGGCTTGCCGGAAGATTATGACTCAACCGACAATGTAAAAAGACTCACAGACAAAGCCGGAAAACAGAAATATGCAGAAACAGATAAGTTCTGTGTTGAGTCAGCAGGTCTATCCGGTCTGACTCAGATGGAATGGGCAATAAGACGCGCCATTGAAGAAAAAAAGATAGACATAGATTGCGATTATGAGCTCAACTCATACAAGATCAAACAAATATGGCTTGGCAAAGAAACATTTGAACAAAGGGATACTGAACAAATGGAGGAGTATCTCAGTGAGAATACCCCGAAATTGTTCAAGTTGTATGAAAAAGTATTGAATGCTTATTGCCGTGACATTAATCTTGAAAAGGCAAAAAAGGATCCTGAAAGCTTCATGGTCAGAGGATCAATGCAGTTCATTGACTTTCTTCACAACAGAGGCGTAAAGAACTATTTCGTCACGGGTGCTGTTGTCGAAGAAGGAAAAGGAATGTTTGAAGAAGTTGTAACTTTGGGCTACAAGTTGGGAGCAGGACAGCAGATGGAAGGCCTTATAGGGTCCAGCTGGAATCACAAACTTCCCAAAGTTGACATCATGAAGGAACTTGCTGAAAAACTCGGAGCAAAAGGCGATGAGATCCTTGTGTTGGGCGACGGAAGATCCGAGATAACGGCAGGCAAAGAGCTCGGGGCATACAACATAGGAAGGCTTGGCAAAGGGGCAGAGAGACAAAGGGAAATATTGCTCGAGTGCGGAGCTGACATTATAATCGAAGACTTTTATGACGAAAAGCTGAAACAGATTTTCGGATTTGAAATAGCAGAATAAAAGCAAAAAAACATGAGTAATTAACGGGCATGGGCCCGAAAAGGAGAATAGATATGGCATATAATGCATTTGAAAACTTCAAAGCGGTTGTGGACAAGGCCGCAAAAGCAGTAAACATGAGCGAACAGGAATACCTTCTTGTCAAATATCCTGAGAGAGAACTCACCGTTTCCATCCCTGTAAAGATGGATGACGGTACAGTAAAAGTATTTGAAGGATACAGAGTTCAGCACAATTCATCAAGAGGCCCCTGCAAAGGCGGAATAAGATATCATCAGGATTCAGACATAAATGAAGTAAGAGCGCTTGCTGCTTGGATGAGTTTCAAGTGCGCCGTAGTCAACATTCCTTACGGCGGAGCTAAAGGCGGAATCAAGGTTAATCCTAAAGAATTGTCACTTGGAGAACTTGAAAGACTGACAAGAGGCTATACAGCTAAAATATTCCCGATTGTCGGACCTGAAAAAGATATTCCGGCTCCTGATGTAAACACAAATGCCCAGATAATGGACTGGTTCATGGACACATATTCTGCTCTCAAGGGCTACACTGTAAAAGGTGTTGTTACAGGAAAAGACCTTGACGTAGGCGGTTCACTAGGCAGACCGGAAGCAACCGGCAGAGGAGTTACAATCATAGCTCTTGAACTGTTAAAGAAGCTCAAAGTTAGCCCGAAAGACACTACAGTAGCTATTCAGGGATTTGGAAATGTAGGATCAAACGCAGCTAAATTCCTTTATGCCAACGGCTGTAAAATAGTAGCAGTATCCGATGTCTCAGGCGGAATAAGATGCGAAAAAGGCCTAGATATAGACAAAGTTTTGGCATATGTTGGAAATAAAAAGAATTTGCTAAAAGACTACGATGAAGACGGTGTAGAACACATTACAAATTCCGAACTTCTTTTGACAAAGTGCGACATGCTCATTCCAGCTGCACTTGAAAACCAGATCACAAAAGAAAATGCAAATGATCTCAAGTGCAAATATATTGTTGAGGCGGCAAATGGTCCTACAACAGTTGAAGCTGATGATATAATTGCCAAAAAGGGTATTATTCTTGTTCCGGATATACTTGCAAATGCAGGCGGCGTAACTGTCTCATATTTTGAATGGGTACAGAATCTTCAGTCATACTCATGGGAACTTGAAGAAGTTAACAAGAACCTTGAAAGAATCATGGTAAACGCCTGGAATGATCTTGATGCAGTAGCTGCTAAGTGGAACATAAATTATAGACTCGCAGCTTACGTAGTTGCTATTCAGAGAATAACAAAAGCACAGAATCTCAGAGGTCTGTTCCTTTGATAAAATAACTTAAGGAAACAATAGATGTCTAACAAAAAGATACCTTGGCACTACAGGTTCGTAAAGAGCATAGTAAAGGCTGTGTCGCCTAAGTATGTATCCAGTGGAACCGAGAATTTGCCTAAAGAACCATGTATGGTCATATCCAATCACTGCCAGGTATACGGGCCCGTTGCACTTCAGTTCTACTTTGAAAGACCAACAGCAGTGTGGTGCACATATGAGATGACTGAATTAAAAGAAGTTCCGGCATATGCATATAAAGACTTCTGGTGGGCTAAACCAAAGTGGATCAAGTGGCTATACAAGATATTGTCATATATTATTGCGCCTCTGGCTGTTTACGTATTCAAATACGCAGATATTGTGCCCGTGTACAAGGATATAAGGCTCATAAAGACAATAAAGGGTTCAATTGAGAAACTGGAAGAAGGGGAAAACATACACATTTTCCCCGAAAAAATTGAAAGACATAACAATGTTGTAAACGAGTTTCAGGACAAATTCGTGGACATAGCAAAAATGTACTATGTGAAAACAAAGCAGAAATTGTCTTTTGTTCCGATGTATCTTTGCCCAAAACTCAAAACAATTGTGTACGGAAAACCTGTTGAATTCAATCCGGACAACAAACTCGAGTTTGAAAGAGAGAGGATTTGCAATTATCTCATGGATGAGATAACAGAATTGGCTAAATCCCTGCCCGAACACAGAGTTATTCCGTACATCAACATGAAAAAGAAAGATTACCCAAAAAATACAGATTAGATTGTATTGAATCTTTATCTATGATATAATAACTAAGCTTAAATTAAGTGGAACACACTTTACTCAAATAGGATACAAAATCAGGCCATGCTAACTGGGGAGATAGCGGTGCCCTGAACCTGCAATCCGCTACAGCAGGGGTGAATGCACTCTTGAGGCTCACGAATGTGCGGCCTGTGTCGTATGCTTTTTGTGTTGAAGGATGGGTCCTGCGCAATTCAATGCCATGAACCATGTCAGGCTGGGGACAGAGCAGCATTAAGTGGATTTTTGGATGTGCCGCAGGCGTGCCTGTCTGGAGCAAGAACTGCGATAACGCGTATATTCGCTTTGTCGATTGGCGCTGCATGGTCTGATTTTGTATCCTATTTCTAGTATTACGGAGGTGGGAGATGTACCAGGCTTTATACAGAAAATGGCGTCCTCAGAACTACGAAGATGTCATTGGACAGAATCATATAACAGAAGTCCTGAAGAGCGAAATATCTTCGGGTAAGATTTCCCACGCATATTTGTTCTGCGGGCCGAGAGGCACAGGAAAAACCACTTGCGCTAAAATCCTTGCAAGAGCCGTCAACTGTGAAAATCCGGTAAACGGAAGCCCTTGCGGAGTGTGCAAGTCATGCAAGTCAATTCTTGACGGAACAGCAACTGATATAGTCGAAATGGATGCAGCATCAAACAATGGTGTTGACGACATCAGAGACATAAGGGATGCTGTTGTGTACACACCGGCTGAACTGAAGTACAGAGTCTTCATAATAGACGAAGTTCACATGCTCTCAATAAGCGCTTTCAACGCATTGCTCAAAACTCTCGAAGAGCCGCCGGCTCACGTCATTTTTGTTCTTGCAACAACAGAACTTCAAAAGATTCCTGCCACAATAATGTCTAGATGTCAGAGATTCGATTTCCACAGAGTAACTCCTATGGATATCATAAAAAGACTTAAGACAGTTTGTGAAGGGGAAAAGATTGACGCAGAAACAGCAGCGCTTGATCTCATAGCGAGAATGGCGCAGGGATCGTTCAGAGATGCTCTCAACATGCTTGAGTTCTGCGCGGGAAGCGGAGACACGATTACTTTAGACAAAGCATCAGACCTTCTCGGAGCAAGTCCTGTTGATCTACTTGCAAACATTTGCGAGTGCATAGCGGAAAAGAGAACAGCTGATGCGCTTAAGATTATAGATAACGTATATTTGTCATCCAGAGACATAATAGTTTTCTGGAGAGAGCTCATAGCGTTTTTAAGAGATGTTATGATGACAATTGCGACAAGAGGAACATATTCGTCAGACTCAGTCATAAAGCACACTGCAGACAAGTTTACCGTAATGAAGGTGATGAGAATTCTTGAAGAATTCACAAAGACCGAGAGCGACATGAACAGGCTTCCTTCCAACTCTAAGCTTTATGCGGAAATGGCTGTTGTCAAAGTCTGCGACCCGACACTTGATACAGATCCTATTGCACTTGTCAACAGGATAGCTGATCTTGAAGAAAAACTCGCGTCGGGAAATTTTAAGAAAGCAGTTAGTGCACCTGCCGAAAAAGCCGAAGCAGTAAAAACGACAGAAAAAGAAGAAAAAGACAAAAAAACTGATGATGTCAGTGATTTGTTCAAGCCATTCGAGAGATATCCCACAGTTGAAAAGACCGAAGGCAAATTGACCTTGACAAGCTGCAAATACTGGCCTGAAATCATAAAAAAAGTTCAAAGACAAGATACAATGCTTGCCACATTCATAAGAGGCGCTCAAGGCTACACCGGTTCAGACGGAAAGTTTTATGTCAATTGCGACAACGATTTTGCAGTCGATTATGCAAAAGACATAAAGAGATTGCCTATAGTCATATTGGCAATAAACCAGGTGTGCAACACCACTTACAACGACAAGAGTGTTGTGCTTAGATGCGTCAAGGATGAAACGGAAAAAACTCCACTGGATAACCTTATAGACAGAATCGGAAAGGAAGACAATCAATGAAAGCTAGAATACCACAGGGACCATCAAGAAGTGACATGTTGAGACAAGTTCAGAAGATGCAGGAAGACATGGCCAACAAACAGGCAGAGCTTGAGCAGGCAGAATACGAAGTAGCTGCAGGTGGCGGCATGGTCAAAGTGAAAATCAACGGAAAAAATGAAATAGTTTCACTTGACATAAATCCTGGAATAGTTGATCCGGATGACATCGAAACATTGTCCGACATTATAATCGCAGCTGTTAACGAAGCAATCAAAACAGTTGAAGAAACAAGCGAAAAAGAGATGCAAAAGATTACAGGTTCCATGGGTTCAATGGGACTTCCGGGAGGACTCTTCTGATAATGGAGTACATTTATCCGCTTCAAAGATTAATCGAACAGTTTGCTTCGCTTAAGGGAGTCGGCAAAAAGACAGCAGAGAGGTATGCCTTCAATCTGATGGCAATGTCAGAAGAACAGGCAGGCGAATTTGCTGACGCTATAAGGGAAGCAAAAGAAAAAGTAAAACCATGCAAAGTCTGCGGCAACTACACGGACTCGGATCTGTGTCCCATTTGTTCGGATGATCAAAGAGACAGCAGTGTAGTTTGTGTTGTAGAAGACACAAAAGCAGTTCTTGCTATTGAAAAGACAAGAGAGTTCAACGGGCTATACCACGTTTTGGGAGGTGTTTTGTCCCCTTCAAACGGTATGGGGCCTGACCAGATAAGACTCAATGAGCTTGTTGAAAGACTCAGACAAAAGACAATCAAAGAGCTCATAATAGCAACTAACCCTGACGTTGACGGAGAGACTACAGCTCTGTATATATCAAGACTTGCTCAGCCTTTCGGGGTTAAGACAACCAGACTTGCTTATGGTGTTCCGGTCGGCGCAAGCCTTGAATATGCCGATCAGGCAACGCTTATGAGAGCTCTTGACGGAAGAAGAGAAATCTAATTAATGGAAGAGTATATCTCAAGAGCAAAATCTTCCGGAACAAAAGAAGAGTTCGGATTAAACATAAGACAATATATCCTTGAGCGATTCATGTTAAGCGAAAATGAAGAAGAAAAAGATATATTGGCTTTGGCCAAGCTTAGTTTGAAAAAGATGACTGAGTATTCTCATTACACAGATGAGCAGTTGTCCAATTCATTTTCGAAAACCGATTGCAGAGGCACAAATTCGATAGTAAAGAAAAAGACTTTGCTCATAATGAACATAGAGAATAAATTGGGTGTAAAGATAGACGATGACACTTATCCGTCAATAGATACAACAGATGATCTGACGGATGTATTGTGGTCGCTTTTGGGAGAAAAGTAATGACAAACGAGCTGCGAGACAGTTTCCCGTTTTTTAAAGAAAATCCTGATACTATATATTTAGACAGCGCTTCAACTTCTCAGAAACTGAAGTCAGCGCTGGATAGACTTTACCATTTTTATTCAAGCGAATGTTCGAATATAGGGAGATCATCATACAACTTGGCTTCAAAAGCCCAGTCAGCCACAGAAGATGTAAGAAAGAAGACAGCTGAGTATTTAGGTTGCAAAGAAGATGAAATAATCTTCACAAAATCTGCAACTGAGTCTTCTAATCTTGTATGTGGCTCTTTTTTGGCCCATTTTTTGGATGAAAAAAGCAATGTGGTAACAACTGTACTTGAACATGATTCCTCATTCTTGCCCCTGAAAATGGCCTCAAAAGCAAAAAAAGCCGGTATAAGAATGGTCATGACCGACTCTAACGGCGGAATATCTGTTGATGAATTCGAAAAGAGAATAGATAAGAACACTAAAGCAGCTGTTTTTACATGCGCTTCCAACATATCCAGCACTCGTATAGACTATTCGGCTTTGACCCGCATCTGTAAAAGAAAAGGAGTCATATCTGTTCTTGATGCAACTCAGCTTTTGCCGCATGAAAGAATAGATGTGAAAAAACTGGGATGTGACTTTTTGTATTTTTCTGCGCACAAGATGTATTCAACATCAGGGTGTGGAGTCCTGTATGCTAAGAGTAAACACATAAAGGCAATGCGCCCTCACATCTACGGCGGAGGAACAATTGAATCGGTCTCTCCTTTGAAATTGCTAAGAGGCCCCGGAAAGTTTGAAGCAGGCTCACCAGATGTAGGGTCAATCCTTGCTTTGGGTCAAGCAATAGACTTTTTCACCCGAAACAGAGAATTAATTGAAAGCACTGAAAAAGAATTGAGACAAAGGCTGTTTTCAGGCTTTGAAAAAATCAGTGACAAAGTGAATGTCATAGGGGACATGTCATCAAGCATTCCTCTTGTATCTTTTACTTGCAGTAAAATTTCATCATATGACTTGGCTGCATATTTAGCTGTGCATAAGATTTGTGTCAGATCAGGAGAAATGTGTGCACATATCTTTTTTGACAAAACATCAAACAGTCCTTGTGTAAGAGTATCGCTTGGTGTATATAATACAAGAGAAGAAATTGATGCGTTTTTTGATGAATTGAACAACGCATTTACATATTTTAAGTTATGATAGACACGCAGGAATTACTAAAAAAAGAAATACAGGGGATGGACGAACTTGATCTTTTTGACTTCTTTGTCAAAAAAGCCATGTCCTCCGAAAACAAGAATATAAGATGCAAAGAAAACAAAATACCGGGCTGTGTATCAGGCCTTTGGGTCAAAGCGGAGCTCGAAAACGGAGTCGTAACAGTTAATGCAGACTCCGATTCACTCCTCATAAAAGGCATAGCTCTTTGCATATGCGAAATCTTTTCTAACATGACGATTGAACAGGTCAGAAATACGGAAATAGATTTTCTGAACCACACAGATTTGTCAGGGGAACTTGATGAGAGAAGAAGAATCGGATTAAGTAAAATTAAGGACAGGGTATTGTCCTTGGAAAAATATATTTAGGGGTGTTTTATGAAAAATGCAATGGATGTCAAAATCAATATAAGGCCGGTGTTCAGTAACATGGTGCATACCGATGCTTGGGAAGGACCATGTCGAGTAGGAACTCCTGAAGAACTTCAACCTTCTTACGAGATCAGAACAGGTCGCGAACAGTGCAAAGTATGGACAAAAACACTGGAAGAGAACATTAAAGGGCATGTTAATCTTATGCCTACTGTCTACATTGAATATGATGAGAGTTTTGTCGTAAAAGATTCTGAACTGGATAAACTCCGTGAGAACATTTCCGAAACGGATTTGTTTCTGATTACATACAGAGTGCCTGAGATAGAATCACTCGGGGTACCTGTTGCAATGATCAACAGAGGTCCTACACCCATAGACCTGGTCGGTTTCTATAAAGACAATGGTCTAGAAGGTTATATGGCTCATGATTTCCCTGAGTTCAATGAACTCATTCACAAACTCTGGGTCAGAAAAGCAGTAAGAAACACAAAAATCCTTATTTTGTCTTCATCAAATGAATTCCCGGTCAGCGTCAACACAAGTAATTCAAATGCTTACGGTTTATTTACAAAATACGGAATAAGAAACACAAGAATGCCATTCAGAGATGTTTTTTCATACATGGAAGACATTGATCAGAATGAAATAGACAAAATCACTGAAACACTCATAAAAGGCGCATATAAAAACAATGACAAGCCTGAATGGATAAAGCAGGATGTAAGGTATTATTTGGCTGTCAGGAAGATGATGGAGAGATTTGATTGCAACGGCTTTACAACTCCTTGTAAAGAACTCTGTGCATCAAGATTCCCGGCAAAGAACAAATGTACACCTTGTCTGACTCATGCTTTGCTTAAAGACCAGGGAATGCCTTCTGCATGCGAAGAGGATCTCAACGTATGGATGGCAATAATGGTTTTGATGTACTTGTCTGAAAAATCCGTTTTCATGGGCAATCCAATGCTCATACTCAAGGGTATGGACTTAATTGATGACATAGGTATGTCAAGAGTTATGTACGGACCAAGAAAGTTTGAAGAGGAAGTACTTGAGATAAGACATGCCGTTCCGGGAACCAGGATGAATGGTATCAAGGAAGAGCAGATGCCTTATGAACTCGGCAGTTTCACACATGAAGGATGGGGAACAAAGGTACAGGTAAATCTCGGTGAAAACAAGACAAGAGAAGTCACGATAGGCAGATTTGACAGACATGGTGAAAAGATGATCGTCGCAAAGGGAACAATAGTAGGTTGTTGTTTCAGAGACGATGAGTGCAGCCCTGCTGTATATTTAAAGCTTGAAGGCGACGTAAGAGAATTCAGACATGCATTGGCTGACGGATGTTTTGGACATCATCTTGCGATGATTTACGGAGACTACACAAAACAAGTAAAAGAACTCGGAAAAATAATGGGATTTGAAACAATTGTTTTCAAAGGGTAATAGTTAACAATAGAAAATATAGAGCGTGACATATTATTTGTTACAATTATCATTCAAATATGAGAAGTAAGGGTCTGTTAAGAATTTTTCTGTTTCTTAACAGACCCATTTTTGTGCGCTCGGCATGAGCGATTACTAGGCGGTGAAAGTCCGCTACAGACTTGGCAGTAGGATCTTAATCAATTTACTTTATAATGCAATTAGGTGATCGCTTTGGTGATCACTTTTTCTATTTTTTCGAATTCAGCAATTCTAACATATCATCAACATCACACATACTTGCAATATATTTATCATTTATTCGTTTTTAAAAAGTTAATCAAATTGAATTCTGTTCGAGTTCTTTCTTTATATCTATGAATTGAGGATCATTTCTAATGAAATCATAGTTTGAACATTCCGTAGAACGAAGAACTATTGAACATTCATTGCTAGTGTAATTCTTCGATATTGTACCATCTCCAATATATTTGTTTAACATAAGCGATTTATATTTATAATAATTGCCCTTCTAATTTTTCATTGTTTTACTACAATACTTTCCAATATCCTTTTTTTCTTGACCCTATTCTTATAATTTTGCCTTTTTTTGTCAGTTCATCTAGATAACTATATGCACTTCTTTCTTTTTGTCCTAATATTTTTGATGCTTCAATGATACTATGTAATATACCATCATTATGATTCATATAATTCAATATTGTCTTTGCATTTGATGATAAGTCATCATCAAAATCTTGTTTTTTTCTATAGAACTTGAAAGAAAAACCAAAAGAATATTTTGTAAAACTCCATTTAACATCAGCTTTTTTACAAAACAAATCTGTCCTTTTTAATCCTCTGCCGAGAGTTTCGATATCAAAAGCTTTATATAGTATGCCTTGAATGATTTTATGTCTAGTTCTTGATGGTAGTGTACTATTAACATAATCAAGAGGTGTGTATTCTCCGAAATCTCCCGGATTATAAATTTCAACACATTCAGGATCAAAAGTCACTTGATGCTCTGAGTCTCCATAAAAATCAGAATGAACAAGAGAATTAATAACTATTTCTCTTATAGCAACTACTGGTATTTCTGGAATCTCTGTTCTTTGCAATTTATTGATTTCAACTCTCCAACTCATTTTTTCATTAATAAAACCAATTACTTGATTTATCAAATTAAAAATATTATTTTCAAATCTTTTCAAATCTATTGGATTAATTCTATCAGTAGTTGGATAAACAACAGCTTTATACACTAGGGAAGCGTTTTTGCCAAATAAATAATATCCTGCATTTGTTAACTTTCCATCAATTAATAAGCCAAGCTGCGTTAATAATTCCTCAGAAGTATGATCATATTTATTAATTCTTCCCATTGCTACAGCTTGTCTATAATATAAATCAAGAGCTTCCTCATCAACATATTCTAAACCATATATTGATGGTTCTTTTTCCCAATTATCATTATATTCTTGACTAGATTTTATAAGTTCTCTAATCACAAGAGGATCAATTGGTAAATTTTGCTGTTCAACTCTAATATAAAATGAACCTTTATATGCATATGGTTTATTATTTCCTTTAAAAGTAACTTTAATGACTGATTTATCACCATATTTTTCTTCTAACACTAAAGGATAAATACTTGGTTTAATTGAATCTTTAATTCGATCTGTTAATGTTGATAGTGTATCTTTTCCTATAATTACACCTATAACATCACCACTATCTTTAACTCCGAAATAAACAGTTCCATATCCTGATTTATTAAGCATACCTACAATAGCTTTACATGCTCTATCAAATTCTGCTGTTGATTCCTTAAATTCCAATGTTTCATTTTCTCTACCCAAATTCATTCTCATAACCTCCATAATCGACTATATCATACTCTCTTTGCAAGACAAATACAAGATAAATTGCAAGATAAATGCAAGATAAATTGCAAGATAAATTGCAAGATAAATGCAAGATAAATCGAAAACATATATTTCGTATTGCAAAGCTTATAAAAAGTTTTTTCGCAATAAAATTGCGATTTTTTGAAATATTTGTGCAACATAAATAACTTTCAATTCTTTAATTAAGCCAAAAGATAACGGACGTTTTTTCTTGATCCGGTAGCAATTATTTGTTTACTATCCAACAATTGTTGCAAAAGTCTTCGTGTTGTGGATATAGAGACACCAAGTTCTGTTTCAATTTCTTTGCGGGAATGTGGTTTATGGTCTTTGAGAATGGAGAAAACAATATTTTCTCGTTTTTCTGTCTCATTGGATTTGGTTTCATTTTTTGACGAAGGTTTTGAGGAAAAATCTTGTTTTGGAAGTACTATTTTGAACGCTCCGGAAGAAACCAGCACTTCCGGTTTTTCATCATGACCGGAATAAGAAGACATGATCTTCTTTATTCCTGTTCCATATGCCTCGATCAAGTCCATTCGATAGAAAACATTGGCAAGTTTTGCATTTCTGCATAAAGAGACACCCAGCATAATGTCGTCATAGGATATTCCGCTGGCAAGGCCTCCGACAGATAATAGTTCAATACGATCTGAATATACACTGATCAAAGTGCTTGCCGAAATGGAATAGTCGCGGTGAATGATTGCATTCAGAAGAGACTCACGAATTGCAATATCCGGATAATCTTTGTGATCAATACGCAAAAGACCTTCAAATTCTGCGGAATTGTTATTTCGCATATCCAGATAAGAATAGGCATCCTCCAATTGTTTGAGTATAGATCCTGTGAACTCCCTACGGTCTTGAAAGTTCTCCTGATCTATTGAAGCGAAGGTTGCTGCTTTAATAATTTGCGGACACTGATCTGAGAGTAATAGTGCCAGATTGGAGAATTGTCCATCATGATTAATCATACCGAGTGTTTTCATTTGAAATTTGCCAACAGATAATCCCCGTTTTGCAAATTCAGCAGTGAATTTTTCAAAAGTTAAATCCTGTTCGAGCGAACGCATGTCTTCGTAATTGTCTCCATCGGTTTCCTTTATCATCTGGCGAATTGCAGTATCAGACGCTGGAACAGATGATGTTCCTTGTCGAACGAATACCCCTTCCGGACGGAGGCCTTTTGTTCCTATATAATAAGGGCGATGTGTACCACATTGTACTTCAACTTCAACCACATCTTTTTTGTCTACCACTATAGTTTTTACATGAATGAAAAGAGTTACATCAGGCTTTATGGAATCACTTGCGGTATTCATGACGCGCAAAACCACATCATCTGCATCTTCTACACCGCAAATGTTTCCGTTATCTTCCACACCAATGTATATTGTTCCGCCATGTGTATTTGCGAACGCTACAATCTCTTTTTTGATTTCGTCAACATACATGGATTTCAATTCGACAAATTCACTTTTATTGAAATTCATTGAAGCCTCGGTTCTCAGATAGTATAGTGGTTGGAAACGCCACTTGTATCTGTAAAGAATTGTTTGCTGCAGATAGTGTATCACGATTTGTTCACGTTTTCAAAGGAAATGAACAAATTAATGAACAAATTGATGAACAAATTATTTTTTTACATAAAATGAAGAAAAAAGAAAGAGTATGATGCCACAAGAATGGTTTGTGATATCATACTCGATTTTTTTGTTGTAAGTTTTTCAGTAAAACAATTGATCAGATTTTGTTGCAATTTCTTTGCACATATTTTTAATCGCATTGTAATCGACAGCAAAACTCTCAGTTATATATGCGCAATCTGAATCCCGCAAAACGACTGTTCCATCGGTCCCGATGAAAAGAGCAAATTCAGAAAAATTAATCTGTATTCCATTGACAAATACTTGTTGTAGTTTGTCGTTGTCTATCAATTCATCATTCCAATCAATTTTTACAGCCCTAACATTTCCAATAGCAGAGAGAATCCTATTTCCATACTCCTTATTTTGTATGTTTGCCCTTATAGAAGAAAGCATGGATGAAGACATGTAAAACTGTTCGACATCAGTGTAAAGTTGCATCTCATTACACTTGAGATAGCCATTTTGGTAGTAATGGTTTTCTGCATTCTGTCCCGTACAGGAAATTAAGCACAATGAAAGACAGAAAACAAAAAATAAACAGATAATTCGTTTCATTCGTAAAAACCTCCTTCGTATTCATTGATCACATATTAACTCTCAAAACGGTGAAAATCAACAAAACGGGCATTTTATGTGAAAAACGCAAACAAAACGGGGCAATATACCGTGTTTTTTTAGGGTAAAACAAAATCGAGTGTGGCACTATTGCAGTTAATGTCACACTCGATAGTTAATTTTTTTAATTTTCTTTTGACCAGTCGTGAAGAGGTACTTTGTGGAATTTAATTCTCACCTGATATTGAGAAGGAGAGAGGAAAGTTGATGCAACAACAAAAGTTTTTCCGTCATAAGGTTCTGACCCTTTCATTGTTTCTGCATATCTGTGCTCGTATTTGCATCCTGAAATGGAAATGCAGGGCTCGCTTATTCCGTAAATAACCTTGAACTCGTGTGTTCCCACAATATAGTATCCTGCTTTTAATCCTATGTCTATATCGTCTGACAAAAAGAATGCATTTGGTTCAGGAACAAACACAAATTCCAATTTGCATGGAACATTATCTGTTTTTTCAGCAGATACATCTATGACTATTTCATCTTCTTCGAAACGGAAGGTGGTTTTACGGATTAATGTTTGTATATTTGTCCATTCACGTTTGGAATGGTCCATATGTCTCCAATAAGGGGTTCCTTGAGGCTCTTCTAGTGGGGTTCTGTATCCTTGTGATTCCACTGAAGTAAGAGTAAATGAGCCATCAGGGTTTTCCTCTAATGTTTGCGGACGGAATTTGCTGTGAGGTTCACCAAAGAAAGAACTTGCAATTCTTCCGAACACTCTGTGCTTTCCGAACTGGAGCTTGAAAAAGTATGGTGTCAATGGTCCGCCAATCACAGAACATGTTGCATTCCACTTTGGAATGTATTTTCTGTATATGAGGCTTTCGGGCAAGAATCTTGATCTGTCTTTAGGTATAGGTTTAGAATCAATCCTGCGCATTTTTTCAATATATTCAGGCGAGTTTGCGAGCATATAATAAGAAAGATAGGTTGACGACAGACCATTGTTGTTTCTCACAATTTCATCGCACATCCAGGCATAGTAAGGATTTTCATCTATTATTGCGAGTTCAAGGAATTCCTTGTAGTATATGCTTATGTTTGAGTTGAAGCCCACATCCTGTCTTGTTGAATTCAAAGACATGATTGTATTATCCGGTTCGATATAACTGAGGACGAGATTTAAGTTTCTTCTGACATATTCATATTTATCTGTTGTGTTTGAAAAATGAGAATACATCATGAATGAACAGTCGCAGATCCTGCTGTAGTTTCCGGCTGATCTCTCAGTGTATTCGCCGTTTTCATCACAATCTATGCCCTCAGCAAAGAATTTGTTGATTCTCTCTAAGAACTCAGGGCATTTAAGATACTTGTAAGCAAACGAAAGAGCAGCACATTGTACCCATCTGTGGTTTGGCGTGTGGAAGCCAAAATTACATATTGCATGAGCTAGTTTATTGACATAGTCCAGCGTTAATTCCTTGAGTTCAAGCTCGATTGGAGTGTTACCCATCCTGCTGTAGCAGAATTCGAGTATTTCAGCGGCTCCTTCTATGACAAAACCTGAATGCGCCGGATCATGGAAGTTTGTTATATAGTTATCAAATGTACCATCGGAATACATTGCACCATATACTTCTTTAAAAACCTGCAATGCTTTCTTGAGGCAGTCTTCATTTTTGTAGTACTCTAAGTCTTCTATATAGTACAAACTCCAAAGAATAGCTGCACTGTTTGTGATGATGTTCTTGTCTATGTGACTGTCATGTGTAATTGCAACCAGAGGAGAAAAAGTCAGATAATTATATGCGTTTGGATTGTCATAATTCATTTCGCTTACGAATCCTTTTACGCAACTGTCAAGGCACTTTCTGGCTGCTTCATAGTGATCTAACATGATATTAAATCCACCTTTGTCAAAATTCACGGAATTATAGCATAAGAAAAATTTTTATTCAACATTGATTTTAGATTTATTTAACATATTTTCAACCAATTCTATCTTTTGCCCGAAAAAGGGTGTAAAATATCCTTGGAATGAATGAACAGAGGGGAAGAATATGCAGGACTCAATCAAAAGATTACAGGAAATAATAGACTCTTCAGATGACATAGTCTTTTTCGGTGGTGCGGGTGTTTCAACCGAAAGCGGTGTTCCGGACTTTCGGAGCAAGGATGGACTGTACAATCAGCACGATGTGAGATTTGATCAATACAGGCCCGAGTATTTGCTGAGCCACAGCTGTCTTGTGAATGAACCTAAAGTTTTTTTCGAATTCTACAGACAAAAAATGGACACAAGAAACATCGAGCCGAATAATGCCCACAAGTTTCTTGCCAAATTGGAAGAAAAAGGGAAGTTGAGAGCCATTGTTACTCAGAACATAGATGGGCTGCATCAGAAAGCGGGTAGTAAAAGGGTATATGAAATACATGGAACTACCCTGAGAAACTATTGCTCTAAATGCGGAAAAGAATATGGCTCAGACTACATATTCGATTCAAAAGAGCCGATTCCAAGATGCACTTGCGGAGGAATGGTAAGGTGCGATGTCACGCTATACGAAGAGCAATTGCCGTACAAAGCAGTAGAAAAGTCCATATATGCAATAAGTGAAGCCGAAGTCCTCATAATCGGAGGAACATCACTTACAGTATATCCAGCTGCTTCGTATGTGGGATATTTCAGAGGTAAGCATATAGTCATAATCAACAAAGAGCACATAAGATATAATCTTGATCCAAATAATGATCTTGAGATAAATATGCCTATTGGACAAGTCTTTTCACAACTTCACGTGTAATTCTTCTTTTTATACAAATTTTTGCCTAGATAAAACAAAACGAGTAGACGCAATACACATCTACTCGTTATATTTTTTGTGAAATCAGATTCCTGAAACTGAAAGCTTTTTAATTGCAATTGAAGGAGTCTGAATAGCTCCTGTAAGGAGTTTTACATCTGAGCCTACTGCAATTATCTTGCCAAAGTCTTTTAATACATTTCCTGCTACGGTTATAAGCGTAACGGGTTTTGTAATTTTTCCGTTCTCGATGAGATATCCGTTAGCCTGAAGGGAATAGTCACCCGATTGAGTGTTGTAACCTGTTCCTATACCTTCAAGTGAGTCTATATAAACACCGTTTCCGACAAGACTTACAAGTTCATCAAAAGATTTCTTTCCCGGTTTTACTTCGACAAAGCCAAGACCCGGTCTTATTGAACCACCGATGAATGAAGCGTTACCTGTTGAGGCTGTTCCGTCTTTCTTTGCCATTTCGAGATCGTACAGATATGTAGATACTTTGCCCTTGTTGACAAGAACTTTCTTTTGTCTGGGCATACCCTCTCTGTCGTAGCTGCTTGCAAACGGAGTCTTTGTATAAGGATTTTCCGTGATTGTAAGCTTTGAAGAGAGAAGCTGCTGTCCGAGTTTGTTTTCAAACAGAGACAAGTGCTGGCTTACTGAGAATGAAGATAATTGTCCGAGAAGAGGTCTCAAAAGATTTGCAACACATGACTGAGCAAATACCACATTGTATTTTCCGGATTTTATAGGAGCAGCTCCGAGTTTTGAAACTGTTTTCTCAGCTAATTCTTTTGCGAATGCATCGGCATTGAGTTCTTCAGGGTTCGAAAGAAGTTTTACTTCGAATTCTGTTTCAACATCTTGTCCGTCAACAATCTTTGTTGATGCCCATATAACCATATAACTTGATTTGTCTTTGAGTTTCAGACCTTTGGAGTTTGCAAATATGCCCTCTGAAACAGACTTGGACATTCCTACTTCAGCTATCTGGATTCTCTTGTCATAAGCACGGATTTTTTTGGATATATCCAAAGAAACATCAATCATGCATTTGCCCGGATATTCATCAGCTGATTTGGAATATGTGTTTACTTTTTTATATTTCTGACCTTTTTCAATAAAGAATTCAGGATTTCCGTCAAGACCGTATTTAGCTGACTGAATGATGGATTCTACCATTACATCAGCTACGCTTGGGTCAACTTTGTCAGAAGAGAAGGAACCGAGTTTGCCCTGATATATTCCTCTGGCTGTGAAGCTGCAGTCATTACTTGATGCATATTGCTCAAGAGTGTCATTGTATATATCTGCAGACAGGGATTTTGATGAACCGTAAGAAATCTCAAAAGGATCAATTCCTGCTTTTTTAGCTGCTTCGAATAATTTGTTTAAGTTCATATTCTTTCTCCTTTTCCGCCGACTGTCATGTTCTGAACTCTCAGTGTTGGCTGGCCGACATCTGCTTCAATTGAGCCTGAAGAAGAACCGCACATGCCCTGGCCTCTTGCTGAGTCGTTGCCGACCATATCAATGTTCATCAGTACTTCGTAACCGAATCCTATGAGGGACGCACCTTTTACCATATGGTCTATCTTGCCGTCCTTGACAATGTATGCTTCTGAAGCTGTGAAGTTGAATTTGTCTGTAGTTGGATCAACGGAACCGCCGTTGAATGAAACGCAGTACAAACCGAACTTTGTAGCTTTGATTATTTCTTCCGGAGTGCTCTTGCCGTTTTCAATGAATGTGTTTGTCATTCTTGTAGTAGGGCAGTATTTGTATGACTGACGTCTGCAGGCGCCTGTAGAGGGCATGTTTATTCTCTTGCCGTTGTAGTCATCTACCATGTATCCTACGAGTACGCCGTCTTTGATGAGCTGATTCCTTGTTGTAGGATTGCCTTCATCATCAAAGTTGGATGATCCCCAACCGTTTTCGATTGTTCCGTCATCGACAGCTGAAACTATGTCAGATGCTATCTTCTGACCGAGTTTGCCGCAGAAGACTGATTCATCGTGTGAAATACCGTTTGCTTCAAGCGGGTGTCCGCATGCTTCGTGGAACAAAACTCCGCCGAATTCGTTGCCTATTATAACGGTCATTTTGCCTGATGGGCATTCAGGTGCATCGAGCAGGTCAACAGCACACTTAGCTGCCTTCTTGCCGAGCTTTTCAACATCGTGCATCTGGAAAATTTCATCGCCGTACTGACCGCCCGGTCTTTCAGAACCGGTCTGGAACTGTCCGTCTTTTCCTGCATATGCAGCAATGCCGAGTCTGGTTCTGATTCTTGTGTCAGTTACGAATCTGCCCTTGGAGTTGTAGATTTCAACAACCTCATCGGTTTCGCTCAGGCTGCATGATGCGTTTACAATATATTCAGAGTATTCGTACATCACTTTTTCAGCTTTTCTGAGCTGGGCTATTTTTTCTTCATCTGTCATCTGGTCGTGATAAATCTTTGGTTTGTTCTTTCCGGGATTTCTCACTTTTACAAGAGGTTTGGGCTCAGTCGGAGTTTTGCCGTCAAATGACTGAGCGAGCTCATTTGCAAGTTTCAATAGGGAAGACTTGGAAAGATCTGAAGTGTATCCGTAAATGACTTTGTCTCCCTGGATTATTCTGATTCCTGCGCCATAAGTTACATTTGTCTTGAGAGTGTCAACTCTTTTATGTGAGATAGATATAGCGTGTGACTTTTTGTCCTGTGCATACAATTCAGCAAAGTCAGCACCTGTCATGAGTGCTTCTTTCATAACTGCTGCAGCCAGTGTTTTAGATACTATCATAATTGTTTCCTTTCAATTTTATTGCTGCATAATTATACAACAAAGTTTCATAAAAATATATAAAAAACGTAAAATTAACAAATTGTTAATACATTTATTACTTTTCCATTAACTGAAAAGCTTATGTCGTGCCCCTTGTACTTCATTTTATACTCGTTGTTGTCTTCGCCTTTGTACCCTGGTCTTGGGTCGAGTTGCAGCAATTCGGTCAGCTCTTTTTTCAATTCTTCATCCGCTTTTGCGTCTGAACTGAAAACAACAGAATATTCAGCATTTTTAGGGTCAAGGGAAAAGCCTGTCATGGCATCCGGATGGCAGTCAGAATACACAACATAGGGCTTGATGTCAAATATTGGGGTTTTGTCAGCCAGATCTGCCCCTGTTACATAGATTACAAAGTTGTTTTCTTCCATCGCCGTCTTAAGGATTTTTACAGATGAGAGACCCAATTTGTTAGGTCTGTATGGAGATCTGCTGGCAAATACGCCGACCCTTTTGTTTCCGCCGAGTTTTGGGGGTCTGACCGTAGGAGACCACTCTTTTTTGTCAGCAAGGTTGAACTCCCAGATCAGCCATATATGAGAAAAAGAATCCAATTCTCTGAATGCGTTAATATCGCTGTATTCTTTTTCGAAAACTATTCTTGAAACTACACTCTCGGCTATTCCGCTTTGTCTGGGAATCCCGAACAGCTCTTCAAAACCATTCTCTATATGTGCGATGGGCAGTATTTCCATATGTTGTCCTTTCTATAGCACAAACTACCCGGTGATAGTTGACCGAGTAGTTTTTGTAAAAATCAGAAATCCTTGTTTACTATCTTGTCTATCAGTGATCTTCCGACAGCGTTAGACAAGTTGTAGTAAGGCTGAATCAGGGCATCTGGAAGTTTGCTCGGAAGAGCAAATACTTCAAGGCTCAGATTCTGATCTTCTTTGTCATAGCCAACTTCGCTGAACGCTCTTGTCACAAGGTCCCAGTTGGCAATGCCTGTAAAAGGCAGCAGGTGCTCGTCGTGAAGACCGTCATTGTCGTG